>CAYXTY010000001.1:0-3870 GCA_964468505.1 uncultured Gammaproteobacteria bacterium
ATCTTAAATTTAATCCAATCGCGGTTCCAGGAAATAATCAGGTTAGGCAGGTTAAGCAAATTTCTGATTTTGTAATTTCAAAATCTGAAGGAAAACCTTATAACTTTTCAATTAGCGGAATTGGAAATTCAGATCATGCATATAGATATTTCTTTAAGCTTGATGGAAGAGAGCCAGTGACGATTTTAGGATTAGATCAAGACCCCGATAGAAAAAGTGTTTCAGATCAATTATTTGTCGTCTGCGAAACCAATCCATGTTATCCGCTTGGGGAATCGCGTCAGGAGATCGCAGGGTTTGGAAGAGCAGAAGTCGCAGGCCAATGGGACGTTTCAGTCCTAAAAGTGTACAAATTAATCCACTATGAAGGTGAAGAATAAACCTCGGAAAGATCTTCGAACCCAAAACTGTCCAGTTTGTTCGACTCCAATGGGAGATATGCCTGGCTCACGGGACGCATATTGTCCTAACTGTGGCTACAAAGACCCCTGCTGCGAATAAAAGAAAAATCCCCTTTCGGGGATTTTTCAATCATGTTTCTTGGATTCCAAATTAAGGATGTCCAAGAAAGAAATCTGCTAGTTAAGCTTTTCCGATCTTGTACATTCCTGTACCACAGACTGGACACTTTCCTTTCATTGCAGGTTTTCCATTTTTCATGGTCACTGGTGTAGCACTAGGATCATCTCTCTTAGCTCTACATTTTACACAATACATTTCTGCCATAATATTTCACCCCCCTTCAATATAAGTAAAAACTTACATGCTATTTAAAACTATGAAAAGAATTATCTGAGCTAAAAGAATAACGCCAGTTACGATAACAGTTTTTCTTAAGTCTGTAGCTACATGTGAGTTAGGGCTTAAAGCGATGGTTTGGCTAGGTCGAGGCATGTCTGGTAATTCTAGTTTTGATTTTTTCTCACGAGGGTGACTTACTTGAGCAGAGGTTTCATTTTCAAGGTGATAGACGATGTGTCGAGAATCGGCAAGAATCTTTTGTTTTCTAGTTTTCTTCTTTGCCATTTTTTAGACTGTAGCCTTGATTTAAAGCTACATAAGGCAAGATACACTATTGACATCATGCCTGTCAAGGAGTAACAATGGAACACTATGTTAGGTAACATTACGCTCATAATACTATTGGTTGTTTCTATTTGGACAGCCTTTCTTACAATTCTTTTCTGGCGTATGCTTGTTCACTATAATAAGCTGTCTGATGGTGTTGGAAAAGATGGACTCAAAGCATTATTAGAGGACGTTTTAAAATCGGAAGCGAAGACTAAAAAGGATATTGAAATGCTACGAAGTCTATATGATAGAATAGAACAAGAGGGTCAATTTCATATACAGAAAGTTGGCCTTTTACGATTTAATCCTTTCAAGGATACGGGAGGAGATCAGAGTTTCATATTGTCCTTACTAGACAATACTGACACGGGAGTGATTATATCGGGGCTCTATTCTAGGTCCGGTCTTAGATGGTATGCTAAGAGAGTTATAAACGGTAAAGGCACAGAGCATGAGCTGTCCGATGATGAAAAGAAGGCTTTGAAAGAAGCTGGAAGTTTAAAGAAATCATAATTTATGCTTAAAGATAAAAAGATTATTCTAATTGCTTTTGTTGTTTATTTACTCGCAACAGGAGCCTCATATTTCTTATTTGCTAAATCTCCACTAGCGCAAAGATTTACTTCACCTATTCCGCCAGCTACTAAAGGTGCTGATGGTGAATTAGTTTTTGACGATGCACTCCCAAAGACAGAAGCGTGTCCTCTAAATGGCGCAAAATATTCAAAACAGCAAAAAGATTGGTGGGAAAAACACAGGCCTCTTGGAGTGATGATCGAGAATCATGAGAATGCTCGTCCACAGTCAGGCCTCAACGCAGCAGACATAACCTATGAAGCAGTCGCAGAGGGTGGAATAACCAGAACTTTAAACATTTATTACTGTAATGCTCCAGTTCAAGTAGGGCCTATTAGAAGTGCGAGAACATACTTCCTTGACTGGATGTCAGAATATGGCGATAGTCCTTTGTACGCTCATGTAGGAGGCGCAAATACCCCAGGCCCAGCAGATGCACTATCTCAAATAAATGATTATGGATGGGGTGGATATAATGACCTTAATCAGTTCTCGATCGGATTCCCAACTTTCTGGAGAGATTACAATAGATTAGGACATGCTACAGCTACGGAGCACACTATGTACTCTACGACTAGTAAGTTGTGGGAATTTGCAGAAGAGGAAAGAGGACTCGGTGTAGAGGGTGAAGATGGAACTCCATGGGACGAAGGATTTACTCCATATAAGTTTAAAGATGAAGCTGCTAGTTCAGCAAGAGGTAAAACTAAGACCATTCACGTAGAGCATTGGGATGGTTATGACGAATATTTTATAGATTGGACATATAATAAAACCTCGAACGAATATAGTAGAAAAAATGGAGGAGCTCCGCATCTAGATAAGAATACAAATAAGCCAGTAACAGCTAAAACTATCGTAGTTCTTTATCAGATTGAGAGTAGTGCAAACGATGGCTATGAAAATAACGCTCATCTTCTATATGACACTGTGGGAACCGGGGATGCTGTGATACTTATGGATGGAAAAGAAATAGAGGGAAGCTGGAGCAAGAAAACAAGAACTGACAAAACTGTGATAGAGGACGAAAATGGGGAAGAGATTGAATTTAGTAGAGGTAAGATTTGGTTCCACATACTGCCAACTGAAGGCGTCTTGGATGTGAAATAGTTTGACATAGTTTACTAATCCCCCTAGATCGAGTAAAATAACTGTTAGTATTCACTATGCTTTCAGATCTTATAACATCAAGATCCCGCGTAAAGCTTCTGAACGTATTCCTGTCCAATCCTTCAGAGATGTATCACGTTCGTGAGCTCGTAAGGCGCACAGGGGACGAGATAAATGCAGTTAGACGCGAGTTATCTTACTTAGAAAAAAAAGGAATCCTCACAAAGGAGCCTCGTGCCAACAGGGTCTATTATTTCCTTTCAAAAAATTACGAATTTTATTTTGATTTATTAAAAATTGGAAGTAAAACTGTAGGACTTGGAGAAAATATTCTTAAAAATAGAGTAAAACTTGGACGTCTTAAATACGTAATGTTTTCCGGAAAGTTTGCAAGAAGATTGCCAAAAGGCCCTGAGGATGTAGATTTATTAGTAGTCGGAGCTGTGGTTTTGCCAGAGCTCGCACTTTTAGTTCGCGAAGAAGAAAAGAGGCTTGATACAGAAATAAATTATACAGTTATGACAGAAGAGGAATTTGATTTTAGAAAAAAGAAAAGAGATCCATTTATTCTTTCCATTCTTTACGATTCTCGTGTTATGCTAATTGGTGACGAAGAAAATATGCTTTCATGAAAAATCCGCGGCTCCTTTTCGCTTTTATAATAGTTTTAACATTGCTTGCTGCCTTTATAAATCTTCCAGGCAGAATTAACCTGCTAGGTTTTGACCGCGAAATTAAATATAACTCCAATACGGTTTTACAAAAGCTTAATATCCCTAAAGAAATTTCATTTAGACAAGGTCTTGATTTAAAAGGTGGAGTAAGCCTTAATTTTAAAGCTGAGGTTGAAAAATTGCCAGCTGGAGAGAGAGACCAAGCGTTAGAAAGCGCCAGAGAGGTAATTGAGCGCCGTATTAATTTGTTTGGAGTATCTGAGCCATTAATTCAGACTGCCAAAGTAAATAACGATTCAAGAATTATCGTAGAGCTTCCTGGTGTAACTGACGTAAGTCAGGCAATTAATCTCATAGGGTCAACTGCGCAGCTTACATTTTGGGAGCCTACCGCTTCCGTTGCAGCCGACGTTATAGCATCAGGTGAGTATCCTATTAA
>CAYXTY010000001.1:3970-19822 GCA_964468505.1 uncultured Gammaproteobacteria bacterium
GTAAAGCTTACAGTTTTAGAGCAGCATGTAGTGGGTCCAACTTTGGGACAGGAGTCGCTTAAGAAAAGTTTGATTGCAGGGATAATAGGATTTATAACTGTTGTAGTGTTTATGGTCTCGATTTATGGAAGGCTTGGAGTGATCGCGAGTATAGCTCTTCTTCTTTACACATTATTTAATTTGGCAGTCTTTAAATTAAGTAGTCTTACTCCGTTTGGAATCACTTTAACTTTAGCCGGCGTAGCAGGTTTGATTTTGTCTATTGGTATGGCTGTTGACGCAAATATTCTTATTTTTGAAAGAATAAAAGAAGAAATGAGATCAGGAAAGAGTAAATCAAGCGCTATTGATCTTGGATTTTCAAATGCCTGGATGTCGATTAGGGATTCTAATGTTTCAACAATTATCACGTGTGTAATTTTATATAGTTTTGGCACTGGAATTGTCAGAGGATTTGCGTTAATTTTAGCAATTGGAGTTGTAATTTCTATGTTCTCAGCAATAACAGTTACGAAAACATTGTTAAAAATAGCTTATAGATAATATGGATATAATTGGAAGAAAAAAAATATGGTTTGCGATTTCATTACTTGTAATGATTCCAGGTTTAATTTCGCTCGCTCTTTTTGGGTTAAATCTTTCGATTGAATTTACAGGTGGATCCCGAATGTCTGTTTCGTTTTCTAGTGAAGTTACTAACGAGCAAAAAGACTTCTTAAGAAACACCCTTGAGGAACAAAATATAAAAGTTTCTTCGATTGAGACTTCAAGTAAGCTTGCCATAGTAAGAACTGAAGAAATTGATCAAAAACAAAACAGTGAGTTTGTAAAAGATCTCTCGGTAAAATACAAAGATGCTAAGCAGCAGGAATTCTCTACGATTGGGCCAACTATTGGAGGAGAAACAACCAAAAACGCTATTAAAGCTGTTCTAGTAGCCTCACTTTTAGTGGTAATTTATATTTCCTGGGTTTTTAGAAAAGTTCCAAAGCCCGCAAGTTCTATTCGTTTTGGAGTCTCTACGATTATAGCTTTAGTTCATGATGTTCTTGTGGTGGTCGGAGTATTTTCAATTCTAGGACATTTCCTGCATGTAGAAATTGACAGTTTGTTTGTTACAGCACTTTTGACAGTAATTGGATTTTCAGTTCATGACACGATTGTTGTTTTTGACAGAATGCGTGAGAATCTTGAGAAAAATGGAGGAGGAAATTTTGCAAAAGTTGCAAATGACTCTATTGTTCAAACAATAGGAAGATCTTTAAATAACTCGATTACTGTTCTTTTGGTTTTGTTTGCATTGCTATTATTTGGAGGAGAAAGCATAAGGTGGTTTGTTGTAGCATTATTTATTGGAATGATTTCAGGAACATATTCATCAATTTTCAATGCTACCCCAATATTAGTTGCCTGGCATGAATGGAGTTTGAAAAGGTCTAAGAAGGACTAGGAGAGTTTTTGTCGAACTAAATTTGAGACCATTCCCATATCGGCTTTTCCTTTAAGTTTTCCATTTAAAGCTCCCATAAGTTTTCCCATATCAGCAATTGATGTTGCTCCAGTTTCAGAAATTGTTTCTTCAACTATTTTAGCGACTTCATCTTCTGGCATTTTTTCTGGAAGATATTCTTCTAGGATTATAAGTTCAGCTGTTTCTTTATCTACTAAATCCTGACGCTCCGCCTTTTCATATTCAGTAATTGAATCACGTCTTTTTTTAGCTTCTTTTTCAACAACCGTTAAAATATCTTCAGGAGTGGCCTCATAACCGGCCCCGCCTTTTTCAGTTTGATAATAATTGATAGATGACATAAGCATGCGGATAGTGGACTTTTTAGTCTCATCCCCGGCTTTCATCGCAGCTATTAGATCTTGTTGTAATGTTTTCTTATCCATTAAATTAATCTTCCGAGTCCTTTTTGTTTACTTTTGTTAAATGCCCATGTAAACAGTAAGATTGATAATAGCAAATAAGTAACGCTTAATGCAAAGCTTATAATTAACTTATCAATGCTCACGCTTCCACTTTTTATGTGTTCTCGCATTGCTTCAAAAACATAACTTGCAGGAATAATTGTCGAAATTTGAATAGCCCAATCAGGAAGAATTGCTGCGGGGTAATAAATAGCTGAAAATGGCACGAGTATATATGCACCGGTCCATGCAAGTGTTTGAACTTTTTGTCCATATTTAATAATAAGAGATGCTACGCTAAAACCAATTGCCCATCCCATAATACAAAGATTAATCGCAAATGGAACTATCCACCAGCCGAATCGAAAGAAATCATAGCCATATAAAACAAAAGCAATGGATGCTGAGAAAAGAAGACTTGCAAACATTTTTATTCCGCCGTAAATCATAACTGAGGATATCCATTCTGACATTTTTAATGGAGATGAAAATAAATTTACTAAATTTTTATCCCACATTTCAGTAAGCAGATTTACGGTTACTTCGTATTGTGTTCGCCAGGTAATTATCCAAAAAATTAAACCTGTTAAGAGAACCGTCGTGGTTTCTTCAGGATTTGTACTTAATTTTGCAAAATAAATTCCAGTTAATCCCCAAATTAAAATATCCATTATTGGCCAATAAAACATATCGCTTAATCTGTCATAGCTATGAATTAAGGTATAGAAATATCTTTTGTTCATGGCGTAAATTCTTCTTAAGCTCATTTTCCTCCTCCTTCAGGTCTTTGGCCTTTTGAATATTTTAAGAAATAGTCCTCAAGGTCTGGTTTGTTGACGCTAATATCCTGGAATTCAATTTTTTCAGATGATAGATTAGTTAATATTTTTGATATTTCTTCTGTCTTAATATTTAAATTAAAAATATTCCCGTCCTTTAAAAAATTAACGTTATTTTTCTTAAAATGTTTTTCTGCTGTCCCTGAATCTTTAATTAAAATCTCGATATGAGAATCTGTAATTTGTCTTGCAAGATTTTCCGGTGTGTCTTCCGCCATAATTTTTCCGTGATTTAGAAAAATCACTCTGTCGCACATTTCTTCGACCTCTGTCATGTTATGCGAAGTAAAAAGCATGCTAACTTTATATTCCTCTTGTTCTTTCTTTAAAAATTTTCTTATTTTTACTGCAATATCTGGGTCAAGGGAAGCAGTCGGTTCATCAAGTAAAATAATTTCGGGATAATTTATGAAAGCTTTTGTTAAAAGTAGCCTTGCTCTTTCTCCAGCAGATAAAGTGTGAACTGCTTTTTTTCTAAGATGAATTATTTCAAATTCTTCTAATAATTTATCAATTCTTTTTTTCTTGTTAGGAACTTCATACAAATCTGCAAAAACAGAAAGAACCTGATCAATTGTAAAAAACCAAGGGAGGGAAATGTATGCCGAAGAGTAATTAATTTTTTTTAAAATTCCACTTCTGTCTTCTCTAAATTTTTTTCCAAAATAAATTATGTCTCCAGATGTTGGGGACATCACATCTAAAAGCATGTAAATACTTGTAGTTTTTCCAGCACCGTTTGGTCCAAGAAGACCTAAAATTTCTCCCTCTTTTAATGAAAAGGAAATTTCGTCCACTGCAGTAAATTCACCAAACTTTTTTGTTAAATTATTTACCTCTAAAACTTTTTTAACCATGAATAGATAATAGCATATTAAATACTTCTATCAAAAATAAGTAATTGGGTGGGTTTGATTTTTAAAAAATTATATATCGATATATCATGCAGAAATTTCCTTAACTCTTTTAGTTAAATATTCTTTGGTATTTTTTGATTGATCTTCATCTATTTCTTCGAATAATTTTTGTAAAATTTCTCCAATTTCTTTTCCTGGTTTTATGTCTAAAATCTTCATTACATCATTTCCGTCAATTGCCAGATCATTAATTGAAAATGCAGCAGGTGCAAGCTCTTTTTCTATCCTGTCTTTAAATAGCTTAAGTCTCCAGGATTCTGCTGTTTCGGTGCCGCTCCCTAATCTATCGCCAATTCTTAAATCTATTAAATCTTTAACATTTTCTACGCCAATGCGTCTTATAAATCTTCGGACAGCTGCGTCAGTTATTTTGTCATCCACTGAAAACATATGCCACCTAATTAAACTAATAACTCTGTTTCTTTCAATTTTAGAAAACTTTAATCTTTCGCAAATTTCGTAAGCGAGTTTTGCTCCTGCTACTTCATGATTATAAAAAGTGACTAATCCGTCATTATCAACTCCACGGACTTTTGGTTTTCCAACATCGTGAATAAGAGTCGCAAATCTAACGATAGGGTCAGTTGACGGGCAATATTTAAGAGACATAATGTTATGTGTAAAAACATCAGTTGTGTGATGACGTCCAGGTCTAACCTGAGAAACATTAATTCCTTCCAGAAGTTCAGGAATTATAAATTTCAAAAGCCCTGCATCTTTTAAAAGCAAGATTCCTTTGGATGGATTTTCGCTTGCTAAAATTTTTAATAGTTCATCTCTAATACGCTCATATGAGATTTGTTGGATTAGGGGCGCATCCGAAACGAGTTCTTTTCCGGTCGCATCATCAATGTCAAAAGAAAGAACTGTAGCAAATCTAATTGCTCGGAGTAGTCTAAGTGCGTCTTCTTTAAATCTTTCCGAAGGTGCACCTACAGTTCTAATGATTTTATTTTTTATGTCTGTCTGCCCATCATAGGGATCAATAAATTCAGGTTCAGCTTGTTTGTTTTTTGGAAAACGAAGAGCGATAGCATTAATCGTAAAATCACGTCTACTTAGATCTTCCTCAATTGTTTTTCCCCAGGCGACTTTGTCAGGATGCCTTTTGTTTGAAAAACCCTGCTCTGTTCTATAAGTGGTAACTTCAACAATTGTCTTCTCATCTAAGGGAATTCCCACAGTTCCAAAGTCATTATTGTAGTACCCGTCTGGGAAAAGTTTTAAGATCTGTTCTGGAGTAGCGTTTGTCGTAAGATCCCAGTCTTTAACGGGTAAATTTAGAATAATATTTCTTACTGATCCGCCGACAAAATATGCTTCAAAGTTATTTTTTTCAAGACTGTCATGGATTTTTAAAACACTTGGTGGAATCAAATCTTTCATTAAAATTTGCGCTCTGATATAGTATAGCAGATGAAAAAGTGGGACCTACAAAGTGAAATAAAATTTGACGAAAATAAGTTTGAACCTCAAAAATTAATTAACGTTTTACTTGAAAACCGGGAGATTAAAACCAAAAAAGAAATCGATAATTTTTTGAATCCTCAGCTTGAATATTTAGATATTAATTTGCTTGGAATAAATAAAAATGACCTCACGAAAACTTTAAAGAGAGTTAATGAAGCGATTGGAAAAAAAGAGCTAATAATTATTTTTGGAGATTATGATGCCGATGGAATAACTGGCGCTGCTATTCTTTGGGAGTCTTTAAACGCGTTAGGTGCAAATGTAATGCCGTATATTCCTAACAGAATAACTGAGGGTTATGGCCTTTCAAAAAAGGGCGTAGAGGGGATGATGGAGAAATATCCGGATACAAAAATGGTTGTAACTGTGGACAATGGAATTGTCGCATTTGAGGGAGTAGATTTTGCAAATAGTTTGGGACTAGATGTAATTATTACCGACCATCATGTCAGGGCACAAAAATTACCAAACGCTTTTTCAATTGTTCATTCAACTAAAGTTTGCGGATCAGCAGTCGGGTGGTTTTTGTCAAGATTTTTAGAGGAAAAAATAAAAGGAAAAACCGACTTAAAAAAACATTTGGATTTAGTAACGATTGCGACTATTGCTGATTTAGTTCCATTAACAGAACAAAGTAGAATTTTAGTAAAGTTTGGCTTGAAATATTTAAGAGAAACTAAAAGAGTTGGTTTGGTTTCGCTATTTGAAGAAGCAGTGCTAGATCCAGAAATAATAGGTACTTATGAAATTGGACATATTATTGCACCCAGGCTTAATGCCATGGGGCGACTCGAAGAGGGGATGGATAGCTTGCGACTTCTTTGCACTAAAGACGAAAAGAAAGCAAAAAATTTAGCAAGGACGATTGGAGAGACAAATAGAAATAGGCAGCAAATAACTGCTGAGACTGTAGAACATGCAAAACATGCTGCATCAGGAAAAATTTCTAAAAAACTTTTATTTGTGTATCACGAAAGTTATCAGCCGGGCGTAATTGGTTTGGTCGCAGGGCGTCTTACAGAAGAATATTATTTACCGTCAATCGTTTTGTCAAAAGGGGAAGAATTTAGTAAAGCATCAGCTCGTTCTGTGTCAGGTTTGAATATCATCGAATTTATAAGAGAAGCATCTGAATTTTTGGTTGATGCCGGAGGACATCCAATGGCAGCAGGTTTTACGGTTGAAACAAAAAAACTAGAACTTCTAGAGAAAAAACTTGAAGAGCTCGCAGAAAAATTAATTTCAAAAGAACATTTAACTCGGAAATTAAAAATTGATTGTGAGTTATCGATTGGGCTAGTTAATTTGGATTTGTTTGGAGAATTATTAAAACTTGAACCATTTGGAATGAAAAACCCATCTCCTGTTTTTCTAAGTAAAGGTTTGGAAATCGCAGCGATGAAATTTGTGGGAAAAGAAAGCAAACACATTAAGATTGAGTTTAAAAAAGATAAAACTATAATTGGCGGAATCTTATTTAACTATGATAAAAGTTTGGATTTAAAAATAGGAGACAATGTAGATGTCGTTTATTCGATTGAGTTAAACGAATGGAATGGAAATAAAAAAATTGAACTGAAAATTAGAGATATAAAAAAGGCAGATTAAATAAACCCTGCTCTTTTGGAAGCTCTATGAGTAGAAACTAGCATGTCGTGAACTTCGTCTGCTGTTCCGTATGGTTCAACCACTTTCTTTTGATAAATTTCATCCGGAACATGATGTGTGTATATTCTACCTGACCCAAACCATCTTCTTATAGCGTATTCACCGTGTCCTGTTCTGTCCCTAAGTTTATAATCTGCATCCGTTTGAAGTGTATGGATCATGACCTCATAATTTTCTCCATCGAATTGTAATCTAACTTTCAGTACGCGCATATCAGGATCACTCACAGGGTTTAGCGTATCTCTTGTTGTGGATCCATCAAGATTATCTTCAACATCATAAATTTCAATTTGTTTTCCAGATTTTCTAGAAGCTTCTCTTATTCTGTCTAGTAGCTTCCTAGCCTGACCTACATTTCTTGCAATTAATATCGCTCCCTGGTCATCTTTTATAATTTTTTCTGGATCCATTTCTCCTGTTCGCATCATTTTTATAAATATTGAATCATCATCTTTTATGCCTCTATCTGTAATATGGGCTTGTATAGATTGACCGCGAAATGTTGTTGTTCTAACTGGCAAGGTGTGGATTCTTACTTTGTTGTTTTTAGGGTTTTGATTGTTTGAGTCTCTTTTTTTTCTTTCTTCAGCAAACTGATCATTTGGGAATTCTCTTACTTCAACAACACTATAGTCATCCTTATCTGTAGTGTCATGTACGGTGGCATAAGTGATGGTTGCATCGGATCCGCCTTCCCAGACATTGTCGATAAGGAAATTAACAAATGTTGTTCTTTCTCCTTCAACGGATTTTGACCTATTCACGCTTTGAGCATTATTTAACGCTTCTTGAATAACTTTGTTTTTTTCTCTCCATGCGAAAATATTTCTGCGGAGCTTCATAGAATGAAGTTTTAAACCAGCACGATACTTAACCTCTGGGTCTTCACTTGTGAACATTGACTCAATTAAGCTTAGTATGTCATCTCTTTCTTTGACATCTTCTGGTAAGTCTATGACATCTCCAATGCCACTTAAGACTCCACCATTTTGTCTAGTTTTCGCCCAAAAATTATCTGCTTGTTGTGCAAATTCTCTAATTATTCCTGCCGGCCATTGTGTTTCATAATCATATGGAATTCCCGCGTTATCTAAGAACATTTCATTAATTCTTTTTCTTAATGCTGATCGCTCAGCGCCTGTCATGGTTCTAAATTTTTCAAAAATTTCACCTGTTGTTTTTACATCCATATAACTTTTTATTTCCCCTAGGGTTGATCTGACTTCCTGAATATGCATTCTAAACTCAGTTCTAAGTGGTGCGTTTGTTCTTAACCTTCTTCTTTCTTGTTTTATAGCATCTCTTCTTTCCTCTACTGTTGCTGCTACCTTAGGATTCTTTATATCTTTTTTGGGTGGTACTACGGGAAGTTCGACCATTGATTCAGATATTCGTCTAATATATCTAACAGCATGCCCAATGGTAGGCATTGGAGTTGGATCTTTTTCAGGATTAAAAACGTCAACTGGATGTGGTTCTCCGGTTAATAATGATACTGGGAAAACATCTTGTCTTAAGAAATGAAAATTATGTACATGATTTGGTTTTGAGGTAGGACCTGTAGGTGTGGGATCTGCAATCGCAGGTGTTCCTTCACTCTTATTTTTTCGAGTGGTAATAGTTGTACCTGCGTCTTTTATTATTTCAGTTTTTACTGATTCAGGTGGCATAGTTGGGTGATTCTAGCATAGCTTATAGTAGTATGTCAATCAAAACTGAGGCTAAATTAATTTATGCAGGTCGAGGCTTTAATGCTTTGGGAGTTAAAGCTGGTGCTGCTGCTGATTCTACTTGAGGAAGCATTCCAGTCTCTCTGGCCCTTGCTTTTGCTGCTTCTATAGCTTGATCAGAAGCCGCTCCTGCCATAACTAGCATTGTTCCTTCAGGAAGTCGATCAACTTGAACAGGTTGAAAACTTGGAAATTCAACTAACACTGTTCTTCGTTGATATCCTTTTCTCCTAGGTCGATCGTAAACTGCGTGCGCTACAGGAGTGACTACTTCTGATGGGTAATTTCCACCTTCTTCAACTTCGATATATGGCCCCATCCATTTTTCCATGTTATCAGGATCAAAGCTTGGTTCGCCTTCTTGTCCTCCAGGTATTCTCATAATATAGGCATGTAGTATAAATCCATTTGAGGCTATTGTCAATTTACGCACAAAAATATACAATACGGTTATGCAAAGAACGCTCATAAAAGACACTGTAAATAAGGTTGGCGAGGAGGTTTTAATACAAGGTTGGATAGATATAAGGCGCGATCACGGGAAATTAATCTTCTTAGATCTACGGGATAGATCGGGAAAAATCCAAGCTGTGGTAATTCCAAGTAGTTCTCCGGAGGCACACGCTTCGGCTCAGGAATTAAGACCGGAGTTTGTGGTAGAAATTACTGGAAAAATTAATGCTAGGCCGGAGAGAAATGTAAATAAGGATCTCCTTACGGGAACAGTGGAGCTAGAAGTTTTGGGCGTAAAAATTCTTAATAAAGCGGAAACTCCACCATTTGATGTTACAAGTGATGGGCTAGATATAAATGAGGAAGTTCGTTTGAAGTATAGATATTTAGATCTCAGACGCCCAAGAATGCAGGACAATATCAGGCTTAGAAGTGACTATATGCAGGCACTTCGTGGGGCACTCGTTAAAAAAGATTTTGTAGAAATTGAAACTCCAATTCTATCTAAAGCTACTATGGAAGGAGCGAGAGATTTTATAGTGCCATCTCGTTTTCAGCCAGGTAAATTTTATGCACTTCCACAGAGTCCACAGCAGTACAAGCAGCTTCTAATGGTAGCCGGATTTGAAAGATATTTCCAGTTTCCGCATTGTCTTCGTGATGAAGATTTAAGAGCTGATAGAGGATTTGAGCATACACAGTTAGATTTGGAAATGAGTTTTGTAAACCGAGAGGACGTTATGTCTACGGTTGAAGATGTTGTAAAAGAATCAGTAAAAGCTGTGGGCGGAAAATTAAAAGACGAAACATTTCCAGTAGTTTCATATAAAGATGCAATGGAAAAATATGGTGCTGATAAGTTTGATTTGCGATCTGATGAAGATAAGAAAAATGGAGTATTAGCTTTTGCATGGGTCACAGACTTTCCTTTCTTTAGAAAAACTAGCACTACGGAGGCATCAGATAAATTTGATAGCAAGAGTGGATGGACATTTACTCATAATCCTTTCAGTATGCCGATTCCGGAGCATTTAGACTGGTTAATGAAAGGCGAAAATATTGATCAAATCACAACTACTCAATATGATTTGGTTTGCAATGGCTTAGAAGCAGGCGGAGGAAGTATCAGGGCCCATACTCCTGAAATTTTGAGAGCTACGTATAAGATAATGGGTTACACGGATGCGCAGGTTGAGGAAAGTGTTGGACACATGATCGAAGCATTTTCATTTGGTGCACCTCCTCATGGAGGAATAGCTTTAGGGCTCGATCGTCACATAGCACTTCTTAAGGGAGAAGCTTCCATAAAGGAAGCAATGGCATTTCCAATGACTTCAACTGGAAGGACTTCCGTTATGGACGCGCCAGCTGCAATTTCAGAGGAACAGCTTAAGGAATTAGGAATTAAAATTGTCACAAAGTAAAAATGGATGAAACATTTCCCAAAGATAAATAAAGTAAAAATCGTCTACTTCGTTACTTTAGTAATCGTTTTTGCCGCATTTAGTTTTTTAGCGCTTCTTAATATTGAGCTTAAAAAACAAAACTCATTAATTGGAATCTACACAAATCCTATTAATTTTACTCCAGCGCGATATCCTCAGGTAAATTTTTCACTTGCTCCAGTTATTTCTGCACAGGGCGCTGTTGTAATCGATAAAGACTCTCAGGTAGTTTTGTTTGAAAAAAATCCAAATATAAGATTTTCACCCGCTTCTACAACTAAAATTATGACCTCACTTGTAGCGCTAGAATATTACGAGCCATCTGATATTTTAACTATTTATAAATCTAATGTAGAGGGGACTACTTTAAGATTTCCGCTAAATGAGCAATTCACATTTGAAGATTTGCTTTACGCGATGATGCTTCCTTCTTCAAATGATGCGACGCAGGCAATTGCAGAAAATTATCCTGGAGGAGAGAAAGCATTTGTAGCAAGAATGAACGAGAAAGCGAAGGCTTATAATTTGTTGGACACTTATTTCGAAGAACCGATTGGCCTTCTTGATGAGAAAGATTATACGACTGCAATTGACTTAGCAAGACTCACTAGTATCGCATTAGAAAACGAGGTATTTTCAAAAGTGGTCGCTACTAAAAGTAGGCAGATCCAAAGTTTGGATGGCAGTAAATACATAGCAAGAAATATAAATATTTTATTAGATATTCCTGGAGTCAGTGGAGTGAAAACTGGTTTTACGGATGGTGCTGGACAAGTGCTTGTAACTTCCCGAAATCTTCCCAATGAAAATGCCGATTTAATATTTGTAGTTATGCAAAGTCAGGATAGGTTTGGAGATACAGAAATTTTATTAAATTATCTAAATAATAATATTACTTTTCTATCCATTCGTCCTTAACTGCAGAAACATAAGCCATAAAATTATTACTTCCCTCAAAAACAATTACAGGCATTAAATATTCCTGCTGTTTTCCTTCTGAATATAATCCCAAATAAACATTTTTAATTACAATTTCCAAATTATCACCTGTTTGATTTACGACTCTGCCTTTGCCATTTTTTAATTCTTCAAATGCTTCCTGCGCTGTTTTAATAGGATATGTCGCTGATTCTTCAGTAGACCGCTGATAGAAGAATCTGGCATTAACCACTTGGGGTTCTCTTTCTCCTGCACCAATCACAAGATTCATTGGGGAATTTGTTCCACCAGGATAAACCATTTTCAATTCATCTTTATCCGTCTGGAAATAAGAGACGCTTATTAATTTTGCGCGAGATAAGCTTTCAGCAGGACCCAGGACCTCATTATTGATTGAAAATAATTCAATTCTTGTTTTTTCATCATCAATATCTTCTGGGTAAAGTCCCAAAGCATTTAAAAATGTTTTAGCAGTTGAAAGTGCGTCCTCTTGATTTCCAAGTGTGGCGCCAGAAAGAACCGTTGGGTCACTTAAGAACGGTGAATAGAGAGTAAAAGAAGCCATGTTTACATTCAGTACGAGGCTTTTTGCTGGAGGTCCTGGACTTGTCCAGCGATATTGAATGTCAGAGAGCTGTTCTGGTTTGTTATTAAAACCAAGAGAAGAGACTTTTTCATTTGCACGCTGGACTGCAAGAAGATCAGGTCCTGGCTTTTCCATTTCATAAACTTTTGTTCTATCAGGAAGTGAGGGAAGTTCTCCGCTTAGGGTATCCACTGAGTATGTGAATTTTTTATTTATACTCTCAGGAAAAAAGATCGGAGGAAGTTTGCCAAAAGAAACAGTAGGTGGCGGAGGTGGCGTAGGGGATATAATTTCTTTAATAATAAAGAAAACTTTTATCAACACAAAAATTGCTATCAGAATTCCAATAACTATTGTGGCCCATTTGGCCACAACTAAAAACTGACTCTTAAATTTGCTAAGGGTCGTGGGCATATATTGAGTATAAAGGAGATTTTAGCTACAATGCAAATGACTATGATAAGAACTAGAGTTGCACCGAGCCCAACTGGCTTTCCACACATAGGTACTGTTTATCAGGCACTGTTTGATTATGCATATGCCAGAAGAAATAAGGGAAAGTTTTTAGTAAGAATTGAAGATACAGATAGAGCTCGTTTCGTGGAAGGTTCAGAGGATAAAATTTTTGAAGCAATTGATTGGTTTTCTCTGTCTGAAGATGAAAGCGTTAGGAAAGGTGGAGGTTTTGGGCCATATCGCCAATCAGAAAGACTTGAAACTTATGCCAAGTATGCAGATGAGTTAATTAAAAAAGGTGGAGCGTATTACTGTTTCTGTTCAAAAGAAAGACTCGACGCTCTTAGAGCAAGTCAAACTGCGAGCCATCAGCCTACAATGTATGATGGCCATTGTAGAGATTTAAATATTGAAGAATCAAAGACAAGGCTTTCGGAGCCTCACGTTCTTCGCCTTAGAATTCCAGAAAATTCAAAGCTTATAGGGCGGGATGAAATAAGAGGAGATGTGGAGTTTGATTCAAATCTAATTGAAGATACAGTTCTGATGAAGTCTGATGGGTTTCCCACCTATCATCTCGCAGTTATTATTGATGATCACCTGATGGAGATAACGGATGTTGTTAGGGGAGAAGAGTGGCTCTCGAGTCTTCCAAAGCACATCTTACTTTATGAATATTTTGGTTGGGAAAAGCCTAAGTTTTATCATACCCCAGTTTTAAGAAATCCAGATAAGTCTAAATTATCTAAAAGACATGGCCATGCAAGTGTTGATTGGTATAAAGAAGAGGGATTTTTACCTGAAGCGATTCTTAATTTTCTAGCACTTATGGGATGGAGTCATCCAGAGCAAAAAGAAGTTTTTGAAATCTCAGAGTTTGTAGATTTATTTGATCCAAAAGATTTAAAACCAGTTGGTCCAATTTTTGATCTTGCAAAACTTGAATGGATAAATGGAATGTGGATTCGAAATATGGATCCAGGAGAACTTAAGAAAAGGCTTGAAAAGTTTTATAGGACGGACAGGGAATTTAGCGTAATTTTTGATAGTAAACACGTAGGATTATTGATTGGACTTGCTCAAAGTAGAATGAAAAAACTTTCTGAATTTAGAAATCTAGTAAATGCCCCACAAAAACAAAGAGAGTTTACGAAGGAAGAGAAAGATTCTGCAAAAATGCTCTTAGAAGTTTTGGAAAAAATTAATCACACGGACTGGAGAGAAGATATAATCTTAAATCATCTTAAGAATTTTAGAGATCAGGAAAATGTTTCTATGAAGATAATTTACTTTTTGATTACTGGAAAAGAACAGGGGCTCCCTCTGATTGAAACAATGGTAAAAATTGAAGGCCGAGATCAAATTATAAAAAACCTCAAGTCGCGCATTTGACCTCTATAAAATATATGAAGAAGAAAAGCAGTGAGTTTATTATTAAAACGAGTAAATATAAAGTTAAAGATATTTATTTAAATGTTGCAGAGGTTGGAAAAGGCGAAGCTCTAATTTTTATTCATGGTTGGTCTAATTCTTGGATTGGATGGACATTATTAGCTAAGGAGCTTGCCCCACATTATAAGCTTTATATGCTAGATTTGCCTGGATTTGGAGATTCAGATGTTTTGCCGAATTATTCCCTTGAGATTATTAATGAATATGTGTCCTATTTTATTGATAAGTACGTTCCAAATCCAAGGGCAATCGTGGGAGCATCATCTGGTACTTTTGTAGCATCCTATGTAGCATTAGCGAATGATTATAAGTTTGACATAATTTTAATAGGGACGATTTTAAATAGACGTAAGACAAAATTAATAAAAGATATTTATGCAATGTTGCTATCATTTTCAGCAAATTCAAAATTGGCCCATCAGGCGGCAGAGATGATAATTAAAAATCCATATAGTGCTTATTTTATTGAAAAATACATTCATGCTTATCAATTTAATAAAAAAAAGATCGATCTCTATTCAGTGCCTGGCAGAAAAAAGGTGAAAGGAAAGTCATATATTCAGCTTGGGGTTGCGATAATGGAATATATCTTTGATAAAGAATTAGAGATTATTCCCAATAGGACGCTTTTAGTGTTTGGTTCAAATGATAAATATGTTTCAGAGCAGACTGCTTATAATTTTCTAAAAAAATCTAAGAACCCTAATTTATCAGTTTCAATAGTCGAGGAATCAGGGCATAGTCCTTCCTACGAACAACCTGAAAAAACAGGAGAAGTCATCATAAATTTTTTAAAAAAAATATAAAATTACTTTCTCTTTTTTGTTTCTAATTTCCTCTGAATATCTTTTAGCATTTTTCTTATTTCTTCGTCTCCGTCTTTTGACTGAGGACTTCCTTTATGAATAAAATATGTGGCTAGCACTACGAATGAAAATAGTTGTAGGAATTCTGATTGCCAATTTTCAAATGTTGCGCTTAAAAATTCATCTTTAAAATCTTTAAGTGTTGCTTCTACGTTATGTTCTTCCTGTTTTGAAACAAACTCGTTCCACTGAAAATATGCCTGTCCTCCCCAGGATAATGCAAAGAAAGTAAATAAAATAATGGACAGACCATAATTTTTAATTAAGTTCATATATTTATCTCTTTTTCTTTGGGACTTTTGCTCCTTCTTCGCGAGCTTCTGAAAGACCGATTGCGATTGCTTGTTTCGGGTTTATAACCTTATCACCGCTACTACTTTTTAGTTTTCCTTCTTTCATTTCGTGCATTGCGATATGAACTTTGTCTTGTGCTCTTTTACCGTATTTAGTCATGGCATTATATTATTAGCAATTGTTTATAAACTTATAAAAGATATGTAGTGAAAATGTAAGATTTGCAATTTGATTAAAAAAGGGCTCCGCTATTAAAGTGGAGCCCTTTTTAGTTTTTAGCTACTTTCCCGCTGGTAACTGAACTTGGATTTTTTTAGGTTGAGATTTTGGAGATTTCATGAAAGCAACAGTCATGACCCCATGCTTATAAGTTGCTGTAGGATCTATATTTTGATCAATATCTCCCGGGACTGCAACCCTATATGAGAAGAATTTAGTAGCTTCTCTGTAGTATTTCCTATTTTTATCTTTTTCTTCTTCTCTCATTTCTCCTCTAATCCATAAATAGCCATCTTGAGTTGTTATCTCAATATTTTCAGGGTTTATGCCGGGAAGTGCTGCTTCGATATAGATTTTATTTTCATCTTCCGATACAGATAAACCACTTGGACTACTTGGAGAAGTTAGCCATTCGTCATCATCATTCCAGATTGAAGGTAATTGAATTGATGGGAATGAGAAAAAACTTTTTGGAACTAGGTCGTATGCCATTTTACTCACCTCCTTTCCTAAAACTTATTAGCAATAATATAATACGACTGCTAATTTTTGTCAAGACCTGTTTAAATTTGCAATTGAGAAGTGTGGTCGAGAGGTATTTGGT
>CAYXTY010000001.1:19922-28918 GCA_964468505.1 uncultured Gammaproteobacteria bacterium
TTTTTAACTTCCAGCAAATGGCCAAGTGTCTACAATTCCTACAGCAATATGTATCCAAGTTATAAATAATGCTGCTAATATCGCAACTATAATAGCTGCTCTATGGGTTGGGCTCTTAATTGTTCTTTTTACCCATACCATCAATAATCCTGCTCCAGAAATAAGCGTACCCATTATTAGAAAGTCGAAAATTGTCCAATCAACATCCTGACTGAATTGCATACCTATTAAAGGTAGCGTTAATATTCCAGTTGTAACAGCAAATACACCAACTATGTCTTTATTTTGAATTATTAAATTTGTATTTTTTGTTTTCATTTATTCACCTCCTTTAATTCTAGTATCTATTCATTATCGTTTTTATATTCCAAAATGTCTCCGGGCTGACAGTCGAGTGCTTTACAAATCGCTTCAAGTGTCGAAAAGCGGATCGCTCTTGCTTTTCCATTTTTTAAAATAGAAAGATTAGCCATCGTAATTCCTACTTTTTCCGTAAGCTCCGTAACGCTCATCTTACGACGAGCTAACATAACATCAATATTAATAATTATTCCCATATCCTGCCTTTCTAAACTGTGAGATCGTTTTCTGATTTAAGATCTACTGCATTTTGGAAAAGTTTTTGAAAGAGGGTAGCAGCGGTGGCGATAACAGCGACTGCGAATGATGCAATAATTCCAAGCATTGTTGGGCCTGCTGGATCGTCACCATTAGCAAAGAATCGAATAAATAGAATTGCTAATAAAATAAACCCAATTAGACTTAGGGAGGCGTACTTCATGTTTCGAAGAGTATTTACAGCTGCTTGGGAAAAAGCTTTATCAGCATCAATAAGATTTAATAATTTGAATGCTTGGTATAACCCGATAAAAAATGGTGTGGATGCTATATAAACATAAATAATGAGAGGATCTTTATAAATACTTATAAGGTCTAAGTTAGCAGCTCTTCCCTCAGTTTGGGGAAACCAGATCATGGCAGCAAGAGCTCCAAGTGCAAGAAGACAAATAACAAACCTCAGGAATAATGTCGAGCTTCGTTTCATGTTTCCAATTCTAAGCTATTATTTATCGTTTGTCAATATATTATTATTGATATTCAAGAATAGTATGCTTTATAAAACTGCTGTCGGACATAGACGCTATTCGAACTTTTTGGCAGTCTTCAGAAGGGCAATTTTATATTCCGAATTACCATGCTGGCATTTGTTAACTACGTAAACACCTATGCTATGTCTTCGGTTTTGACATCTCCCGCACGTTTGTAATAGCCAAAGAAAGTACCACTTGGAGTAACTTTGGATTTATATAATTTGAAGGCAGCAGGTATTGTACCTTTTTCAAACAATCGTTTTCCTGTCCCAAGTGTAATGGGAAATATTTTTAGCCAAAGTTCATCTACCAAATCGTTCTTCATTAATGATTGAATAAGATTGCTACTTCCGTACACCTGTAGGTCAGGACCGGTTGATTTCTTTAGCTCTTTTAATGCAATAATCTCTTTTAACACTTCTGTGTTTTCCCAGGTCGGATTTTTTAAGGTTTTGGACATTACATATTTTGGAATTTTGTTTATTTGTGGCCAACCTTCTGTCTTTGTAGCATGATGCGGCCAAAATCCCGAAAAGATTTCATATGTTTTTCGTCCCAGGAGTAATCCGACGGTCTCTTTCATTTGTTTTTCCATTTCTTTCCCGCCATCTTCATCAAAGTAGGGGCCCATCCATCCGCCAAACTTGAAACCCTCAGCAGTATCTTCTTTAGAACCACCCGGAGCTTGCATTACACCGTCAAGTGTAATAAATTCAACAACAATAATTTTTCTCATGAAATAATTCTAACACATAGATTTATCTAGTAATATTAGTTCGAATCCAAATCTGCAGAGGTATAATGTGATATAGATGACTAAGGCTAATTTTCTTTGCTGCCAGACTTGGATTCGAACCAAGATGAGCGGATTCAGAGTCCGCTATCCTACCATTAGATGATCTGGCAATGTATGGTAATTTTATCTTATCGAGGCTAAAAATGCTAGCTTATCGTCTTTTTAGGTAGGCGGTTACAAAGCTTAGCAGAAGATAGAGAAGGAGAAGCTGCCAGAAAACGATTGAAATTAGAGTGGTGCTAAGAATAATTCCTATCAATTCCCTTTTTAAATCATAGACTGTGATTAAAAGAGAAGTAAGCTTTCCCACAATTAACAGAACTCCAAGACCTATCAATGGGCTAACGATTACAGGAAGAAGAACAGGGCGTCTCAGGGTTTCTCTTACTGAACTATATGGATGAAATGTGAGACCGAGTAAAGTTTTTGTCCACACATATGCAACGTATATAAAAAATGTTCTTTTCTTCATATTGTTCTAAATATATAAAGAACAAAGTCTGTATATTTTGGACCCAAAACTCCGCGGAAAAGTAAGGTTAATATGAAAGCCAGGGGCACTAAAATTCTATATGGATGTCTTCCAAGCCAAAGACTAACGGTAGAGAACATACTTGAGAGCGGCATGTCTCTAACAATTTTCTCCTGAGTGCGGGCTCTTTCCTGGAGTTTTAAGATAAATTCATTTTCGTTCATAAGCAATTTGGAATTGTTTTCTCGCTCTAAATAAAAGAGATTCTGTCGCTTTAAATGACATGTTAAGTCGGGAAGCAATTTCTCTTACTGAAATTCCTTCTTCATAATGAAGTCTTAGGACTTTTTGATATTTTTCGGAAAGACTAATTAAGGTTTTTTCTATTTTGTCGCGAACTCTATCTTTTTCAAACTGAAATTCTGGTTGATGAATTTCATTGGAAATTATTTCAAGGTATGGCATTTGAGAGAGGAGAAGTGATTTAATTTTCCTTTTTCTGTAGTAATCAACCATTTTGTTGTGAGCGATTTTATAAAGCCAGGCCTGCAGGTTGTCTTCTTTATTAAGAAGATAAAGAGAATCAATTGCTTCAAAGAAGACATCATTTGTTAGATCATCAGCATCTTCTTTACTCGGTAAATGTTTGAGTAGGTACTTTAGGATCTTGGGTGAATTAGATTTATAAAAATCTGTAACTGCCTCTGGATCTCCTTTTAAAACTTCGTCTATTAGGCTTCTCACCCTCATATTATACAATTTTTTGCTCCGAATGATTTAGAAAATATTTACGACTATAATACTGAGGGCATATTGCGCCCATTTTTGTTTATGAACCTAAGAGATTTTAGCTCAGTAAAGCTTCGGAGAGAGGCAATTGAGAAAGAATTAGGCACGAAGTTAGAAAATATCGGCAGTTATTCGCTTGATGAAAGTGTGGCTTCTGCCAGAAATTGCGAAAATATGATAGGAGTTGCCCAAATACCACTCGGTATTGCCGGTCCAATTAAAGTAAAAGGTTCCTCGTTTGAAAGTGATTTATTCATTCCTCTTGCAACCACCGAAGGAGCATTGGTAGCTTCAGTTAGCCGAGGCGCTAAAGCTATTACTCTTTCTGGAGGAGCAAGCTCATTTGCTTATAGAGTTGGACAAACCCGAGGTCCTGTATTTGAGGTTAAATCTCTTACTGAGCAGAAAAGAGTTTATAAATGGATAAAGGAAAATGAAGAAAAACTTAGAGAAGAAGCCGAGAAAACCTCCTCACATTTGAAATTTAAAAAAGCCAAAGTAAGTGGACTTTCGACATATATATTTGTGCGTTTTTATTTTGATACAAGTGAAGCCATGGGAATGAATATGGTAACAATTGCAAGTGAGGTTATGAGTAGATTAATTGAAAAAGAAACAGGAGCCGTGCTCATCGCAGTTGCAGGAAACTATGATATTGATAAAAAACCTGCATGGATAAATTTTATAAATAACAGGGGATTTAAAGTGTGGAGTGAAGTAATTTTAACAAAAGATGTTTTGGAAAAAACCTTAAAAACTAATTCGGAAAAATTCTTTGATGTCTGGCTTGCAAAATGTATGATAGGGTCAGCCATGAGTGGATCTTTAGGATTTAATGCACAATACGCTAATATAATAGCCGGTATGTTTATTGCAACTGGTCAGGATCCGGCACATGTGGTAGAAGGAAGTATGGGAATTACGACTGCGAAAGTTTTGAAAAATGGAAATCTTCATGTTTCTGTTTATCTTCCAGCGCTAAATATTGGAGCAGTTGGCGGAGGGACAGGACTGGGAACACAAAAAGAAGCGCTTGGTTTACTTGGCGTAACTGGCGCAGGAAATGTAGAAAAATTTGCAGAAATAATTGGAGTAGCAGTGCTTGCCGGGGAAATATCACTTTTATCAAGCTTGTCAGAAGGAAGCTTAGGAAAAGCACATAACGAATTAGGAAGGGGTAAGAAATAATATGGCTGGAATTGTTGGATACGGAGTTTATATTCCAAGATACAGAATAAAATTATCTGATATTGCCGAGGTTTGGAAAAAAGACGAAGATGAAATAAAAAATGGTTTGAGAGTTTTTGAAAAATCAGTTCCTGCAATTGATGAGGATGCAATTACGATTGGAATTGAAGCAGGAAAACGTGCTTTTAAAATGGCAGGAACAAATCCAAGTAAAATAGGATGCGTTTATTTTGGATCTGAAAGCCACCCATATGCCGTAAATCCTTCTTCGTCCATCGCTGCAGAATATTTACAAATTGGCCCAGATTATATGGCAGCTGATCTGGAATTCGCATGTAAGGCTGCAACTGCGGGAATGCAAATTGCAAATTCTTTGATTGAAAGCGGACAAGCGGAATATGGACTTGCGATCGGTTCTGATACTGCTCAAGGAAAACCACACGATGCATTGGAGTATACTGCAGCCTCAGCAGGAGCAGCTTTTATTTTAGGATCTAAAAAAACTGAAATCATTGCGGATATTTTAGATACGTCATCATTCACTTCAGATACTCCAGATTTTTGGAGAAGAGACGGAATGCGATATCCATCTCATTTTGGAAGATTTACAGGAGAACCTGCATATTTTATGCACGTAATTAATGAAGCAAAAAAATTACTCACAAAAAGTAAATTAAAAGTAGAAGATTTTGATTACTGCGTTTTCCATATGCCAAATGGAAAATTTCCAAGGGTTGCAGCGAAAAAAATCGGATTTACAAAAGAGCAGCTTGAGCCATCATTAATAGTTGACCGGATTGGGAATCCATACTCTGCATCTTCTTTGACAGGACTCGCAGCTGTTCTGGACATAGCAAAACCCGGTCAAAAAATATTTTTTGTAAGTTACGGTTCTGGGGCCGGATCAGATGGATTTATTTTTAAAGCTACAAGAAATATTTCTTTAAAGCAAAGTAAAGCGATTAAGGTTGAGGACCAGATTGCAGATAAGAAATATGTGAGTTACGCACAATATTTAAAACAAATGCATACATTATGAAAGTAAATATTTTAGGAGTTTCAACAACTGAATTTGGAGAACTTTGGAATAAATCCCCACGTGCTTTAGCGAGACAAGCTATTCAGGGGGCGCTTAAGGATGCAAATTTAAAAGCGACTGATATAGATGCACTGTATGTCGGAAATATGCTTGCGGGAATTTTAGGAAATCAGGCAAACCTTGGAGCATTTTTTGCAGAAGAATTGGGGTTATTAGTCCCTGCAATTAGAGTAGAGGGCGCATGTGCTTCAGGAGGTCTTGCTTTAAATAGCGGAGTAAATAGTATTTTAAGTGGTCAGTATGAAACAGTTTTGGTATTAGGAATTGAGAAGATGACAGATTCTTCCCAAGATGATGTAACAACAGGGCTTATGGCCGCTGGATCTGATAACGAGAGGATGGCCGGAGCTACATTTCCTGGAATTTATGCATTAATGGCGCAAGCTTATATGGATAAATATAAAGTAACAGAGGAAACACTGGCTTCTATTTCTGTAAAAAATCACTTTCATGGATTTTTAAATGATAAAGCTCAATTCAGAAAACAAATTACCGTTGAGGATGTTATGAAAAGTGGGCGAATTGCGGATCCATTAAAACTTCTTGACTGTTCACCAATTTCTGATGGTGCCTCTGCGGCTATTATAAGTAGTAAGCCTCGAAAAAGTAAAAATGTATATATAACTGCAAGTGAAGTTGGAACAGATACCCTGGCTCTTCATTCAAGAAAATCTTTTGTGAGTTTAAATTCTGTAGTTAGTGCATCTGAAAGAGCGTATAAAAAAGCTGGTCTAAAACCCGCAGATATAGATATTGCGGAAATTCACGACTGCTTTTCTATAGCTGAAGCAATTGCTGTAGAAGATCTAGGTTTTTCTAAAAGAGGAGAAGGAGCACGCGATATTGAAAGCGGAAAAATGACAATTGGGATAGGAAAAATTATTACAAACCCTTCTGGTGGGCTTAAAGCTTGCGGTCATCCGGTAGGAGCGACTGGTATTAAGCAAGTTGTAGAGATCACAACTCAATTAAGAGGGGAAGCCGGTGAAAGACAAGTTAAGGGAGCAAAAATTGGAATTACACATAATGTAGGAGGATCGGGAGCTGTCGCGGCAGTTCACATAATACAAATATGATTACAACACCAGTAAAGCTTTGGAGAAGACAAAAAAATGTTGCGAGCCATATCGGAAGAACTGGCATTATCCTAAACTGGACTATTGTTAGAGTTCCGCCGCGCGCTTTTCATCACGAAGCTCCATATCCAGTTGTTATAATTGAATACGAAAATAAAGAAAGAATGATTGGCCAGCTTGTTGATTGGGAAGAGGAGGATCTAAAAAAAGGACAGAAAGTAGTAGCTGTTTTAAGGAGATCTTTTAATGGAGATATAGAAGGAGTTATCGCATATCATATTAAATTTAAACCAGTATGAAAAACATAAAAGTTTCCGCTCCAGGAAAATTACATTTATTAGGAGAACATGCAGTTGTCTATAATAAACCAGCGATTCTTGTAGCTGTAGATAAAAGGACATTTGTTGAAATAGAGTCCGCAGAAACTGGCGTTAAAGTTACTTCTGTAAATTACAAAAAAGAATTAATACTTTCCGTTAAAGAAGTATTAGAAAAGTTTAAAAAAGCAGAGTCTGATTGGAATACCTACGATAAGAATAATGACATTTCATTATTAAAATCTATAACTCGCGACCCACTGGATTATCCATTTATAGTTATCGGACAATTTCTTGATCATCATGAGATTAATGATCTAGAGGGATTTGAGCTTTATATTAATTCTGACATTCCCGTTGGGTGCGGAATGGGTTCATCTGGCGCGTTATCAGTCTCAATTATCGGTGCCCTGACTTTGTTCATAAATAAAAAAATTGATAAGAAAACAGTTAACGAAATTGCATTTTTAGCAGAACAAAAAAAACATGGTAAGCCATCGGGAGGGGATAATTCTACATCAAATTATGGAGGGCTTGTGAGATTTAAAAAAGATGAGGGCGTAAAGCCATTGCCTTTTGGAGTTAGTGATGAAATAAGAAATAATTTTTATATTATAAATACTGGAACTCCCGATGAGTCGACCGGAGAAATGGTGAGCAAAGTAAGAAATTTATTTACAGAAAATGAATTATTTGTTCAAGAAATAATGGATAGACAGGAAGAATTAGTAAAAGATCTATATTTAGCTTTAGAAAAAAATATTCCAAAACAAATAACAGAAATCATAAAAATGGGTGAAAAAAATCTGGAAAAAATTGGTGTAGTTTCAGAATATGTTAAAAAAATAATTCGAGATATAGAGGAATCAGGCGGAGCTGCTAAGATTTGTGGAGCTGGAGGAACTACAAAAGCTACAGGAATAATTCTTATTTATCACACCGATTTGCAAAAATTAAAAGAAGTGCTAAAATCACACCAATTAGATCCCTCACAGTTAACATTAGGAGTAGAGGGATTAAGAGAGGAAAAAATATGACAGCACCAGATGCAAGGCCAGGTCAGGTACCGGCTCCAGATATGCCCAAAATATACGAAGCAAGAAAGTGGGATTTAGGACCCAAGACTTATACCGATCAGGGTATGTATGACATGATACATCGAGCTACTGGGCTTGTAGATTTTGTTGGACAAGCTGTGGTTTTAGATTTAATGTCGGGTCCTGGAAAAGTGGGAGCAGCTTTAAGAGATAGATCTCCACAGCATGAATATTTTGCAGTAGAAGCAAGTGAGGGGAGTTTATTAAAAGTTCCAGAAGGAATTGGAAGAATTCAAACAGATGTTAGAGATTTATCCGGAGTTCCACAAGCAGATGTTGCTGTTGTTAGATATGGACTTAAGGATATTCGAGAGGATCAGCAGGCAGCAGTTTTAACAGGAATAAATGATGCTTTAAGGCCAGGAGGAGTTTTGGTTGTTGCGGATATGGTTTCCCCAGATGGAATGAAAGCAAGAACAAATAGGCATCATAGTGCAAAACAAGAATTAAGCGGAAGAGATATAGCAGCAAGGGGTAGATGTAATATTCCCACAGAAGATCAATGGGTAAGTTTGCTAAATAATGCGGGTTTTAGAGTAACAGGTATTGACGACTATGTAAGTCAAGTGAGAACCACAGACTGGGTAAATGGGGGACAAATAGACGATGCTCAAAGAGCACAGATGGATCAAATGTTGGCTTCAGAGCCACGATATTTTAAACAAAGGTTTAATGTTAGAGGAGGAGAAAATAATCCAGCAGGTATAGATTTTCCGGTATTAGTTATTAAAGCAGAAAAACCGTTAAGACCTACCGAGCCACGAATTAGAACACTTGCTCCATCAGCAGTTGTAGTACAATTTTAATATATGAATAAAGTTACTGTATCGGCGCCTGGGAAATTAATGCTATTTGGAGAACATGCTGTTGTGTATGATCACCCATGTCTTGTAACTGCAGTTGACCAAAGAATTAAATTAACTGCTGAATTAATTGATGAGCCAAATTTTGAATTAGAAGCAACTGACGTCGATGTCATAGGCTATAAAAAACCTATTTCGGAGCTTGGAGTTGGCGATATTCCAAAAGGTGCAAAGTTTGTAGAAATTGCTGTAAAAAATATTTATGAAA
>CAYXTY010000001.1:28928-42288 GCA_964468505.1 uncultured Gammaproteobacteria bacterium
AACAGTCAGGTTCACCAATTTGAAAAATACAAGAAGAATACAAAAAATATTTATGAAAAGTTTGGCTTGGACAAAGGAATAAGAGTTACGACCTCTTCAGAATTTTCTTCTAAGTTTGGATTTGGATCTTCTTCGGCCTCAACTGTTTGTGCTTTAAAAGCTCTATCGGAATTGTTTGATTTGAAATTAGATAACAAAGGAGTTTTTGATTTAGCATATAAAGCAGTTCTTGATATTCAAGGAAAAGGATCAGGATTTGATGTAGCTGCTGCAGTTTATGGAGGAACTCTTTATTTCTTAACAGGTGGAAAAACTATTGAGCCATTAGCGATTGAGCATTTGCCATTGATAGTCGGATATTCTGGGATAAAAGCTGACACAGTAACTTTAATTAATGCTGTTAAAGAAAAGTTTGCAGATAATCAATCTAGACTTGATGAAATTTATAGTGAAATTGATGCGCTTGTAGAAAAAGCAAAACCAGAAATTATAAACGAGAATTGGGAAGAGGTAGGAAAATTAATGATTGAGAACCAGGCATTGTTAAAAGAGCTCGGAGTAAGTATTGAAAAGCTTGATCAAATGATTGATGGGGCTGTAAGCGGAGGAGCATATGGTGGAAAATTATCTGGAGCAGGTGGGGGAGATTGTATGATTGCTTTTGGTCCAGTGGAAAGTTTGACTGAAATAAGAAAAGGAATTACAGACGCCGGAGGAGAAATTATGGAGATTAAAACAAATGCAGAAGGAGTAAGAGTTGAAGATGATCAAAGCAATAGTTCTTGATATCGACGGAGTAATTGTTGGAAATAATGTGGGCGTTAATTTTCCTCAGCCCAGCAAGAAAGTTTCAGAAACCATTAGAAAAATTCATGACAAGGGAATTCCTGTTTGTTTTTTATCTGGAAAGCCAAGTTTTGCTGCAGCAGAAAACATAAAGACTGTAGGTATTGATAATCCACATATTGCAGATGGGGGAGCTGTAATTTTTAATCCAATCCAGAATGATATTATTCATGTTAGTTCTCTGCCTACTGAGGAGATTCGCAGAATATTAAAAGATCTTGAAGGCACCTATCTTTGTCTTTTTACAACCGAAGGGTATTACCTCAGGGAAGATTTAGAAAATAATTTTACTAAGAAGTATTCACAGTTTGCAGGAAAAAGCCCAAAGTTAATTTCAGCATTTGACTCAGTTCTTCAGGAAAATATTACAAAAATAAATATTTATGCTTTTGATGATAATGATAAAAAAAGAATTGAAAGTATAGTTAATAAGCACAAAAATTTAAAACATTCTAACTGGTCTACGAACCCTATTATTGATCCAGTGCAGGTTATGGTTATTACTTCTAAGAATGTATCGAAAAGAGACGGAGTAAAATATTTAGCTAAGTATTTAAATGTTTCTTTGGGTGAAGTTTTAGGTGTTGGGGATACAATGCATGACTGGGAATTTTTAGAAATTTGCGGTTATAAAGGAGTTATGAAAAACGCATCTGATCAGTTAAAAGAAATGATTGATTTAGATGATTCTCAGAGTTATGTGGGTGGACACGTTAACGAGGATGGTATAATAAATATATTCGAATACTTTGAATTAATATGAAAATAACTGCAGTTGCTCCATCAAATATCGCATTCGTAAAGTATTGGGGAAGAAAAGATGAGGTTTTGAGACTTCCTGAAAACGGGAGTATTTCCATGAATCTTTCAACGCTTCTTACGACTACAACTGTAGAGTTTGGTGATTTTGAAAATGATCATGTTAGTTTTAACGGAAAAGTTGAAGACCTAGAAAATAATAGAGCCATAAAGCATATCGATCGAATTAGAAAACTAGCAAATAACCATAAAAAAGTAAAAATAGTAACAGAAAATAATTTTCCAACCGGCACCGGTCTTTCTTCATCTGCATCTGGTTTTGCAGCGCTAACTTTAGCAGGAGTTTCTGCAGCCGGCCTAAAGCTTTCTAAAAAAGATTTATCTATTTTAGCTCGCCAAGGATCTGGATCCGCTTGCCGTTCAATTCCTGATGGATTTGTAGAGTGGCTTGATGGAGACACAAGCGAAGAGTCTTATGCTGAGTCTGTTTTTCCACCTGATCATTTTCAGATTGCTGATGTTATTGCAGTTGTTAGCACTGAGAAAAAATTCCTTGCAACTAGCGAAGGGCAAAAGTCTGCTAGGTCTGGAATATTTTTTGAAAAGAGACTAGAGGGAATTCCAGAAAAAATAAAAAACGTCAAACGCTTGATAGAGGAAAAAAACTTTTCAGAATTTGGAGACATAGTAGAAAGAGAAGCTTTGGAATTTCATTCGATCTTGTTCACCTCAAATCCGCCACTTTTTTATTGGACACCAGGAACTGTCGCAGTTATGAAATATGTTCAGAGTTTGCGCCGTGATGGACTTGAATGTTACTTTACTATTAACACTGGTCAGGATGTTCACGTAATTTGTAAAAGTGAGGACGCTGAAAAAGTGGCAGAAAAATTAAACGAATTGCCAGAAGTTATTAAAACTATCACAAATTTTCCCTCATCCGGGGCACATCTAGCTTAAATATTTATCCAAAATATCTAACAGTTCGTCTACTTTAAAAGGCTTTGGTAAAAAATCATCTGCCTTGTAATCATTCATTGTTTCACCGGCACTTGGATGTGCTGAGATCATAATTATAGGAATATCTTTTGTATTGGGATTGGTTTTTAAATTTTTGCAAATAATTCTGCCATCTTTTCCTGACATTAAGACATCCAGGAGAATTACATCTGGTTCAAAAGTTTCTACTTGTTTATAAACCTCGTCTCCCTTAAAAATTGTCTTAACAGTATAACCTTCATCAACGAGAATTAATTTCACTGCGTCTAATATGCTTTCTTCGTCATCAACTACTAATATTTTCTTTGCCATAATTTTATTTTACAGGTAATGTGAAAAAGAAAGTAGAACCTTTGCTTTTTTCACTCTCTACCCAGATTTTACCATTATGCTTGTCAATTATCTCCTTAGAAATATAAAGTCCCATACCAAGTCCAGGAAATGTCTTTTCTTGATCATCAGTTACCTGGTAAAGTCTATCGAAAATTTTGTTTAATTCAGATTTTTTAATTCCAATTCCTGAATCTTTAACACTAATAATTACTTCATTTTTATTTATTCTTAAATGGATCTTAATTTCACCTTCCTGAGACGAATATTTAATAGCATTAGAGATAAGGTTCATTAAAACCTGGTTTATTCTAAATTTATCTCCCAATACTTCCGCGGGTTTACTTTTAGTTAAGATAATTTTTTGAGGTGTAGTTTCCTGGAGGGCATTCACGACTTCATTTATTAATTTATTAATTTCAAATTTTTCATAATTATACCTTAGCTTTCCTGTATTTAATCTTGAAACATCAAGTAAATCATCGACTAATTCCTTCAAGTTCTCTGTTTGATTTTGTACTCTTTTTATGGTGTTAATAAGTGTTTTATCTGCATTCCCTCTGGATCTTTTATTTAATGAACTTAAATAAAGAATCATGCTTGTTAACGGAGTTTTTAATTCATGGGATGCCATATTTATAAAGTCGTCTTTTCTTTTTTCAGCTTCTTTTTGTGCAGTAATGTCAGAAATAATTGATGCAGCTGCGATAATTTTCCCGTATTTATTTTTGATAGGTGAGGCACTTACTTTAAGGTTTGAGACCCTTCCGTCATTTTTTTTATATTCATATTCTAAGCCATCTGTTTTCTTACCAGTTTTCAAAGCAAGGTAAAGTGGGGCTTTTGTGGGGTGAATAGGTTTTCCATCTTGTGTAGTGTTGGGATTAAATGCTTCTTTACCTAATTCAAAACCAAGAGGAATTCTTCGTCCTAGCATTTTATCGAGCTGTTTATTTGCCATAGTGATTTTTCCATTTTCTCCTGCGATTAAAACTCCAACAGGAAGTTGTTCTACTATTATTTCAAGTCGTTTTCTTGCATCTGCTTCTTTTATAATTAATGCATCAATTGTTTGCTTTAGCCACCCAATGATCCCGGAAATTAAAAGATATAAAAAAGTAAGAATTATGGTAGATTCAATACCAGATTTTAATTCTTCTCCTGTGTAATTAAGCTCATAAATAATATAAAAGTAGTAACAAATTGTAACGGTTGTTGCTATAAATCCACCTCTGATACCATCTCTAAAAGCTGAATAGAGAATGATTGCAAGCGGGATAAAAATTGCAAGCAGTCCCAAGGAATCTGCATCACGTGTTATATACAAGAATTGAAAATGAATTCCCGAAACTGCAAAAATTGAGACCAGTAATGGAAAAATTATTGAATATTTTGCATATCCAAGTCTGGAGATAGGATTAAGATATCGATAAATTCTTCTTAAAAACTTTTTCACACCTGGATTTTAGCATAATATATTTACCCATATGTAAGAAAATGAAGTAGAACCAATTAAGGAGTAAGATAGGTAAGAAGTGCCATTGTGTTATTTTCGTGAACTCCAAGTCCTGAAATCGTGTAGTATCTTTTTTTCTTAGGTAAGTTTTCCATATTTGAAATTACATAACCTTTTGTATAGCTTTCAATTACTGCCGGATGAATATAGTATTTTTTGCAAGTCGCGGGTCTGTTTCTTAGAAAACTTGCAACTTCTTTAACAGTATTAACTACATTTTCTTTAACTAAATTTTCTTCCTCAACTAGTCCTAATTTATTAAAATGCATTGCAGCCATAACTGTCCCACCCCAAGTTCTAAAATCTTTAGCGGTGATTTCCTGACCAGTAATTAGTTTTAGGTATTCATTCACATCATAAGAATCAATTGTTTGAATTTCTCCTTTATCATCCATATATCCAAAGAGATCCTGACCTGGAATTTCTTTTAAACGCCTCAATACTTTTGCAACTTTTTTATTTCTAATACTTACATTATGATAAACGCCACTCTTTCCTTTAAATTTAAAAACAACTTTGTCCGTTGAGGTAATTAATGCATGTTTATTTTTAAGAGTAGTAAGGCCATATGAATTGTTATCTATGGCGTATTCTTCATTCCCGATTCTTATTAATGTGTTCTCGAGTAGCCAAACGATAGTTGCTAAAATTTTTTCTTTTGAAACTCCTGGTCTTTCCATATCTGATCGAACTTTACTTCTTATTTTAGGGAGTGTCTTTGCAAATTCCATAATATGAGTAAATTTTTCTCCTTGGCTCATTTTTATCCAAAGCGGGTGATAGCGGTATTGTTTGCGTCCTCTAGCATCAATTCCAGTCGCTTGGATGTGACCGTTTGTATAAGGGGCTATCCAAACATTTTTATATGCTGGGGGAATTACTAATTTATTAATGCGGTCAATTATTCCTTGATCTGTAATTTTATTTCCTTTGGTGTCGAAGTAAACAAATTTATCTCCAATTATTTTTCTGGTGTATCCTGGTTTTTTATCGTTACTGTAGCGGAGGTTAACCTGGTCTAAAATATCCTCTGTGGCCATAAATCGATTATACACAATTTAACCAATAGTCAATGGTATACTTCTTAAGTGGACATTGCATTCCCATTATTAATTGGTTTTGTTGCTGGATTTATTGGAGCTTTAGCTTCTGGTGGAGGACTAATTTCTATTCCTGCATTAATTTTTATGGGGATGAGCCCGCAGGCTTCAATTGCCACTACCAGGCTCAGTGCGCTAACCGGTTCTTTGACTTCTATTTTTAAATTTAGACGAGCGGGAATAATAAACATGAAATATGTTTTTCCTTTTTTGGCGAGTGCAGTTTTAGGAGGAATAGTTGGCTCAAAACTTCTTCTAGAAATTGATGAAAACTTATTGGAAAAATCTTTAGGATTTATTTTATTATTCTTCGCTCCTGTTTTAGTTTTTAGTAAAGACTTTGGACTTATTCCAAAAGCTAAAGGAAAACACCATAAAATAATTGGATTTTTTGTAATTTTTATAATTATGATTTATGCAGCAATGTTTGGCGGAGGTGGCGGAACATTTTTAATTTATGCACTGGTTTATTTTTATGGAATGTCTATTATTCAAGCAAATGCAAATGGGACAACGATGGGAGTTTTTGCAAATTTTACAGCGCTCATCGCATACTGGTCTTCAGGTTTAATAGATTTTAGAATAGGAATTCCACTTATGATTGGCTCTGCAGTTGGTGGATATTTAGGAGCTCACACTGCGATTAAAAAGGGAAATGAAACAGTAAAATGGATTTTCTTTGCGATAGTTTTAATTTCCGGAATAAAACTAATTTTCTTCTGATATAATTTCATCATGACTATTTATCTAACTTCCTCGGTTCAAAAAGTCGCACATGCTCTTGCTAAAAAAATAGACAAAAAGGGTGCTAAGTTAGTCTTTATTTCCACAGCAGCAGAGGTTGAAGAAGGAGATTTAAAATGGAAAGAAGACGATAAGCAGTCTCTTATTGACGCTGGTTTTGATGTCACAGAGTATACGATTACAGGACAAAGCAGAGAGGAGATAAAAAGCTTCTTAAAGGATTTTGAAATAATTTATTTCTCTGGAGGAAATACATTTTATCTACTAGAAAAAATTCAGCAGTCTGATTGCCGAGATATAATTGTGGATTTTGTTAAAAACGGAAAAATTTACATAGGATCTAGCGCGGGATCAGTAATTGCAGGGCCAAACATTTATCCGCTTAGAGATTTGGATAATTATTTAAAAGCCCCGAATATTAAAGGACATGAGGGTTTTGGTTTGGTCGACTTCGTAGTTTTTCCTCATTGGGGTCATGAATTTTTTAAAGAAAAATATTTAAAACACAGAGTAATTCACACATATAATGAAGAGAATAAAATTATTCTTCTAACAAACCACCAATTCATCGAAGTCAAAGATGATTGGTATAGAATTGTTGAGGTTGATGAATAAAAATGCGTTGATACTTCATGGGACTGGGGGGAATTCTACAAGCAATTGGTTTCCGTGGTTAAAAGAAGAACTTGAAAAAATAGGTTATGAGGTTTGGGTTCCGGATTTGCCAGGGGCTGGAGCACCTAATGTAAAAATATACACAGAATTTTTATTAAATAGTGGTTTCAAGTTTGGGCAGGATACTATTATAATAGGACATTCTTCGGGTTCAGTTGAGATTTTTGATTTGCTCCAAAGTTTGCCAGAGAATATTAAAACTGGACCAGTTTATTTAGTTGGATCTTTTATGGATGACTTAGATCGAGTGGATTTAAAAGGACTTTTTCTAAAGCCATTTGATTTTGAAAAAATAAAAACAAAAGCAAAAAAGTTTATATTTTTTCACTCAGATGATGATCCGTATTGCCCGTTAGATCACGCAAAATATTTGAGCGAAAAAACTAGCGGAGAACTTGTTATAATTTCAGGACAGAAGCATTTTAGTATTTCTACAAGTGGCGAAAGGTATAAAGAGTTTTCAGAGTTACTAGAAAAAATTAAAGATAATGAATAAGAATTTAAAGGCGATATTTATTCCAGGAAATGGTGGAGGATCACCGAAAGATGGTTGGTTTCCATATCTTAAAAAAGAATTAGAGAAAATTGGCGTTGAGGTAATCGATACTGACTTTCCTGATAGTGATTTAGCTCCAGAGAGTTCTTGGATTCCATTTCTTCATGAATTAAAAGCTGACGAAAATACTATTCTTGTCGGATATTCTTCGGGAGCAATTGCCGCTATGAGATTTGCAGAAAAAAATAAAATTTATGGGACTGCACTTGTTGCCACGTATCACACTGATTTAAATAATCCTTGGGAAACGAAAGCTGGATACTTTAATAGGCCTTGGGATTGGGAGTCGATAAAGAATAATCAAAACTGGATTTTGCAATTCGGATCAGTAGATGATCCTTTCGTACCAGTAGAAGAAGCTAGGTTTGTGCATGAAAAATTGGATTCTGATTACATGGAATTTACAGATCTTGGGCATTTTGGAGCAACATTTCCAATGTCTGAATTCCCAGAACTTGCAAATGCAATAATAGAAAAATTAAAATGATATAATCCCCATTAATGGCTGAAAAGATTATTGCAATAGTTTTTGATTTTGATGAGACCTTAGGCCCCGACACAATCTCCCTTTTTCTAAATCAGCAAAAAATTAATCCTCAAGCTTTCTGGAAAGAAGTTGATGAGATGGTAAAAGATGGATGGGATCCACCCTTGGCTTACATGGATAAAATGCTTAATTTGTCGCGAGCCGGAAAATTAGACATCTCAAAAAAAGGTTTAAATAAAATTGGAAAAACAGTTAATCTTTTTCCTGGACTTCCAAAAGGCCTCGCGGAATTACAAGAATTTGTAAAAAGGAATATAGAATTAAAACAGGCAAGAATAAATTTAGAATTTTACATAATAAGCGGAGGACTTGAAGAAATGATAAGGGGAACAAAAATTGAATCAGACATAGATGGAATTTTTGGTTGTAATTTTTCTTATGATAAAGATGGTCAGGCAACTGGAGTAAAGTCTGCAATTTCTTTTACAGAAAAAACTAGATTTATTCATGGAATTAGAAAAGGAATATCAGTTCGCGATCTAAGGGAAAATCCATATAGAATTAATGATTCAATTTCTTCTAATGAACAGCGAATCCCTTTCTCTCATATGATTTATGTAGGAGACGGGCCAAGTGATGTGCCATGCCTCTCATCGGTTGTTAATAATGGTGGAACCGGGATAGGTGTTTCGTCACCAACAGGAACATTTAAAAAAGGATATGAATTAGCGAGAGGTAAAAGAATTACAGTAGGCCCTTATACAGCAAATTATAAAAAAGGGAGTGATATGAGAAAAGTACTTGAGGAAACAATCTTAAGAATTGGACTTGAAATAGAAATTGATAACAAAAGAAATGTTGTAAGAGCACCAGGACACTGATATTATTAAATAAATGGAAGAAACAATTATAAAATCAAATATTGCTGGACTCGTTATAATTAAGAGACCCACAAATGAAGATGGCAGAGGATTTTTCAGAGAACCTGTAAGGATTAAAGAGGTCGAAGAGGTAACTGGAGTTCAATTTAACGTTGTACAGATGAATCACTCAAGGTCTAGTAAAAATACTCTAAGAGGAATTCATGTTGCGCCTTGGAATAAATTAATTTATGTAACTCGTGGAAAAGTGCAAGCTGTACTGGTAGATTTAAGAGAAGATTCAGATACATATAAAAAATATGAATCAGTAGTAATTGGAGATGAAAATAAATCCAGCATTTTTGTGCCACGTGGAATGGGAAATTCATATTTAGTTCTAAGTGATGATGCAGATTATGTATATTTAACAGATGAGGAATGGAGTCCAGGTAGAGAATTTGGAATTGCGTGGAATGATCCATCTCTAAATATTCCTTGGCAATTAGACGGTGAACCAGTTTTATCAGAGAAAGATAAAAATAATCCCATTATCTAGGTTAACTCTTGACGAGCTTGATGTTTAAGTGGTCTACTAATATTGTATGGTTGAGAAACAATTAGAGAAGATTGCAGGAGCACCTGCGGAAGTTTTAGATAAAACCGTAAACTTATCAGGCGATTTTGCTAGACAAGCTAGAATTGGCTCAGGCGTTAATAAGGCAAAAAAATATTGGAGAAATCTTGGACCTGGTCTCACAACTGGAGCGTCTGATGACGATCCATCGGGTATTGCTACTTATTCCCAAACAGGCGCACAGTATGGATTTCAGCTTTTATGGCTTGCGGGTTTTACTTTTCCTCTGATGGCAATAGTTCAGGAAATGTGTGCTCGAATAGGACTAGTTACCGGAAGAGGGTTAGCTGGGAATATTAGGGTTTATTATCCGAAATGGGTTCTCTATTTATGTACTACCCTATTAGTTATAGCGAACACTTTTAATATAGGGGCTGATATTGGTGCAATGGCTAAAGCAACGCAACTTCTATTTCCTACCTTAGGTTTTGGAGTTTTAGTTCTCGGGTTTGCAATTGTAAGTGTGGGTCTTCAGATATACGTTCCTTACGAAAAATATGCCAAATACTTAAAATACTTAGCATTAATTCTTTTATCCTATATTGCTGCAGCTATACTAGTTAATCTTGACTATTGGCAGCTTATAAAAGGCGCACTCATTCCATCAATTACGTTTTCAAAAGATCAAATATTCTTAATTGTGGGTATTTTAGGTACTACAATTTCGCCATATTTATTTTTCTGGCAGACATCTCAAGAAGTTGAAGAAGAAATACTGAAAGGTGCTACTACGATAAAGCTACGTCAGGAAGAAGTTACTAGTAAAGAAATAAAGCTTATGCGTCAAGATGTTTGGTCTGGGATGTTTTTAAGTAATCTTGTGATGTTTTTCATAATTGCTGCTTGTGCAGCTACGCTTTTTACACATGGAATCACAAATATAGGTACCGCAGCAGACGCTGCCGCAGCACTTAGGCCAATAGCGGGGGAATATGCATATCTTCTTTTCGCACTTGGAATAATTGGAACTGGAATGCTGGCAATTCCTGTTCTTGCCGGATCAGCATCATATGCGATGGCAGAAAGCTTTGGATGGAAAACAGGACTATATAGAAAACTTAAAGAAGCAAATGCATTCTATGGGTTAATTATTATTTCGACATTTATTGGAGTGGGATTAAATTTTATTGGAATTGACCCGATTAAAGCGTTAATTCTTTCAGCTGTTGTGAATGGATTGGTGGCACCAGTTATTTTAGTTCTCATAGTTTTACTAAGTAGTAATAAGAAAGTAATGGGAAACAGGGTAAATCATCCAGTTATTACATTTCTTGGTATAGCAACTGTAGTATTGATGGCCATAGCCGGTATTGCAACTATAATTTTTTCATTCCTCTAATGCAACGGACGAAGATTAATTTATTTTTTGCAATTATAGTAATTCTAGCGTCTACAATTGTAATTTTTATTTCAGATGATTCTTCGAAGCTTACAGAATCCTCCGTTAGACCAACTCCAACAGAAATTCCATCTGACACTGAAAATACCTTAGGAGTTTATACTACTAAAGCTCCTGTTATAACTCCTATTTCTGGTGAAAGTTTGCCTACAGAAACCGATATAGAATCCAAAGATGGATACGCTGTGGTAAAAGTTGTAGATGGAGATACAATGGATGTAAATATCGATGGAAAAATTGAAAGACTTCGCCTAATAGGAATTGATACCCCTGAAACAGTGGACCCTAGGAAAGATGTTCAGTGTTTCGGAAAAGAGGCGAGTAATAAAGCAAAAGAGCTTCTTGAGGGACAATCTGTAATTCTAGAATCAGATGATAGTCAGAGTGTGCGAGATAAATACAAAAGACTTTTAGTCTATGTATTTTTACCAAATGGCACTAACTTTAATAAATATATGATTGAAGAGGGGTACGCGTATGAATATACGTATGACTCAGCATATAAATATCAGTCAGAGTTTAAACAAGCGCAGATTAGTGCACAGTCTTCTAATAAAGGCCTCTGGGATCCATCTACTTGCTCAGGAGTTAGATAAATTTGTATAATTCCTGAATGAAATTATTAAGCTTAAATGTTTGGGGTGGGACTGTTTATGAAGAACTAATTGAGTATGTAAAAAAGCAGTCAAAAGATACGGATATATTTTGCTTTCAGGAAGTTTTTCATTCTACAGAATCTAAAGTAAGCAATGGTATAAAAACAGATCTCTTTGATATTTTATTAAAAACCCTTCCTGATTTTACTGGCTTTTATGCGCCAATTATTACTGGTTATGATACTCAGATTAAAGTAGATTTTGATTTGGCATTTGGTCAAGCAACTTTCATAAGAAAGAATGTTGATTTAATTTCTGAAGAAACATTTTTCGTACATAATGATTTTGATTTTGCTCCATCTGTAGTTATAGAAGGAATTCCTGATGCATTTGATATGCCGAGAAATATCCACGTAATAAAAATAAAAGTTAATGGTAAAGAAGTGCTCATAGGTAATTTTCATGGATATTGGATTCCAGGGCCAAAAATTGATACACCTCAAAGTATCGCGCAGATGGAAACAGTTTTAAAAATTTATAATTCTTTCAATGGTCCAAGAATTATTGCTGGAGACTTTAATTTAAGACCTGAAACAAAAAGTATAAGTATGCTTGAAGAGAATTTAAAAAATCTAATTAAAGAATATGGGATTAAAACTACAAGAAGCTCTCATTATAAAAAGACGACAGAGAAATTTGCAGACTATGTTATGGTTTCAGAAGATATAAAAATAAAATCTTTCAAAGTGCCAAGTGAAACTGTCTCCGACCATCTCCCCATGCTCCTCGACTTCACAGTTTAAGTATTGACACAGAATCCCTAAAAAGTTAAACTGCGCACGATGAGTGTAGAGAAAAGAGATTTTGTTCACATAGTAGGAGCAGGCGCTGTTGGGCTTGTAGGCGGACAAGTTGTAATGAATATTGCAGAAACAAGATTAGCGGAGAATCCTGGGGTAGCAAGTACTGCAGAAAAAGGCGTAGATTTGGGTAGAGCATTAATTGATGTCAATTATATGGCTGATTTGTCGGCAGCGCTTTATAATGAAGCAGACAGAGCACTTTCCTATGGAGTTACTTCAAGTGTTGTAGCAATGATTGCTTTTGTAGCGTTGCATCCAACAATGAAAATTGCTGACCGAATAATTGAAAGCGTTGACACCTGGAAATCAAACAATAGAAGATCTTAGCGGGCAGTCTAGGTGTTTACATCTTGCGGTGCAATATTGTCTTCCATATTCCGCGAATAAATAGGTAATTTCTCCCCACTCATTTTTAGGAAATGCAGACATAAGATCTTTTTCTATTTTTACTACATCATCAGTTGTTGAGAATCCGAATAATTGACTAAATCGTCTAGCATGAGTATCGATCGCAATTCCTTCAGTCTTTCCATAAATCGTGTATAAAACTACATTAGCAGTTTTTCTTCCAACCCCTGGAAGCTTGAGTAAATCTTCCATATTATCCGGAACTTTTCCATTAAAATCTTTATCAATCATCTCAACCGCAGCTTTAATATTCTTCGCTTTTGCCCTAAATAATCCTATTCTTTTTATGTCGTGTTCAAATTCTGGGAGTGGGGCTTTTATATAATCTTTGAGCGTTTTATATTTTTTAAATAAATCCGCAGTGATCACATTTACTTGTTTGTCTGTAGATTGAGCAGACATAATAACTGCAATCAGGAGTTCGAGTGGAGTAGTGTAGTTTATGGCGATTTTTATGTTTGGAAAAAGTTTTTGGAGTTCTTCAAAAATTAAACTGGATTTTTCTTGCTTATTCACTCAGAGATTATACTAAATCCATCTCTTATAGCGGAAGTAGAAAAGCATTAGAAGTAATGGAACGATGGAAGC
>CAYXTY010000001.1:42298-71027 GCA_964468505.1 uncultured Gammaproteobacteria bacterium
GATGGAAGCAGCAATTATAATTATAAAAGTAGTATATGGTCCCCAAAATGTAAACGGACCGGTTTCGATCCCTCCCGGTAAAAGTATATTCATTCCGAAAAATGTACCAAAAACCGTCGCTGGGACGGTTAAAGTAAAGATTATTGTCAAGAAGGCGACAATTTCATTATTCTTGGAATTAATAAGTGACTCATTGCTGTCTGAAATTCCCTCTATGAGTTCTTTATTGTCTTCAAGTCTATCGGAAAGCTTTATTGCGTGATCCAAGACATTGCTCCAATATCCTTTCATGGGTCCATTTAAGGCTTCGTGTTTTCCGTCTTCAAGCTGTTTAAAAATTGGAATTATTGGTTTTACCATCGTACGGAAAAAAACTAAATTTCGTCTAGTTATGGAAATGTCTTCTAATACATCCCGTGATTTCTTGCCTTCCAATTTTCTGTCAATCTTTTCTATGGTTGCTGAGATTTCATTCACGATAGGGAAACATGTATCTACTAATGCGTCGATTATGCGATAAGCTAAAAATACAGGTCCATTTCCCATCAGATCTGATCTGCCAATTTTATCTTCTTCGCAAATTTTAAAAATATCATTTACAATATCTAATTCATTGTCATGGAGGACAACTAGATAGTCCTTACCGATAAAAAAGTAAACCTGAGAATAAAAAATTCTTCTTTTTTTAGGATAAGCCTGTGGTCCTAGTGTGCTGGTTAATGCAGCTGAAGGAATTGTAAGAAGATTACTTATGGTGCTTTTTACAAATTTTATTGGGAGGGGTGCTTGAGGTTTATCGGATGCGTCTTCTAGTTTGCTTACATAATGCCTGGCTGTTGTGTGGACTGGGAAATCTAGGACTATTAAGCTATATTTTTCATAGCTTTCTATTTTAGCAATCTGGGTTTTGTTTGTGAAGTCTTCAAGATCAAGCGGATTGAAATCAAACTCTTTTATGAGTTCTTTAAGAACAGTTTCACCGGGATTGGCGATATTTAAGAATTGGAAATCTTTTAAATTGGTTTTTTTAATACCCATGATTGCACTTTTATGCAATGCAGGGGAAAACTCCTACCTGGTACTGTAGAAAATATACATATCCAGCTTTCCTCCGCAAGCATTTAGCTTTATAGTTAAATTCTAGTCTTCTTAAATTAGCTTTGTCAACCCCCCAGAGTTAAAAAGTGAGGCTAGATTTAATGGGTTGACAACTAGCAGGTCCTATGATAGAGTGCTAATACTATATGGAGAAGGTAGTCCCCATTATCCCAATCAGAGACGGAATAATATTCCCAAACACAGATTCAGTTCTTACTTTTGGCAGGCCAAAAAGCCTTGCAGCGCTAGAAATTTCATTCAGTCAGGAAAGAATTGTTTGTTTTGTGCTTCAAAAAAGTGCAAAGGTAAATGATCCAAGTCCATCTGATATTTTTTCCACTGGTACTCTTTGCAGGATCGAGCGAATGATAAAAACTGACGGGGAGATTAATGCACAGGTAAGAGGAATTTCTAGAGTTAAAATTAATTCATTTCATGAGAACGATAATTTTTTAGTTGGTCATGTGGAGGAGTTGACTGAAGACGCAAATGAGACAGCTGAAGTAAAAGCTTTATGTAACCACCTAACAAATGAGTTCAGACGAGCTATGAATTTAGGAAAAACTGCAGACTTCTTAGTATTCATGAATATTATGTCTCCTGATAATCCTGCAGGTCAGCTCGCAGATCTTATTGCTTCAGTTTTGGACCTTAAGCCTTCACAAAAACAAGAACTTCTTGAAATGACTGACGTTAAAAAGAGGCTTGAAAGAGTAACTGAGCTATTAGCAAAAGAAATAAAGGTTTTAGAGCTTGAGCGAAAAATTGCTTCAAAAACTCAGGAAAGATTTGAAAAAGGAGCTCGCGAAGTCATGCTTAGAGAGCGACTTAAGACCATAGAGAAAGAGCTCGGAGAAAGTGATGAAGATAATGAAATTAGAGAATTAATGCAGAAGATTAAGGAAGCTGGAATGCCAGAAGAGATTGAAGAAAAAGCTAGAAAAGAAGCTAAAAAGCTTTCTCAGATGGCCCAATTTAATCCAGAAGCAGGATATATCAGAAATTATCTCGACTGGTTAATTGATCTTCCTTGGAGCCGTGAAAGTAAAACGAATCTTGAGGTTAAAAAAGCTGAAAAGATGTTAAATAGTGATCATTTTGGTCTTAAGGATGCAAAAGAAAGAATAGTGGAGTATCTTGCGGTTCAAAAGCTTTCTGGAAAGATGAAAGGACCAATTCTTTGTTTCGTTGGACCTCCGGGAGTTGGAAAGACTTCAATCGGAAAATCTATTGCGCACGCACTAGGACGAGAATTTGTAAAAGTTTCCCTGGGAGGAATAAGAGATGAAGCAGAAATTCGAGGACATAGAAGAACTTATGTAGGCGCACTTCCAGGAAGAATAATTCAGGGAGTAAAAGATGCTGGAACAAAAAATCCAGTCTTTATGTTGGACGAGATTGATAAGGTGGGAGCAGATTTTAGAGGAGATCCATCTAGTGCACTTCTTGAAGCACTAGATCCAGAACAAAATTCGGCTTTTTCGGACCACTATTTAGAAGTTCCATTTGATTTGTCTGATGTAATGTTTATTACAACTGCGAACGTTCTCTATACGATTCCGCCAGCGCTTAGGGACCGTTTGGAAATTATTAATTTTGCAGGATATACTCATGACGAAAAATTCCATATCGCAAAAGACTTTTTGATAAGTAAGCAGATGGAAGCTCACGGATTGACATCAAAAGAAGTTGAGTTTACAGACGGAGGCTTAAGGTTTATCATAGAGCACTACACTAGGGAATCTGGGGTTAGAAATTTGGAGCGTCAAGTAGCACGACTACTTAGAAAAATTGCAAAACTTGTCGCAGAAGGAAAGAAAAAGAAAATTATTATTACAAGTAAGAATGTCACCAAGTATTTAGGACCAATTAAGATGAAAGCGACTCTTATTGAGAAAAAAGATGAAGTGGGAATGGCTACGGGGCTTGCTTGGACTGAAGCCGGTGGAGACATATTATTTATAGAAGTAGCTCTTATGCCTGGAAAAGGAAGTTTAATTTTGACCGGTCAACTGGGGGATGTTATGAAGGAATCCATGCAGGCCGCGATGAGTTATATTAGAGCAAGAGGTGTTGAGTTAGGGCTTTCAGCTAAATTTTTTCAGAAAATTGATGTTCATGTCCACGTTCCAGAGGGAGCGGTTCCAAAAGACGGACCATCTGCTGGAGATACCATCACAACTGCGATAGTATCAGCGCTTACTAAAATTCCTGTAAGAAGAACGGTAGGAATGACTGGAGAAGTAACACTTAGAGGAAGAGTATTAGAGATTGGTGGAGTTAAAGAAAAAGTTATCGCAGCTCATCGCGCAGGACTTAAAACTATAATTTTGCCTAAAGATAATAAGAAAGATCTTATTGATGTGCCTAAGGAGGTTCTAAGAGATTTGGATTTTAAATTCGTTTCACACATGGATGAGGTTTTAGACATCGCTCTTGCTAAGCCATTAACTAGAGTTAAAAGCGTAGTTCAAAGGCCACTTCTGCATGCTCCGGCTCCAACTCAGGCTGATTAGTCTCTTCTTACTTGACAAGACTTTTCAATTGTGACATTAATTAACTAATGCCTAAAAGAAAAGTAAAAAAAGTCGTACATCACAAGAAAGAAACTTGGGCTGGGTTTAATACGACTCAGATCATAATTATTTTTTCAGTCTTTATAATCTTTGCAGTCTTCTACATGATGTAATCCCCAGGTTGTAATTCATTTAGCTTCACTTTATAATCCTTTCCATGGGAAAAATTATCGCAATTGGTGGAGAAGATATAGAAAAAGGGGACTATCAGAAATATGGTCCTGAAATTGAAATAAAAGGGATTGATAAAGAGATAATCCGTTTAACTGGTAAAAAGAATCCGAGGATTTTATTTATCCCTACAGCTTCATCAAATTCAGAAAAATATATAAAAGTTTTTGAGGAATGGTTTCAGAAGTTAAATTGTAAGACTGACAGTTTGATACTAGACAATAAATCAAGAAAAAAAGATTTTGAGGAAAAAATAATGTCTGCGGATGCTATCTACGTCGGTGGGGGAAATACTCTTAAAATGATGACTATTTGGAGAAAGTCAGGAGTAGATAAAACACTGATGAGGGCGTTTGAAAAAGGAATTATTCTGTCGGGGCTATCCGCTGGGGGAATATGCTGGTTTTCCTATGGGCACAGTGATTCAAGAATGTTTACTTCAAGAAAAGGTGTTTCTTGGCCATTTATAAAAGTGAAAGGGCTTGGGCTGTCTCCATTTATTTTTTGCCCTCATTATCATCAGGAGAAAAGAGAAAAAGATTTTGCGCGTTTGATTATGCGCGATGGTGGAATAGGACTAGCTGTAGATAATAGAGCCGCGATAGAAATAGTAGATGAAAAATTTAGAATCCTAAAGATAAATTCACGAGGGAAAGCCTATTTAGTTAAGAAATTTAAAGGAAAAATCGTAACAAATGAGCTTAGGAATGAAGACTTCGAATTATTGTCAAATTTGGTAAGTACCCCGTAGGGGAGTCGAACCCCTGATCTCAACCTTGAGAAGGTTGCGTCCTAGACCACTAGACGAACGGGGCTAGTAGCCATATTTTACCTTAAATCACCCATAACTTCCAGTTTTTAGGGATTTGTTTGAGAGCGCGTTTTTTCGTATAATCAGTGGGTGAATAAAGTTTTCCTCTCAGTAGTAATTCCCTCATATAACGAGATGCCTAATCTTCGAAAAGGAGTTTTAGATAAGATTGATCATTATTTGACTCGACAAGAGTACACTTACGAAGTAATAATTGTTGATGATGGCTCTGATGATGGATCCTTGGAATTTTCTGAAAAATACGCAAAAGAAAATAAAAACTTCAGAGTCGTTAAAGGTCCACACTCTGGAAAAGAGGGAGCTGTTACTAAAGGAATCTTGGAGGCAAGAGGTCAAGTTAGGCTTTTTACCGATATGGATCAGGCGACGCCAATTGAAGAAGTCGAAAAGCTTTTACCATTCATCGATAAAAATTATGATGTAGTGATTGGCTCGAGAAGCAGAAGCAGAAAGGGATCACCTTTGTCCCGACGTGTAATGTCTAGGAGCATGATAATTCTTAGAAAAGTGATGGTAGGAATTTATGAGATACAGGATACGCAGTGTGGATTTAAAATGTTTACAGAAGATGCCGCGGAAAAATTATTTAAAAAAATAAATACACTCCACAATGGCTTTTCAGAAATTCACGGCTCAAATGTTACAGCTGGATTTGACGTAGAGCTTTTATATATAGCAAATAAAATGGGATATAAGATTAAAGAAGTACCAGTTGAGTGGCTATATGTAGAATCTAGAAGGGTTAGTCCCATTAAAGACTCAATAAATGGTATGTTTGACCTCGGAAAAATTACATTAAATAAATTTACTGGAAAATATAATTTATGATCCAAGGAATTAAGAATTGCTCGTTTTTATTAGTAATTCTTTTTTTATTTTTTTACTCCTTTACCCAAATTGATTTAAGCCTTACGCTTTCTCAAGCCTCAATCTGGCAAGATATTCAGAAGAACTTTCAATACATAGGCTATTTTAATAGACCACTTTCTACTGGATTATATATTGTGATACTCGTTTTAATGTTTGGATATTATTTGTGGTACTTAAGAAATGCAATAAAAAATAAAATAAAACTAAAAGAGCTAACTATTATAATAGTACTCACCTCTCTGATTCTCTCTTTCTCATATAATGCTTTTTCGTACGATTTATTTAATTATATTTTTGATGCAAAAATTGTAACTTACTATCATGAGAATCCATATTTTCATAGAGCTATGGATTATCCTACCGATCCAATGCTTTCATTTATGCGATGGACGCATAGGGTTTATCCATACGGACCAATTTGGTTGGGATTAACTATTCCAATCTCATTTATAGGACTTAATATATTTTTATTAACATTTTTCCTTTTTAAATTTTTCATTACTACATTTTATTTAGGATCCGTATTTCTGATTTATAAAATAAATAAAAAAATAAATCCCCAGAATGCTATTTTTAACACAGCTTTTTTTGCACTTAATCCCTTAGTCATAATTGAGAGTCTGGTTTCGTCACATCATGACATTGTTATGGTGTTTTTTGCGCTCGTTGGTATTCATTTATTCTTTCTGAAGAAAAGAATTTTAGCGATTATTTTAGTTATAATTTCTTCACAAGTGAAAATCCCAACGATTGGACTTTTAATGCCTCTTATTGTGAGTTTTATTCCGTTCAAATCAAAACTGGATGATAATAGATTTATAATCTTAACTATTATTTCAATGTTTTTAGCTTCCTTCTATGCTCTTACGAAAATAGAAATTCAACCATGGTACTTCATCTGGGTTCTTCCTTTCATCGCACTCTTAAAACCTAATAAATATGTTTTAGGCGCTGTTATTGGGTTTTCCTTAGGCCTCTTACTTAGATACACAGTGCTTCTTTATTTTGGTAATTGGGATGGAATCGGTGTGCCAATTAGAAATGGATTAACCATTGTGATTCCGCTGATTTGCCTATTAGCAGTTTATGTATACGAAAAGCTTCCAATATCTGTGCGTACACAAGAATAATAGTTTCTTGTATAATTTATTAAGATGAACTTAGTTCTAAAATATAAAAAAGAAATTCTTTTAGGTTTTGTAATTCTTATAGCATTTTTTATATCCAGATTAGTAATTCTAGGAAATTTTCCAATATTTACAGATGAGGCGCTCTATATTAGGTGGGCTCAAATAGCGTCCCAGGATGCTAATTGGCGATTCATTTCATTAACTGACGGAAAACAGCCAATGTTAATTTGGATCGGAATGATATTTCTAAGACTCATTGAAGATCCTGTTATCGCTGTTAGATTAGTATCAGTAGCTGCTGGATTATTTTCACTGATTGGGCTTTGGCTACTCACTTACGAATTATTTAAAAGTAAAAGAGCTGCATTTATTTCCTCTATTTTTTATGTGGCTTATCCATTTGCGGTAGTTTATGATCGCTTAGCTCTTTATGATAGCTTGGTAGGAGCATTAGCGATTTATGCAATTTATTTCTCGATTCTTTTAGTAAGAAGACTGAGGTTTGACGTTGCGCTAATTTTAGGAGCAATTTTAGGCGCTGGAATGCTTACTAAAACAAGTGCAAATTTTAGTATTATTCTTCTTCCGCTTACATTAATTCTTTTTAATTTTAAACAGAAAAAGATATTAAAAAGGTTATTCGTACTGGGATTGTTTGCAGTTGTAGCAGTACTAATTGCTGAGGTTTTATATAACTCGCTTAGGCTTTCTCCATTTTTTCATATTATAAAAGAAAAAAATACAATTTTTGTTTACTACCCGTTTAGTATTCCGATTAGTGACAATATAAATTTATTCTTAGGAAATCTAAGAGGGCTTCTAACATGGCTTTTAACTTACCTAACGCCATTTTATTTAGTTTTGATATTAGTTTCTCTAACGACAAAAAAGTTTCTTAGGGAGAAATTTATTTTAATTTGTTATTTTGCACTTCCTTTATTAGCGCTCGCGCTTTTCGGAAGAGTGATTTTCCCAAGATTTATTTTCTTTATGAGTCTTTATTTGTTACCCCTTGCTGCACTGGGAACAGCCCAGATTATAGATTTATTAAATAATTATTTAAGCAAGAGAAAGATGAATAGTTATTATGTGGTTTCCTCGCTTGTAATTATTTTGTTCACAATTTATCCAGCAAAAGTTTCAATGGATTTTATTTTTAATCCTTCAAAAGCCGCAATTGCTAGCGCAGATAATGCACAGTATATTAGCGATTGGCCAGCAGGCGGGGGAGTTAAGGAAAGTGTTCAGTTTTTTAAAGAAAAATCTGCAAATGAAAAAATATTTATAGGTACTGAGGGAACTTTTGGTCTCATGCCATATGCACTAGAAATTTATCTTGCAAATAATCCAAATGTAATTATTAAGGGTTACTGGCCGATAGAAGAAATTCCGGAAGAGGCATTAAAAGCGTCAGAAAAAATGCCAACTTATTTTATTTTTTACCAACCATGTATTGAATGTGAATATGCAGGAGATGCTCCGGATGACTGGCCACTTAAGAAAATATCTGAATTTAAGAAAAGTGACGGAGTTTACTATACAGTTTATTCCGTTGAGAAATAATTTATTCGTGAGATTTGTTAAATTTTATCTTCCAGTTTTTATTTTTTCGTTATTAATTTCGATTCCTCTACTTATTCCATATATTCATCCCGGATATTTTCCAACTCATGATGGTGAATGGGCAGTTGTGAGACTCTCCGATATGTTCAGGACTTTAAGAGATCTTCAGATACCGGCAAGATACAGTGGAAACTTAAACTTCGGTTTCGGATACCCTTTATTTAATTTTACCTATCCATTTCCATATTACTTAGGCGTTGGAATTCATATGTTAGGACTTGGATTTGTTGAGACAGTTAAGCTAATGTTCGCTGTCACGATTCCTGTATCTGCTTTTTTTATGTTTTTGGCTTCACAAAAAATATGGGGAAATAACTGGGCTGGAATAATTAGCTCTGTTCTTTATTTATATTTCCCGTACAGACTTGTGGATTTATTTGTCAGAGGTTCAATTGGGGAAAGTTTTGCGTTTATGCTTTTTCCCATAGTTCTATTCTCACTAGCGTCACTTCTTAAAAATCCCGGATCTATGCTCTTTAAATTATTGGGTGGAGTTTCATACGCAATTCTTATTACTTCACATAATATTATGGGAATTTTATTTACATTAACTTTAGGATTATTTTTTATAGGTAGTTTAAGAAAAAAAGACATCGAACTTTTTAAAAATTATTTATTTGTCGTAATTTCTGGCCTAGGTTTGTCTGCATTTTTCTGGATGCCTGCACTTTTAGAAAAGGGAAATATTCTTTTATCTCTAATTCCAATTGCTGATAGAAATTTATATTTTGTTAATATTATTCAGCTCCTAAACTCGCCATGGGGTTATGGAACGCCTACTGACCCAGTTAACCCTTTTACTTATCAAATCGGCTGGCCGTTTTTATTAATTTTATCTTTGACTCTAATAATTTTTGGATTAAGAAGATTTGGAGTATTAAAGAAAGCTGCAGATGAAAAACTTGCTGCTGTTTTATTTATAGGAATTTTTATTTTTGCATTTTTACTTTTTAAAGAATCAAGAATAATATGGAAACTACCACTTCTTTCAGAAATTAATTATCCTTGGGTAGTATTATCTCAGCTGGGGTTGATCGCTTCAGTTCTTGCAGGATTTCTATCAAACTTTAAATATTTTAAGATCTTAGGATTTGCAGTCGTTATGCTTTCGCTAGCTCTATATATTCCATTTTCAAAACCCTCTAATTATGTAGACAGAGGAGAAGGATTTTATTTTACAAATGATGCAACTACCACTTCTTCAAATGAACTAATGCCTGTTTGGGTTAAGAAGCAGCCAATTGAACGACAACAAGAAGAAGTTGAAATTCTTGCTGGGCAGGGTAATATAGAAAATGTTTTATCTAGTTCCAAAGCAGTTTCCTTTTCAGTAGTCATGAAGGAGGATGGGATAGTTCGCATCAATACAATCTACTACCCGGGATGGAATCTTAAGATTAATGGAGTAGAAAAGGAAATAAACTATAATAATGATATGGGGCTAATGGAGTTTGAATTACCTAGGGGGCAACATATGGTTAGTGCTTCATTTAGCGAAACTCCTTTAAGAATGGTAAGTAATATAATTTCAGTTTTTACTTTATTTGCGCTCGCATTTTTAGGAATTAAAAAATTATGGAAATTATAAAAAAGAAAATAACAGCTCTCACAATATTCATGTTAAGTATTATTACGGTTATGCCATTTTTTAAATCTGGTTTTTTTAATATTCATGATGATGCACAAGTACAAAGAGTTCATGAGATGAAAGTGGCACTATCTGATGGAATGTTTCCAGTTAGATGGGTTCCTGACTTGGGTTACGGATATGGTTATCCAATATTTAATTTTTATGGACCGCTTCCTTACTATATAGGCGCATTTTTTAACTTCATAGGATTTGATGCATTAACTGCTACGAAAATTATGATTTCGATCGCAGTCATTGGATCAGCTTTTGCCATGTATTTACTAGCAAAAGAATTCTGGGGAAAGATTGGTGGAATTGTTTCGGCGGCATTTTATGTTTATGCACCTTATCATGCTCTGGATATTTATGTAAGGGGAGACATTGGAGAGGTTTATGCATATGCATTTATTCCGCTCGTTTTTTATGCATTATGGAAGTATCACAAAACTAATAATTTTATTTTTATAGTTTTAGGGAGTATTTCTTATGCAGGGATAATTTCTTCTCATAATCTTTCTGCTTTGATGATAAGTCCATTCATAATTTTGACTTCATTAGTTCTATTGGGATTAAAGAGAAAAATATTTATATTATTAATCCCAGTTCTAGGAATTTTACTTGCATCATTTTATTTCCTCCCAACGCTTCTTGAGATGAATTACACGAATGTTCTTTCAACGATTGGTGGTAAAGCGCATTACGCGGATCATTTTGTTTGCGTTAGGCAGTTCTGGGACAGTCCATGGATGTTTGGTGGATCAATTCCAGGGTGTATAGATGGATTATCATTTAGACTTGGAAAATTACACATTTTATTTGCTGGAGTTGCATTAATCTCTGGAATATATCTATTCAGAAAAGAAAAAAATAAATCATTGGTAATATTTGCTTCATTCGCATCTTTAGCTGGAGTGATGTTTTTGATGATAAGTCAATCAAATTTAGTATGGAAAATTCCCTATATGGATTATTTCCAATATCCATGGAGATTTCTCTTAGCGGCTTCTTTCTTTTCTTCTTTTATTGCAGGGTCAGTTGTCTACACGATTTCAAAAATAAATTTAAAGAAATATAATTTATTATTTTTATTAATTTACGTTTCAATCATCATTTCGCCAATAATTCTTTACTCTAAATTATTTGTACCGCAAAATTATTTATCTAAGACTTCAGAAGAATACACTAATAAGCATTCTCTAAATTGGACAACTTCTAATATATCTGATGAATATATGCCTAAGTTATTTATGACTCCGGAAAATCCCGAAGAAATAATAAAAGAAAAAATAACAGGAGAAAATATTGAAATTTCTAATCTAAATACAAAAACAAATAGAATTTCAGCGCAAATTACTTCCAGAGGTGATAATGAAATTACTGTTCACATTCCATATTTTCCATCATGGAAATATTATATTAATCGAGAAAGTGTTGATGTTTTAGAATCAGAAACAGGTGTTCTTGTTAGAATTCCAGAAGGAGAGAGTGAATTAATAGGAAAATTTGAAGAAACAAATGTTCAGAAAATCGCTAATTTATTAACTATATCTGGTGTTTTAATTCTCTTTGCTGGTATAATTTATGCCAAGCGTAAGCAAAAATGAAACCAACAGTTGAGATTACAATTCCAGTTTATAACGAGGAAAAAGAGCTTGAAGTTAATATAAGGAAGCTTGCTGATTACTGCGCTAAAAATCTTACTAAATATGACTGGAAAATAACGATTGCTGATAATGCCTCAAGCGATAATACTTCGATAATTGCCGCAAATCTCTCCAAAAATAATCCAAGAATTCAGCTCTTTAGACTAGAAGAAAAAGGTAGAGGAAGAGCAGTAAAAAGGGCTTGGAGCAGTTCAGGAGCTGATTACTGTGTTTATATGGATTTAGATCTATCAACTGATCTAAAGCATCTCCCGAATATACTTAAAGCGCTTGAAGAGGGATATGACATCGCAATCGGCTCGCGTTTAGCGAAAGGAGCTAAGGTGGAGGGAAGAACAATGCTACGGGAGATTACTTCGCGCACTCTTAACTTTTTCTTTATTCAGTTTTGGTTCCGGACGCATTTTACAGATGCGCAATGTGGGTTTAAAGGGGTAACTAAGAAGATTGTTCGGGATCTTATTCCAAAGGTTAAAGATAATGATTGGTTTTTTGATGGAGAGCTTCTTATTATTGGAGAAAAAAGTGGATACAGGATATTTGAAGAGCCAGTGCATTGGGTAGATAACCCAGGCTCAACGGTTAGACTTGTTTCAACTATCTGGGGAGACATGAAAGTGATGTGGAGACTCTTTTCTACTAAACCCTGGCATCAAAAACCCGAATAAATAATGGACAAACTGGATATAAAAAGTGTTTCCAAGAAAACCGTTCACGGTGTGTTTGCCTTAGCAAGCAGAAGTCTTATTCTTCAGCTAATTAACTTTACAGCTTTTATAACAATCTCTGTTATTTTATCTGCAAGAGAGCTTGGAATTTACACAGCAGTAGTCGCAATTCAGCGAGTAATTAGTTTTTTTACAGACTTCGGACTTGGGGCTGCATTAATTCAGAAAAAAGAGGATTTAAAAAAAGAAGATATTGCGACAGTTTTTACAATTCAATTTTTAGTAACTCTCGGAATATTCTTATTATTCTTAATTTTGATTAATCAAATAAAATCATTTTTTGGACTAAATGATGAAGGCGGAAGACTTCTTTTGGTTTTAGTCTTCACAATATTCCTTTCTTCTTTCAAGATGATTCCATCAATTTTACTAGAGCGAAATATTAATTTTGGAAAGCTTGTGATTCCTCAAATTGGAGAGTCAATCGTTTTTAATATCATTCTTATAGCATTAGTTTTAAATAAATTTGGAGTTGATAGTTACTCGTGGGCTTTTTTAGTTTCAAGTCTTGTGGGAATTCCATTATATTATTTAATATCTCCCTGGAAACCAAGAGTTGGAGTATACAGAGCATCTATTAGTAACTTAAAGTTTGGCGCGCAGTTTCAAGCGAAGAATATTCTTGCAACAATTAAAGACGATTTCTTAACAGTAATTCTAACTAAGTTTTTGTCATTTGCTCAGATCGGATACATTGGATTTGCACAAAGAATTGCATTTTTCGTTTACCGCTACATAGTTGATAGTGTTACGAAGGTTACATTTTCTTCCTACTCAAGAATTCAGGATAATAAAGAATTTTTAAGAACTGCAATTGAGAAATCATTATTTTTTACGACGCTTATTTTATTCCCGCTTTTAGGAGGTCTAATAGTAGTTTCTCCATATATGATGGCATACATTCCTGGATGGGCAAATAAATGGGAGCCTGCATTAATTAGTTTAATCTTTTTTTCCCTTAATGCGATAGTTTCCTCTATGTCTTCTGTCTTAGTAAATGTGCTGGATGCAACAGGAAGAGTAAAGACAACGCTTAAGCTTATGGTTTTGTGGACTTTTATGACCTGGAGCATAACTCCTCTTTTCATTTATCTTTGGGGCTTTAATGGGGTCGCAATTGCTTCCTTTGTAGTAACCTTAACAATCTTTATTACAATTTATTTAGTTAAAAAAGTAGTTGATTTTAAGTTTATTAAAAGTGTTTATAAGCCTGCGATTGCAGCCATAATAATGGCACTTGGAACGTTCATACTTGCAGATCTTTTTATACATGACCTACTAACACTTTTCTTTGTTATAATTTTAGGTGGAGCAATTTATCTATTTAATATTTACTTGCTGTCGGGAAAACAAATTTTAGCTGATATTAAAAAGCTATATCGATAATGCAAAAACTAACTGTCGTAATTTCAGTATTTAATGAAGAAGAAAAGATCGAAAAATGTCTCAAGTCTGTTTTATTTGCTGACGAAATTTTAGTTGTAAATAATTCGTCAACTGATAAAACAAATGATATTGCAAAAAAATATGCCACTTCTATAATTACGCAGGCAAATGACCCACTTCTAATAGATATTCAAAAAAACACAGGTTTTAAAAAAGCAAAAAATGACTGGATTCTTTCGATTGACGCAGATGAAATTGTAACGCCAGAATTAAAGCAGGAAATTGAAAATCTTTTAAAAAATGAAAATTTGAAAAATGGTTATTTTATTCGCAGAAAAAATATTATTTTCGGAAAACAAATTGATTACACAGGCTGGTATCCAGATCATCAATTAAGGCTTTTTAGAAAAAATAAAGGAGAGTTTAAAAATAGTCATGTTCATGAGGGGGTTCAGGTAGATGGAGAAAAAGATTATTTAAAAGAACATATTCTTCATTATAATTATGAAACTATTATTCAATTTATTCAAAAAAATATGATAAATTACGCACAGAACGAAGCGAATAATTTAATAAATAAGAATTATGCGCTTTCTCCTGGGGATCTTATTAGTATTCCTTCAAAGGAATTTTTAAGCAGATATTTTGCACGAAAGGGATATAAAGACGGACTTCACGGGTTATTTCTCTCTCTTCTAATGGCATCATCTCACTTAGTGGTATTAGCACTGGTATGGGAGAAATCTGGATTTAAGAAATTTGAAAGTCACGAGGTTTTAAAAAGTACAGAAATAGAGTTTGAAAAATTTGGAAAAGATTTAAAATATTGGATTACAAAAATAAAAACTGAAGACTCTAGGAATATTGCTGCCAAATATTTCCACAAAATAAAAGGTAAAATTTAATGAAAAAAGTTTTTATTGTGATTTTAAATTATAAAGGTCATAAGGACACCATTGAGCTTCTGGAATCTCTCACAAAAATTAAGAAAGATAATTTTTCCCTTAATACCATTGTTGTAGATAATTTTCCCGAGGATCCATTTGAGGTAAATGTTGAAAAATATTCAAGCTTAAGTCTTAAATTAATTTTTAACAATAAGAACCTAGGATTTTCTGGAGGAAACAATGTAGGAATAAAATATGCATTAGAGAATGGTGCTGATTATGTTCTTTTAATAAATAACGATACATATGTTGAATCAAATTTTGTAGAAGAGCTATTGAATGTTGCAGAAATAGAAAAAGAAGCAGGAATAGTTGTGCCAAAAATTTATTTTGCAAAAGGTTTTGAGTATCATAAAAAATATAAGGAAAACGAATTGGGAAAGGTGATTTGGTATGCAGGTGGAAATATGGACTGGGCAAATATAATAGGTTATCACAGAGGAGTAGACGAGGTTGATGATGGTCAGTTTAATAAAATCGTAGAAACTCAGATAGCGAGCGGTTGTTGTCTGATGTTAAAAAGAGAGCTTTTGGAAAAAATTAGAGGCTATGCGGACAAATATTTTTTGTATTATGAAGATGCGGATCTAAGCATGAGAACGATTAAAAAAGGATATAAAATATTATTTGTTCCAAAGTCTATGATTTGGCATAAAAATGCTCAATCTAGCGGTGGATCCGGATCAGGTCTTCAGGATTATTATATCTCTCGAAACAGAATGATTTTTGGATTTGAATATGCATCTCTCCGCACGAAATTTGCGCTTATTAGAGAAAGTTTTAGATTGATTCTTTTAGGTAGGCCATGGCAAAGAAAAGGCATAATAGATTTTTATATTGGAAAATTTGGTAAGGGAAGCTACAGCTAATGAAAATTACCGGAATTATAATTACAAAAAACGAAGAAGAAATGCTTGAAGATGCATTAAAAAGTCTTAGTTTTTGTGATGAGATTTTAGTTGTTGATAATAATTCGACTGATGGTACTTTGGAAATTGCAGAAAAGTACAAGGCAAGAATTATTAAATCTAAGACAGCTAATTTTTCAGAACTTCGCAATTTAGGTAAAGAAAATGCGACTAGCGAATATATTTTATATATCGATGCTGATGAAAGAGTTGATGAAATGCTACGAAAAAGTATTTTGTTTGAAATAAAGTCTAATTCTTCTTATTCAGCATACAGAATTAATAGAAAAAACTTTTACTTGGGAAAAAATGAATGGCCGAAGATTGAAGAGCTCGAGAGGTTGTTTAAGAGAGAAAAATTAATGGGTTGGAAAGGGGAGATTCATGAAAGCGCAGTGGTAGATGGGGATATTGGACAGATTGATGGTACACTACTTCATTTTACTCACAGAAATCTGTCTCAAATGTTAAAAAAGACCATTGAGTGGTCAGATACTGAAAGTAAAATTAGACTTGAAGCGCAGCACCCAAGAATGACTTGGTGGAGGTTTCCTAGGGTTATGATCACTGCATTTTTTAAATCATATGTCTCTGAAAAAGGATATAAAGTGGGTTCAGCTGGGTTAGTTGAGAGTATTTATCAGTCGTATAGTACTTTTATTACCTATGCAAAGCTTTGGGAAGCTCAAAATAAGAAGATCTAGGGAAGGAACTTTTTTTGCTTCATCTCCTCAATTGTTAGTCTGTTTTTTGCAAATCTAAATAAATAAACAAGCTCTAGGATTCCAAAAGAGTTTATTAAAAGCAGGCCGACAAACCAGTACCTTTGGTTTCCTTTTGCTGCTCGCCACAAAGCTAAGCTTTTCCAAAACATTGACCAAATAAGAAGAGCCATGACTAGATATGGATTTATTCCTGGGATTGGACTCATGAAATTCATAAATTAATCCTAGCATAAACTTTAATAAAAAATCAAAAGTTGTTAGAATGAATTGTATGAGGATTGGTATTTTTGACCCATATCTTGATGATCTTGGGGGAGGAGAGAAGTACATGATGACAATTGCTGAGATTTTGTCGGAAAAGCACGAGGTTGATGTGTTGTGGGATAATAAATCTGATCTTGACGGATTACTGAAAAGATTTTCATTAGATTTATCAAAAGTAAAAATAACTCCAAATGTATTCTCTCCAAAATATTCGACACTTCAGAGGTTTATTGCCACAAAAAAATATGACAGGATAATTTTCCTAAGTGATGGATCGCTTCCTTTAGTTTATCCAAAACTTTTAGTACATATCCAGCAGCCCCTCGATAATATGGAGACTAAATCTGCTCTTGGAAAATTAAAAATTAAAAGAGTGAATGTTTTTTTCTGCAACTCAAACTACACAAAATCTTTTATAGATGATAAGTTTCATTTAAAAACTAAAATACTTTTTCCTCCAGTAAATATTCAAAAAATTAATGTGAGAAAAGAAAATATAATACTCCACGTCGGACGTTTTAGGATAAAGAATGTAAAAAATGATGACTATAAAAAACAGCATGTCATGGTAAGTCAGTTTAAGAAAATGGTGGATAATGGATTTAAGAATTGGAAGTTTGTTTTAGCAGTAAGTGTAAATGAAAAAGATAATAGGGAGTTTGAAAAAATGAGAGATTTTGTAAAAAATTACCCTGTTGAGTTTTTAGTTAATAAATCAAATGATGATCTGTGGCAAATATATGGAAAAGCTAAAATATATTGGCATGCAAGTGGGTATGGAGAGGATTTAGAAAAAAATCCTGAGTTCGCAGAACATTTTGGAATTTCCACTGTTGAGGCAATGGGAGCTGGAGTTGTTCCTGTCGTAATTAATGCAGGAGGACAAAGAGAAATTGTTACTGATGGAGCAGATGGACTTCTCTGGGATTCTTTAGAAGAGCTTGAAGGAAAAACATTAAAATTAGCAAATGATGAAAAGTTAATGAATAGTTTATCAGAAAAAGCGAAATTAACAGCAAGAAAATTTAGTAAAGAAAAGTTTTCAGAGACCTTAAATGAATTTATAAATGTTTAGGAAATTTATTCCTTATTTCGCAATTTTTGTTTTAGTTTGTATTTTCTTCTGGCAATTTTTTGTAAAAGGATTACAGCCGATTCCAGCTGATACGATTATTGGTCTCTATCATCCATACAGAGATTTATATGCTAAGGAATATCCAAACGGAATTCCCTATAAAAACTTTTTAATAACAGATCCAGTAAGGCAGCAATACCCTTGGAAAAAATTATCTATTGAAAAATTAAAACAGTCTGGAATTCCCACATGGAATCCTTATTCTTTTTCAGGAACACCGCTTTTAGCAAATTTTCAATCAGGGGTATTTTATCCGATTAATATTATTCTGTTTATTCTTCCCTTAAACTATTCTTGGACTGTTTTTATTATTCTTCAGCCATTACTTGGGGGAATATTTTTATTTTTATATCTAAGAAATTTAAAACTTGACAGTTACTCCAGCTTGTTGGGATCTATTATCTTTTCTTTCTCTGGATTTTTTACGACATGGCTTGAATGGGGAAACATACTTCATACGGGCCTATGGTTACCTTTAATATTATTATCGATCGATAAAATTTCATTTGATAAAAATATTAAAAAAATAGTAATTTGGTCTGCTGTTCTAATTTTTTCAAGTGTATCTGCTTTTTTTGCGGGTCACCTTCAAACTTTTTTCTATTTATCTTTACTTTCTTCAGTTTATTTACTTATTAGAATTTGGCAAAGTAAAGAAATAAAAAAGCTCGGAGTGGTGTTTTTAATAACCTGGCTAATTACACTTTTAATAACATCAGTGCAGTTAATTTCAACATTAAGATTTATCTCGCTTTCTGCGAGAAGCTTGGATCAAATTCTTTGGCAAAAAGAAGGATGGTTTTTGCCTTGGCAAAATTTAGTTCAATTTATAATTCCTGATTTTTTTGGAAATCCTACCACATTAAATTATTGGGGTGTTTGGAACTATGGAGAGTTAACTGCATATGGCGGAATTCTTTCAATTATATTAGTTATTCTTGCACTTATTTTCAGGAGAGATAAAAAGACATATTTTTTTGGCGGAGTATTTTTTGTATCGCTTTTATTCGCCCTTCCTAATTTTATTTCTAAATTACCTTTTGTTTTAGAAATTCCCCTTATTTCCTCTTCTCAGCCAACAAGATTAATATTTTTAGTGAATTTTTCTATAGCAGTTTTAGCAGCGCTAGGGCTTAATTTTTTAATAAAAAAAGAGAAATTAAAACAAATATTTATTCCTGTCGGAATTATAGGGTTAATATTTTTAGCAATATTTATTTTTATCCAAATGGGGACGAGCTTTGGAATAAAATCAGAAGATTTAATGATTTCTCAGAGGAATTTAATACTCCCTTTACTAATTCTTGGTGCATCAAGTATTTTGATTATTTCAACTGTTTTCTTAAAAAAAGATTTTAAAAAAATTGCATTTCTACTATTGATTGCAGTAACAGTTTTTGATCTATTTAGATTTTCCTGGAAATTTAATACATTCTCAAAACCAGAATATCTATTTCCTAAGACAAAAACCCTTGAATTTATTTCTCAGAATATTGGTAATCATAGAATTGCTACAAATGATGCTAGAATTCTTCCTCCAAACTTTTCCTCAATCTATAAAATACAAACAGTTGAAGGATATGATCCACTTTTCTTAAATAGATATGCTGAGTTAATATCAGCAATCAATAGAGATGAACCAAATATAAGCCCTCCCTTTGGATTTAACAGAATAGTAAGGGTTGAAAATTTTTCTGGAAATTTAGTTGATCTTATGGGAATTAAATATGTCCTAACATTAAATGAGATTAATGAAAATGGGTTCGTAAAAGTTTTTGAAGAGGGATCAACTAATGTATATGAAAATAAAAATGTATTGCCTCGTGCTTTTTTAGTACAGAATGTAGTTAGCGCATCCAGTAAAGAGGAGGCTATAAGATTAATGTTTGACCCTCTTTTTGATCCTTCAACCACCGCAATCGTTGAAGGAGAATTTGAGTCAAGTAATAATCTTTCTGAAGGATCAGTAAGGATATTAACTTATACTGAAAATAAAGTTGTAGTAGAGACTAATATAGAGGCCCAGGGTTCAGGATTTTTAGTACTGTCTGATTCATATTATCCTGGTTGGCATGTTAAAATGGAAGGATATGATTCGGAAGGTATGATCATTAGAGCTGATTATAATTTTCGAGGTATTTTCATTCCCGGAGGTAAACAAACTATAACTTTTTATAAAAGCATATTATGAATATAAGCATTGTTGTCCCAAATTATAATGGTGAAGAAATTCTCAAAAAAAATCTTCCTGTGCTTTTAAAAGCTGTAGATAATTATAAAAACGGCAAGATTGATGTTGTAATTGCAGATGATTGCTCTGTAGATAATTCAATACAGGTTATTGAAAATTTTATAAAAGAAAATAAAGATTTAACTCTTATAAAGAGTGAAAAAAATAAAGGTTTTTCTACAAATGTTAATAGGGGGGTAAAGGCAGCCACTGGAGAAATTGTGATTTTACTTAACACAGATGTAATCGCGAATAATTCATTCCTTACTCCTCTTTTAGAGCATTTTTCCGATGAATCAGTTTTCGCAGTGGGTTGCATGAATGAGAGCGTTGAGGATGGAAAAATTATTTTAAGAGGTAGGGGAATTGGAAAGTGGAAAAAGGGATTTTTAATGCATAGCGCTGGGGATCTTGAAAAAAATAATACACTTTGGATAAGTGGGGGAAGTGGAGCATTTAGAAAAAAAATCTGGGATAAGTTAAATGGTCTTGATGAGATTTATGACCCGTTTTATTGGGAGGATATCGACATTTCATATCGAGCTCAACGCGCAGGTTTTAGAACATTATTTGAAAAAAGAAGTGTCGTAAGGCATGAGCATGAAAAAGGCGCTATTAAAAGTAAGTACACGCCAATTCAGGTGAAAAGAATTGCTTACAGAAATCAATTTATCTTTGTTTGGAAAAATGGAGATTTAGATAAGCTTCTTTCTCACTTTTTGTGGCTCCCATATCACTTATTTAATGGACTTAAAGGCGACAGGGCACTTTTTCTGGGATTTTTCGATGCACTCCTAAGACTTCCTAGAGTTTTAAGTATTAGATCTAATGCGAGAAAAGAGTTTGTTGTATCAGACAGAGAGGTATTAAGTCGCTTATCTTCATGATTATTTTAAATTTCATCTATTTCTTCTTATTACTAATTTTTGCATTTTATATTCCGGGATTTTTGTTGCTTAAGATATTTAAATTTTCTGCAAAAGAAGCAATAACAAATATTGTTTTAAGTTTTTCCTTAGGAATATCTATGTTTATGATTTTTTCATATTTACTTTCATGGATTCACTTAGAGTTTTACTACAATGTGTTTTTAATTTTATGCATCCCTGTTTTTATAAAAAGCGTTGGGAAAATTCCTTCCGTTAATTTTAGAAAAGTTTTAAGACTAGAGACTTTAATTATTCTCGCTGGAACAGTATTAACTAGTTATTTGATGTGGAGATCTGGATCAGTCGAAAATAACAGCTTGGTGTTTTATGCTGTTAATAGCGTAGATGCAATTTACCATTTAAGTTTAATTGGTAATCTTAAGAACTCATTTCCTCCCACCCATCCCGGGCTTTTTGGGCTCCCACTGAATGGATATAACTTTTTTTACGATCTTGTGATCGCATACTTTTCAAAATTTTATAGACTTGAGGTGTTAGATTTATTCTTTAGATTTTTCCCCGTAGTACTTTCAATTTTCTATGGACTAGCAGGGCTTTCATTAGGGAGATTTATGGGAATGAAAAGGGAGACTCAATTAATTTTTATCACAATTCTTTATTTCGCTCAAAGTTTTTCAAGATTCGTATTTCCAGATAAGATTTCTATGGATCCAGGAATTGTCCAAACGATTGCAAATATAGTGGACCCATCAGTAATTTTGTCGGTGTCATTATTATTTTCTTTTTATATTTTAGTTTTTTCAGCAAAGACTAAATATTCATTTGTCTTAAGCGCAATTGTGATAAGTGTACTTCCAATGATAAAAATTTATACAGGTTTCTTGGCATTCTTAAGTCTCGGTATAATTTTTCTAATTAATTTAATTAAAAAAAGAGACCTTCAATATCTGCCGGTTATCATTATTGGGGGAACTATTATGGCAATAACATATTTGCCTATTAATTTTGGTTCTGGAAGATTAATTTTTGCCCCAAACCTTTTATATAGGCACTATTTAGAGAGCATAGCTGCGATTTACCAGCTTGATTGGTATCAAAGACTTCAAGTTTTTGAAGCACATGATAATTATATAAAAATAATATTTTATAAATTTGTTTTAATTCTTCCGTTATTTTATCTCCCAAGTCTTGGTCTGAGATTAATTAATTTTATACATCTTAAGAAACTTTTGGATAAGAATTTATATACGGAAAATAATATGTTCTGGGGATTTTTAATATTATTTAGTTTTTTAATTCCTAGTTTTTTTATTCAAAGTACTGCGGTTTTTGTAGTTCTTCAATTTTTGTGGATTGGATATTTTATCCTTTTAATTCCAACTGCCTATTCTTTAGTTGGCGTTTTAGGAAAAATTAATAACATAAAGCTTGCCGTAATACTTCTAGGAATTGTTTTGTTAAGCCTTCCGGATAATTTAAGGCTTTTAGGTTTATATTCAAATAATCCATATAAAATTGATTTAGATTTAGTAGAGGTTTCAAAAGAGCTTTCAAAAATTCCTAAAGATCAAAGCGTTTTGCTTTTAAACGTTGAAAAAAATGGTGATATTTACCAGGCGCCTTATCTTGCGCCAATAATATCAGGACTGTCTGAGCATTCTGTATATTTTGAGCCGGAGCTAATGGAATTCGGTGGGATTGATGATGAGATTAAAACGAGGAAGAAAAATGTAGGAGATATAAATGACCTGCTTGTTAGATGTCAGGATGGTGGAGACTTGGAAGCAGATCTTAATAAAAGATTAGAACAAATTAATACTTCTTACATTTTAGACTTGAAGAAAACTCCATGTTTTGATAAGCTCGAAAACATCGAGTTAATTTATCAAAAATCGAATTATTCTCTATATAAGACACTATGAAATTATCTATCATAATTCCAGTTTTTAACGAAGAAAAGACAATTGCTGAAATAATTAAAAGAGTTAAGGCTGTTAAGATAAAAAATGTAGAAACTGAAATTATAGTTGTTGATGATGGATCTACGGACAAAACTTTAGATCTTCTTCCTAAAGAGGGAATTAAAATATATAAGCAGCCGATGAATATGGGAAAAGGTGCTGCAATTAAAAGAGGAATAGATGAATCGACAGGAGACTACATTATTATTCAGGATGCAGATCTAGAATATGATCCGAATTTTATCCCAATCCTAATGGAGCCAATTTTAGATAAAAAAGCTGAGGTGGTGTATGGCACAAGGCTTAAGAGGCTTCCTCACATGAAGAAAGAAGAGAGGACGGGAAGATTTCTACTACATTATTTAGGTAATAGAAGTTTAAGTTTGGTAACAAGCTTGCTTTATGGAAGTTGGTTAACTGATATGGAAACTTGTTATAAAATATTTCCAACAAAAGTAGGAAAAAAGTTTAAGCTTAACGCAAGAAGGTTTGATTTTGAACCAGAGATTACTGCAAAGTTATTAAAAGCCGGATTTAAGATTTTAGAAATTCCAATTACAACAGTTCCTAGGGATTATAGTGAGGGTAAAAAGTTAAGAACATTTCATGATGGTTCGATTGCGCTTTGGACACTTTTTAAATACCGCTTCGTAGACTAATTCTTTATGCCAAAAGAATTTCTTAATAAATTTCTCCAACATAAAAGAAGGAATATTTTTCTTTTAACTATTATTCTATTGATTGGATTTGTTTTAAGATTTTGGCAATTGGGAAGTATTCCAATGTCTTTGAATTGGGATGAAGCTGCTTGGGGATATAATGCATATTCGATAGGAATTGATGGGAGGGATGAATTTGGTGTTCGGTTTCCTTACAAATACATAGAATCTTTTGGTGACTTTAAGCCTCCAGTCTATGCGTATCTTTCTAGTTTGCCGGTAAAATTTTTAGGACTTAATGAATTTGCCACTAGGTTCCCATCCGCATTATTTGGGTTTCTTACAATATTTTTGACTTATTTTTTAGTAAAAGAAATTTTTCCAAAAAATCAGAATAAAGAGAAGCTTGCACTATTTACTGCATTATTCTTAAGTATTTCACCTTGGCATATTATGCTCTCGCGTGCTGCTTTTGAAGCAAATGTTTCTACATTTTTTATAGTTTTAGGAATAACACTATTTTTACGCGCAATAAATAAGAATATGTGGTTTTTAGTTTTATCCGCAGTATCATTTGCGATTTCATTTTATGTTTTTAATACAGCAAGAGTTTTTGTGCCACTAATCGGTTTGATTTTGTTAATAGGTTTTAGGAAAGAACTTATTAAAGCCAAAAAGCAGGTAGTTGTATCAGCAGTTGTCGGTTTAATTTTACTGCTTCCTCTAATTCCTTTTCTTATTTCCCCGCAAGCAAAGTTAAGATATCAGGAGGTAAATATTTTCAGTAACCCAGAAATTGTAAAAACTGCAAATCAATCCATAGAAAATGACGACAGAGCCATTTGGTCAAAAATAATAAATAATAGAAGAGTTTTTTATGGAACAGAATTTGCGAAGCATTATTTAGATAATTTAAATCCAAGTTTTCTGTTTATAAAAGGGGATGGAAACCCTAAATTTTCAACTCAAGACATTGGGCAACTTTTTATTTGGGATTTGCCATTTTTAATAATTGGAGCTTTTATATTATTTAGAAAAAAAGAGGGTTATTATTGGTTAATCCCAATTTGGCTTTTGTTGGGAATTATTCCCGCGGCTACCGCTCGGGAAACACCCCATGCGCTTCGTATAGAAACGGTGCTTCCTACTTTTCAGATTCTGACAGCAATTGGTTTTGTATTTTTTATTGAGCAACTTAAAACAAGGCTTAAGCCAAAAATGATTTTAGGAATGTATATTTCAGTTTTGTTTTTACTTTTTGTAAATGTATTTTATTTTTTACATTCATATTATTCTCATTACGGAAGAGAATCTGCTGCAGACTGGAACTATGGATATAAAGAAGCATTTAAATATCTGAGTGAGGTAGAAGATCAGTATGAGAAAATTTATTTCACCGATGAATTAGGAAGGCCTCATGTTTATTATCTATTTCATAATAAAATAGATCCAAAATATTATAGAGAGAATTCAGAAATCGAAAGAGATGTTTTTGGATTTGTACATGTAAATAAAATCGGAAAATATAATTTTAATAATATTTCTAATTCGGAAAATAGTATTCATGTTGAAAGGTGGGATAAGATTCCTGAGAATGTGACAATTCTAAAAAAGTTTGATTTACCAAACGGCAGTCCAATGCTCGCAGCCTATGTTCAAAACTAAATTTATTCTAATTTTAATTTTATTTATAGCTTTTGCTCTAAGATTTTGGCAACTGGGAGATGTCCCGGTTAGCCCTGATTGGGATGAGGCATCTTTAGCTTATAATGCATATTCGATTTTAAATACAGGACGGGACGAGTACGGCAATTTTCTGCCTACAACTCTAAAGTCGTTTGGAGATTATAAGCCTGCGCTTTATGCATACTTAGCAATCCCATCTGTATTTTTATTTGATGTTTCTACCTTTGCCATAAGATTTCCTTCAGCAGTAATTGGAATAATTTCAGTTCTTTTAACATTTCTTTTAATTAAGGAACTGTTTAAGAATGAAAAGATAGCTTTGCTTTCTGCATTTGTTCTTGCGATTTCTCCCTGGCATATACAATTCTCTAGAACTGCTTTCGAAGCAAACCTCGGAGTATTTCTAAATATATTAACCGCTTATCTTTTTGTAAAAGGCCTGAAGAAACCCTACTTGCTCTTTGTATCCGCGATTACAAGCGGTTTATCAATTTATGCATATCAAAGTGAAAAAATATTTGCTCCACTTTTTATGTTAAGTCTAGTTTTAATTTTCAGAAAAGAACTAACTGAAGTGGGCAGAAAATATTTTGTGCCATTTTTTATTATTGGATTCTTGGTTGTATCACCACTCTTATTTTCCATGGTTAAGAATCCCGAGAGTCTTAATAGAGCGCGTTCAACTAGTTTTATAGCAGAAAGTAAATTCTTCTCTCATACTGCTGAAAGAGTAAGTATAGATAAAAAAAATAATGACCTCATGGGTTTAGTTTTCGATAACAGGCGTACCGTTTATGTAAGACAATCAATTGGCGCTTATTTATCACATTTTAATCCTAATTGGTTATTCATAGAAGGTGATCTGCCTCGTCATCATGCACCTAATATGGGGCTTTTATATCTTTGGGAATTGCCATTTCTTTTAATTGGTTTATATTTCCTAATCTTTGGAAAGTTTTCTAGAAAAACAAAATTATTTATTTTTTCCTGGTTTCTCATTTCTCCGATTCCTGCGGCTGTAACAAATGATGTTCCACACGCCGTAAGAACTTTAAATTTTCTTCCTACTTATCAAATATTTGTGGCACTTGGAATTTATTCATTTTATGTTTGGTTAAGAGGCTTTGTGAAAATGGCACCAGTCAGAAATGTGATTATAATTCTTGGAATATTGGTTGCTCTGTTTAACTTTACGTTTTTCTTAAATCAGTATTTCTCACAGCAAAATTATTATTATTCTAAGGATTGGCAGTATGGATATGAAGAGGCTGTAGAATTTGTTTCTTCACAAGATTATGAAAAAATTGTAGTCTCGAGTGAAGTGCCACTAGACCAATCTTATATTTTCTTTTTATTCTATTTAAAATATCCTCCAGAAGATTTTCAGAACGCTAAAACAACAGTCGGAAATCATAACTTTGATAAATATGAATTTAGGGAAATTGATTGGAAGAATGATCAGAACCTAGAAAATACTTTATTTGTTGGTCGTGCAGAGGATATTGAAGGTGGAGAAATACTGAAAACTATCAATTATCTTAATGGAGAAACAGCAATTGTTATCGCTAAGCCTTAAAGCTTTTTAGTAATTACGTAATAAGGATCTCTCATTTCGTCCTGGTACATATAAAATATTTTAATTATCTCTTCTTTCGATTCGTCAATATCATCTAAATGAAGTCCGCATCTAACTATTAAGGAGTCTTTAGGAGATTTTTCAACTGCCTCGTATCCAGGGTATAGATGAATACTTTCAAAAGTATGCGAGGGGATTGTTGAAACATCATAATTATCAAATGGACTTCCTTTTTTATATCTTTCTTCTCTAAATTTATTATTCCACTTAACCATTTCGGTATTATCTAAATCCGCAAAGTACCAGAAATGAAGATCATCGTGTGCCCATTGTCTGCAAGATCTTTCAGTCATGAAATAAACAGGCGTTTGTTTATTTTCATTTCTGAAATCCTTAACAAATATTGCCATGTCCCGAGAAGCCTTTGGAAATTCAGGTAGGGAAGTTTTTTTAAAGTGAACAAAATAAATATGATAAAAAAGTGAGATTTGAAAGAAAATTACTACGATTGTGGCTAAGTACATTGGAAATTTTATAAATGGTTTAAGTTTTTCTGTTTTTTGAACCAATATTTCAATTCCAAGCGCTACGAATATGGAAAAAGGGATTAAGATTGGCAAAATCCTAGTCCCATACGGAGTACCAGAGGTAAGTGCAGAAGGGAAGCCTATGACTAGAGTCAGAATAATGAGAAAAGGAATCCCGAAAGATTTGCTTGAGTAACGTCTGATGACAGCCAGAATGCCCAGGATAAAAGGAATCGCAAATATTGAGAGAAGTAGTCCTTGTTCCTTAGTGCCATGTCTAAAAGCGAATAGATCGCCCTTTTTAAATAGGAATTGAAAATCAAACATATAAAGCCATGAGTTAAGCATAAGAAGAGGCTTTTTAGTTATAATTCCCAAAAGCGTGCCGTCAGTTCCTTCTTTAAGGTAGCTAATCGGTCTTTTATCAAAAATAGGATTAAGAAGGGCTGGAATATAGACAAGAACAGCAGTTGCTAGAAAAATTAACGGGATTATTATCATGTTTTTTCTCTTAAATTCAAAGTTAATGTTGAAAATGCCTAGCAGAAATATAACCAAAGCAACGATTGGTACTATAAATTTGGCTCCAGGATATGTCCAAATACTTAGTCCCGCGCAAAGTATTCCAACGATTATCCAAATGAGGTTTGGTTTTTTGAGTAAATGAATTAGTGAAATAAAATAAACAAGCATAAGTGTTGTTGCGAGCATGGTTTCATAGCCAATTCTAGAAAAATGAATATGGAAAGGAGAAATTGCGAGAACTGCCATTGAGATAAGCGGAAGCAGTTCCCTTTTAGGGAATAAAAGTTTTGTGAAGTAGCCTAGGATAAAAATACCTAGGATTGAAGAAAGAAGCGACACTATTCTTACAGTTAGAGTTGTTGGACCAAGAAATTCGTAAGCGAGGGATGTTAAGTAAACATATCCCGGAGGTCTAAAGTCAGAAAGCGCTTCAAATGCTAAGGGGTAGCTTCTTCCATATTCATCAAATCCATTTTGGGCAATTGATTTAGAATCCACAGCAATTGTGGCTTCATCCATGAAAAGTCCAGAAGGAATTTCATTTATTTGATAAAAACGCAGGAAAATTCCTACTGCTATTAAAATTATGAAAAATATTTTTTTGCCCATGTTTGATTTAAGACCCAATCTGAAATTCCCAAGAATATTATTGTCCTCGTTACTATTACAATTGGTAGAAGTTTTAGTGGATGAAGTGGAAGAATAAAGAATCCTGCGACTAGTAAGGAAAATAGGAAAAATAAAAACAAATAAAAATATTTATCTTTTTTTGGCTGCCAATTTCTCACGATATAAATAAGCGCCAATATAAATAAGGGTAGTTCAAATGGGAAAAGCATTTTCACATCAGTTGGGCCTGAGTAGAGTGGAGAATCTTTTGAAAGCGAAAATAGAAATACTGGATCAATCGACTGGAATAAAGAATTTGTAAATGTATCAAAGCTCATTGAAATTTTATTATGAAAAGCCCTAGGGATCCAGGTTTGCC
>CAYXTY010000002.1:0-15648 GCA_964468505.1 uncultured Gammaproteobacteria bacterium
TTTAAATAGCCCATAAATTGATTATATCAGGCAATTACTTTTTATAAATGGTGATCGTTAGCGGAGAAGATACAAGTCCGGCAATCGTATAGTCTCTATCTGAAAGATGTAAATCATCTGTATTTTGCTTAAACACTTTTATCTTTTTATATCCTCCGCTTTCAATTTTTTTAATTAGATCGACCTTGGGGGATTTATATAAAATATCCCTCTCAACCTGATCATTTGTTAATACAATAACTGAAGGGAATTTTTTTGTGTCAGCATCAATGATCTCATAACTAAACATGTTGTGATTTTTTACATTGTATTCCTTAAAATAAAATTCTTTCTGTAATATGTCTGGTATGTTTTGATAAATTGGTATATTCTCTAAACCTATCACAGTACCTTTTTTAATGTTTGCCTCTATCCATCTAGAGGTTTGAGCTTGCAAACTTTCACTATTTCTAACTGAAATCCAAGCCAATGAAAAATATATTTGAGTAATAATTGCAATTAATAAGACTGAGCTCATTAACCACTTGTAGTTCTTCTTTAATGAAATTTTTCTCCATGCAAGCGAAACTATTATGACAATAAATGGCAATAAAACTAGCGCTCTATTTCCCCCACTGTATGCCTTTAGAGTTACTAAGCTTGCCAAAAAAAGAAAGAATGATGCGACTAGAAATATTTCAATCTTATAATTTGCTAAGGATTTTTTTATCCCATTTTTTAAAAACATATACAACCAAAATAACAAAGAGAAAACAAATAGAACAAATAATCCATACCCAAAAATAATCGAATAGTGTCTTAAAAAAACATAAAACAATGCACTTCCATTTGATTTAAAATTTTCAGTGGCGCTTGGAAATATAACTAAATTTTCATATAAGTACCTGTATATGTTTCCAGTTCCAAATAGCGTATCTGGAAATCCAAAAATAACTGCCGTAAAAATTAAAGCAAACAGACCAACTAATAGATATTTAAAATTCTTTATTTTATCCTTAGCAAATAGAAGAAAAGATAATAGGTATATAGGAATTAAAGGCAGAACACTTATTTTTACTGACAACGCAAGTCCAATTGGAATCGCACTAATAATTAAATTAGGATTTGATGGATTTTTACAAAATCTTAATATAAAAAATATACTTAATAGAATAAAAAACATTAATGCTATGTCATATTTAAAATGTCCGCTTAACATTAACCAAAGAGGTGTAAATGTAAACAGAAGCATAGTTAATCTTTTTGGCGCTTTTAAAATTTCTGAAATTTTATAAATCAATATGATAGAAAGCGTTCCCCAAATAATTGTGTTTATTCGGAGTAAAATAAATATGTTTTGTCTGGCAATTAAGTCATCAATCCTAAGCTCAAAAGGATTGATTAAACCGAGTATAGTAAAAGGAATTAGATATATACCGGAAATAATAAAATGAAGCATCGTGCCATTTGCAGATCCCTCTACATTTGGTGTTCCATATGCGAATGTGGATCTTACTGCTTGAAGCTGGTGCCATTCATCCATGTGGTATGGAAAAGGATGAAACTTATTAGGAATTCCATAATCAAGCGTTAAAAACAACAGAAAAACATAGATAGCTAATACAGAAAATAGAAATTTATTATCTTTAAAATTATTGATAATTTTCTCAAGACTTATTCTCCTAATCATTCCATATGTAGTCCCAATCAAAACAGCGATATCAGAAGTTATTTGAAGTAGAGGAAGAATTAGAAATGCTTTTTTATTGTCTACATATTTATAATTCTTTTTAATTGCCCAAATAAAATAAAGTGGAATTATACTTAGAAAAAGAAACAGACCCCCCAGTGATCTTTCTAGTAAACATAGAAACAATAAATATAAACCTAAAAAATATCTTAAATAGATTAAAGGGACTTGAGGTCTGATAAAAAGCGCTCTCCCATCCCCCTTTGCATAACTTAGAAATTGAAAAAAAGCTTCCTTGATATTATTTTTTTGTTCCCAATTTACAACAGCATTTTTTACAAATTTAAACGTATTCCCTTTTTCTTTTAATTTTTTGGCAAAGACTAAATCTTCACACGTATCTAACCATTCTGGATATTTATTTTTTTCCCAAACTTTTTTTCTAAAAGCGATGGAGCGGGATGATGGTAAAAATTCATTTTCATTTATTTTATCCGGCATTACACATGTGTAAGCTGCAAGACTTTTCTTAAACACATTTCCCGTGATTGCTTTATAGTAGCCAGAAACGATGTCGATTTTACTATCAATAAATGGCGCAGATATATTTTTAACCCAATTCTTATCAAGAATGCACCCAAAATCAGTAGCAAGAATAATTTTGTTTGAGGAATTTTTAATTGCAAAATTCCGGCCTACTGATCTATTCCCAGTTTTTTCAAGTAATTTTATTTCTACCTTTTTATGATTTTTTTTAATTGCAGTTTGAATTTTTTCAACGGTTTTATCTTTACTTCCGCCATCAACAATTACAACTTGATCTGGAAAAATTGTCTGCAAAAACAGTGACCTAAAAAACTTCTCAACATTTTTTTCTTCGTTTAGAACAGTCGTAATTAGAGTAGTTTTCATGATTGATTCGATGGGATACGGAGGACAGGTTTATTTTCCAAGCTCTTTATGTACAAATTTATTAATTACGCTCATACCCTCAAAAGGAGTCACTTTTGCTTTCCATTTAAGCTCTTTTTGAGCTTTTGAAAAATCACAAAGCCTTCCTCTGACTCCTTGGATCTTATTCAGCTGATGCTGCTTTTTAACACTTATTCCTTCAATTTTACATATAATATCAACTAATTCATTTATGCTGACATGGTCTGATGTGCCTATATTCACAGGGTCCTTTATGCTAGAGTTCATGAGCTTATATATGGCCTCCACACAATCGTCAATGTAGCAAAATGATCTCACCTGCTTACCATCTCCCCATATCTTTACAATCCCCCCGTCCCCTGCCTCAATAACTTTTCTAGTTAATGCCATGGGGGCTTTGGATCTAAGAGTATCAATTAAGCATTCGGGTCCATAAATGTTAAAGAACCTGGCAATCCTTACCTCAAGTCCATGATCAGCCTCATATGACTTATACATTCTTTCAGAAAATAACTTTTCCCAACCATACTCACTGTCTGGATTAGCTGGATATACGTCACTTTCTTTTAGAGGCGTTGAGTTTACTTCCGTTTGCTTATTTTCGGGATAAACACATGCCGAAGAGGAGTAAAACAATCTCTTAACGCCAGACCTAACTGACGCTTCTGCTGTATTAAGATTAATTAGAGCGTTGTCACGAAGAAGATCTGCTTTATTTGTGATTGTATACTCGATGCTTCCATTCTGAGCGGCAAGAGCATAGACTTTCGACACTCCCTCGGTTGCTTCAATCGCATTCCTAAAATCTCTCAAATCTAGAATTCTAAAATCGTTAAAATCTGAAAGCGGAGAAAACTGCGGATAAACTATGTCTACACCTCTTACAAAATAACCTTTTGTTTTAAGAAATCTCGCCAAATGATGACCTATAAAACCTCCCGCCCCAGTAACCAAAACCTTTTCTTGTTTTTTCATTCGCTTTGTAAGATGTGAACTATATTAACACATGATTTTACCGTTAACAACGCTTGAGGATTTTTAGATATTTAAAATTTGTTTAATCTTTTTAACTCTGTATTTAGTAAATAATCCAACGTAATCTTTAGGAGAATAATAAAGACTTAGAAGTGAAACAATTATTTTAGTAAGTGGATTATCCCCCCTACAAATCCTAGCTGCCTCACACGCCTTTGCATAGGCTTGAGGCCTTATGCTTTCAATCTCTTTTGGTAACCCGCTCATAGAAAAGACCTTATTAATAAGCCTGATATGCTCTAGAGACATCTTAAGCCCTTTATTTTTTAATGTGGCTGCTCCAGGATGTATTCTGAATGTTGCCAAAAACTTCGGTATTCTTTTAAAATCCCCAAGAAGAGCAGCTCTGAGAATAAAATCAAAATCACTAACATACCTAAAATTGTCATCTCTTTTTTTTAGTTTTTTAACAGCCTCTTTCCTAAAAAATGTTGCTGGACCCGGGGTCATATTATGCATCTTTAACATATTACTTAGGCTGTAATCTGGAAGAACCATCTTTTCTATTTCTTTTCCTTTTTCATTTATTTTTATCCAATCAGAATATACTCCAATAGTTTTTGGATTTTCCTGAAATGTTTTTACTATTTCTTTTATAGCACCTGGGAGAATTGGGTCATCAGAATTCACTACTCCAATTAATTCCCCTTTTGCCATTTTAAGACCTTTATTAACGGCATACTGTTCTCCCCTATTTTCATGAGAGTCAAAAATTATTTTTTTGCCAAACTCACTTACTACTTCTTTAGTATTATCATATGAATTTCCATCAAGAATAATATATTCGATATTTTTGTAGTTCTGGTCTAAAACACTTTTTATTGTTTCTCTTAAAAACGCCGCTCTATTAAAGGTCGGGGTGATAATTGTAACTAGAGGTTTATTTTTCATAATAGTTCTACGAGTTGATTATACATAAATAACTTGTCATATCAAGCTTGCTTAAAAAGTTTTATTTGTTAGAATAAGCGAATAAATCGAAGGCATTATATTTAATGAAAACTAAACAATTGGTCAAGAAACGAATTAAATGTAGAATATGCGGAAAAAAGCGATTACTTGAAATTTTAGATCTTGGAAAAATGCCGCTCGCAGATTTATTTGTTAAATCTCCTAAAGCCCTAGAAAAAAAATTCCCTTTAGTTGTCTCCGTCTGTAAATCATGTTATCTAGTGCAGCTCATGCATGATGTCGATGACGATCTTCTATTTGGCAACAATTACGCCTTCCATACCGGTGGCTCACCTTCATCTATTCCATATTTTAAGAAATATGCAGAAGATGTTCTAAGTAAATTTCCCAAAGAAGCCCTTTCTTTTACCCTAGAAATTGCAAGCAATGATGGAACGCTTCTTAAACATTTTAAAGACGCGGGTTGTAAAATTTTAGGCGTTGATCCTGCGAAAAACGTAGCCAATTTTGCGAATAATAAGAATATTGAAACTCTCCCATATTTTTTCAATAGTAAAACTGCTAAAAAACTTTCTTCTGAAAAAGGTAAAGCTGGAATAATAATTGCGAATAATGTTATCGCTCATGTCTCAGATCCTAAAGATTTTATAAATGGAATTAAATCTATGCTTTCTAATAACGGAGTTGCAATTATTGAATGTCAGTATTTTCCTTTTTTATTATTTAACAATCAATTCGACAATGTTTACCATGAGCATCGGTCTTTCTTTTCACTAACTCCTCTAAATAAATTGGTGAAAAGCGCAGGACTTAAGATAATTGACGTTGAAGAACACGACACACAAGGAGGATCAATTAGATTCTTCTTAACTCATTCAACGAACAAAAGAAAAGTAAAAAAAAGCGTACTTGAAATGCTAAAAAATGAAAAAGAAATCGGACTTTCTAAACTTGAAACATATATTGGAATACCTGCGAGGGTTAATTACATTAAATATAAACTTGTTAATATTTTAAAAGAATTAAAAAGAGATGGTTCTACAATAGCTGGCTATGGAGCATCAGCCAAATCCACTACCTTATTAAACTATTGCGGAATTAACACTAATTATCTTGATTACGTTTTATACAAGAAATAATATAAATTTGGTTTATTAACCCCCGCAACCAATACACCTTTTATCGTAAGTTAAAAAAAACGACCAGATTATTACTTGCTATTAGTTTGGAATTATACACATGGAATACTTCAAAGAGAACAAAAATTCAGAAAAGATGGTGGTAAATTTATCCTTGCAATTCCTACGCCTCAAATCGTTTAGCTTGCGGAAACTATTTTTTTTTAAATTTCATTAAATACTCTTCCTCAATCTTCATTTTAAGTATAAAAGACAAAGACACAGTTAACTCTCTAATCCCCATCGTAGATTTACCATATTTTCTTGTAGAAATTGTGACCGGCACTTCACCGAACTTAAATCCTTTCTTATTTAGTCTATAAGTAATTTCAGATAAAGTTATGAATCCAGCTGATTTCATTTTCACACTCGTAAGATACTCAACAGCTTTCCTGTCATAAAGTCTGTATCCAGATGTGTAATCAGACAATCTTACATCAAGCATTACGAATAGAAATTTATTTATAATCTTACTAAGTACTTTTCTTTTCCTTGAAACATTAACTGTCTTTCCTCCTTTTGTGTACCTGGATCCAATAACCATCCCGAATTTTTCTTTTTGAATTTTATCCAAAAACCTTGTTAAGTGAGTTGTGTCATGGGAAAAATCTGCATCAATTTCATAAAAGTATTTAGTATTTTTATATTTTAATCCATACTTAAATCCTTCTAGTACCGCACTTCCCCTCCCAAGTTTTTTCTTTCTTGAAATAACATCAAGATTCCTAAATCCCCTTAATGCATCACTTGTTTTTTTACTTTCAGGCTCAGGCGAATCATCGACAACAATAATTCTGGAATTTGGAAATTCTTTCCTAATTCCTTTAACAACCAATGGGATATTCTTAGACTCATTGTAAGCTGGGATTATGAGACTAATATTTTTAAGCTTTACCATAAGTTAATAATATTATCATTTGAAACTTTCAAAATACTTACCAAAATATCCTCATTGGAATTAATCATTTTTATATTTCTATTTTTATAGAACACTGGAATATTAGATAAATTTACTATACAGTAATTTTCCCTACACGATTTCATCTTAATTGTTGTTTCTAGATTTTCTTCAGATATTATTTCTACAGAAGTGTATTTACCTGGATTACTGTTTTTTATTAACAAAATTGTGTTAGAGGAATTAATTTTATTATTTGTAAGATATCTGTTTGTTTTCATCTGATCAAAGTTATTTACAAGAAAAGTATTTTGTTCGCTCAGAATAATATTTTTTTTATACAGTCCTTCAGAAAATGGTATTGATTCTAAATTTATATCTAAAAGATATTTTCTATATTCATTAGCACCAATTAATTTGTTATCAATAAAAAAATCAGAATTATTTTTTCTTTCTAAGATCAGGAAATCACCAGCAACTGATTTTATTGAATAATTATTCAAAATATACTTTAATTCAAAAACTCCTCTTACATAGTTTGGAACTTCATCCTGAATAGATTTATTTTTAATATTTATTACTACATAGTTTATTTCGTTATCTAGATATTTATTGATAATATTTTGCGAATTTTCAGATGAAGCTTCATAAACACTAGTGAAGTAAGGTTGTTTTTGGTTAAGCAAAACATAGAATATTGGATCGCCTGGAAAGCTGAATATTTTGTTATTGAAATTTTTATAGCTTTTTAATTTATTTATTACTATTTCATATTTTTCTACATCTGGAGTGTTATTCATATTTGCCACATAACAGTTAATGGATTTTCGGCTAATATCGGAAATCCCATTAACCCCTGATCTATTTCCATATGAGATATAGAATACAAAAACAACTGATATTAAGATTGAGAAATAAGTAATTTTTATTAAAGCTTTACTTTCAAGAGATCTTTTAGACTTAGTGAAAATTTCCCAAAGAATAATTGCAAATAAAATGAATACTGCAAATGTAATTGCATTTTCCATTAAGCGAACTATATTTTTTTGCTCAAATAAAATAATTGTTAATATAAGTCCGATTTCTGTGTAAGTAAAAATCGATCTTTTTTTCTTTTTATAAATTTTATATGTAACAAAAAGTATTGAGAAGGTTAAAATCCCAACTGAAAAGATATTATTTAATGAAAAAAATAAATTAAAGAAAGGAGTTTTGGACATTAGAGGATATTCTGGAAGACTGACTGTTAAGTAATACCAAAATGAATTGAGTGCGTTATTTCTATCTAGATAGTATATAAAAGGCGCAAAGCCCAACATTGCTCCTGTTAAAAAACATAATAATTGATTAGTTACTAATCTAAAAAAATTCGTTTTATTTGAAGATTTGAGTTTTAAAATTAGATTTCCAAAATAAAAAAAGAAGAAAATAGTTAATCCTAAAACTCCTTGATCGTGAACTAACCAAAATATAAAAGATATAATAAACCCAGAAAAAAAATAAAACTTTTTACTTGCTAAATTTAAGTAGAATGCATAAGAAATAACCATAGAAATGACCACGGAAATTCCATACCTATTGAATGTACTTAAATTTGAAATTAAACAAATAAAAATAAGAAAGATAAATGTAGTTAAATATACAATTTGATTTTTTTTAAAAACTTTCTTTAATGTGTAGATAAATACATTTAAAGTAATTAAAGAGATAAAAAAATAAGTTAAAAGAAAAAAAATATTTCCATCCTTATAGTAAGGGAGTAATCCATAAGGGTAATACAGATCTCTATACGGAACTAAATTGTTAAATGCAGAATAATTCCAAGTTAAAAAAGTCTGAAAATCAAAACTTGCGAATTTTAAATATCCAATACACAAGGATAAATAATTAACAGTGACAAGAAGTAGGTTTAATAAAGAAATTAAAATAATTTCTTTTATATTTTTTTTAATTAAACCTAATAAATATTTTACTTTTTTCGAATAAAACATAAAACTAAAAAAACAGCACTTGGAAAGAATATCAAAATAAAAAATACCAATGTGTCGTAATAAAATGGATAACCATAATACTGAGAGTATCCGACGATTTTAAATTCAGAAATTTCCGGAGGAGGAAAGAATGATCTAACGTATCTAAATACTAATAAAAATATACTCAAAAAAGCAGAAGAAATAATACCTGTCAAAAAAATTATCTTCTTCATATCTCATTTAGATATCTTTCTAATCCTGAATTAATAGCTGGCAACGAAATTCCAATTTTTTTCGCTTTTAAATTTCCTAAAGCTGAATAAGTTGGCTTTTTAAAACCCATAACCTCTTCCTTACCGGTAAGCGAGATAACTTTGGAATTAATTTTTTTATATTTTAGAATTGATTTTGTAAAGTCATACCAACTACAAGTGCCTTCATTTACTAAGTGATAAATCCCAGCTTTAGGTTTTAGATTAATCAAATCAATACTAGATTTAGCTAAATCTGATGCAAATGTTGGATTAACTATTTGCTTCTTACTTGCTTTTATAACCTCACCGCTTTTTGCTTCATTTAATATTCTCAAAACGAAGTTTCCTTTTTTACTTCTACTCCCTAAATTTCCTTTACCATAAATACCACATGTCCTTATAATATAAGCTCCATCTGCATGTTCATTTAATGCATTTATTTCACCAGCATATTTACTTAGCCCATACATTTGTAAAGGATTAGGCCGATCGCTCTCAAAATATTTAGATGTTTTTTCTCCATCAAAAACATAATTTGTGCTATATGTAACAAACATCGCACCAATTTCTTTTGAAAGCTTTGCCAAGCTTCCCACACCTACAGAATTAACTTCAAAAGCATTTAGGGGATTTTTTTCGCATTCGCCAATTACATGATATGCGGATGTATTAATGATTATCTTAGGATTTATTTTTTTTACTGTTTTTTCTATTAATCTGTAATCTGTAACATCAAGTTCTTTTCTAGAAAATGCCAAGAATTTTTCTTTCCTTCTCGTTAAATCATCTATTAAAGCACTTCCGAGTTGTCCATTTTTTCCTATTATTAAATACTTTGTCATACCAATGGCCAATTCTTATCTTTCTGGGCCATTACAGTAGGCTTTAGTGGCCAAGAAATCTTAAAGGATGGATCATTCCACCTATATCCGATGTTGTGTTTGAGGGAAAATTTTCCTGACATTAAATATAAAACATCGCAATTTCTTACAAGCGTCTGATAACCATGAGCAAATCCCTTGGGAATATAGATACATTTATTGTCATCTTCAGAAAATTCTCTTCCAAACCATTTTCCATAAGTTTTAGATTTAGGCCTTAGATCGACTGCGACTTCAAAAATTTTCCCTTTTACACATTTAACAAGTTTTGCTTCTTCAAAGGGTTTTGACTGCATATGGAGCCCCCTTATAGTTCCTTTTGTTTTTGTAGATGTGTACTTTACCTGTGTTAGTTTGAACTTAATGTTCTTTTCTTTATAAAAATCTTCATCATAATATTTAGCTAAGTAACCCCTATTATCGTCAAACTGATCGGTTTCGACTACAAATAAATCATCAATTTTAGTCCCAACAAATTTCATAGAACGATTCGTATATTAGCAGACTGCCTGAGCATAGTCTACATTTTCAAAACCCGTTTTTGTAAAAATAATTCAAAAAAAATTCTCTAGTTTCAATCTTGTCATTTAATTATTGTTTCTATATCATATCTGCATGCAAAAAAAGCGTCAGACAACCGGAGCTCTAAAATCTATTCCAATTAAAAAATGCCGATCGTGTGAATCTACAAAACTTGAAGAAATAATTTCATTAGGAAATTTGTATCTTTCAGATTTTTTACAAAATAATAAAAAGCCAAATTCCTATTCCTTAACCTTACTGCTTTGTAAAAAATGCTTTTTACTACAACTTAAACACACAACGCCTAAGTCAGCTCTTTATACAGAAAGGTATGGTTATAAATCAGGAATTAATCAAACAATGAAAGATGAGTTAAGAGAAATAGTAGAAGACGCTATTGAAAAAATAGATAAACCCCTAAATAAAATTACAGCTGTAGATATAGGTGCAAATGACGGAACACTTTTAAGTTTTTATCCAAAAAAAGTACATAGAATTGCCGTCGAACCAATTAAAAAATTTGCAAAAGAAAGCCAGAAAAATGCCAATGAAGTGGTAAACAATTTTTTTACATATGAAAATTATTCAAAGAAAATAATAAATAAAAAGGCAGACATAGTAACAGCAATTTCATGCTTTTATGATATGGAAGAACCAAATAAATTTGTAAGTGACGTAAAAAAAATTATGAATGATGATGGAATTTTTATCATCCAACAAAACTATCTTGTAGGAATGCTTAAACAAAACGCGTTTGATAATATTGTTCATGAACATCTTGAATACTATTCACTTCTTTCTTTAACAAATCTTTTAAAAAAACACGATCTAGAAATCTTCGATGTAGAAATGCGGGATTTAAACGGTGGAAGTTTTAAAACCTATATAGCCAAGAAAGACACAAGAAAAATTTCTAAAAATGTTCTAAAAATGCAGTCTATGGAAATAAAATTAAAACTTAACAATAAAAAGATCTATAAAGATTTTGCAAAAAGAATCGACGAAAATAAGAAAAAGTTATCTAATTTAATTGAAAATTTATTGAACGACAATAAATTAATTTATCTTTATGGAGCATCAACAAGAGGAAATACCTTACTTCAGTTTTATGGACTTAATAATAAGCACATAAAATTTGCTGTGGAAAGAAACACAGAAAAACACGGAAAAATCATAGCATCGGTTGGAATACCAATAATATCTGAGGAGCAAGCAAGAATTGACCGGCCTGATTATATGCTAGTTCTCCCATGGTTTTTTAAAAATGAATTTCTAAAAAGAGAAAATAAATATCTTAAAAGCGGCGGACATTTTATCTTCCCACTTCCAAAACTGGAAGTAATTTAACATTTTCTCGTATAATGTGGGCAGCAATGTTTTCAGATCCATACAGAACAGTCTTAATTAGTGCTATTGGCACTCTTTCTTTAGCAATTGGTCTTCTAATTTATAAATTTAAATATCCTAAAAAAGAATTAAGTCTTTTTAAAATTTTAATCCTCGTTTCAATCTTGCCCCTCTTAAGCCTTCTAAGACCGGGTGACTACGAAAGCGGAGATTTTAATATCCACATATACAGAATAATGGCATTCTATGATTCTCTTCGCGAAGGAAATCTAATGCCCTCTTGGGCTGGAGAATTAAATGCAACCTACGGAAATCCTCTTTTTATTTTTAATTATTCATTTCCTTATTACGGAATATCTCTTCTTCATTTTATTGGATTTAGTTTTATAACGAGCATGAAAATTTACTTAGGATTATCTTTATTTTTTTCTGGAATATTTACGTATGCTTTTATTAAAGAATTAACTGGGAACAAACTGGCAGCATTTTCCTCAGCGATTTTTTATTTGTTTAATCCGTACCATTTAATTGATGTGCATTTTCGTGCAACACTTGGAGAATCTACTGTTTTTACATTCGCTCCTTTATCTTTTTATTTTCTAATTAAGTATTTAAATAGCGGCAAAGTATTATTTTTAATTTTACTTGGAATATTTACGGGTATATTGTTTCAAGCGCATCCCCTAATGGCATTAACAATTGTAGGAATTATGTTTTTATTTTCTATTTATAAAACGCTTACCACTAGAAACTTTAAAAAACTTATCTCAGTTTCACTAATGCTAACACTAGGCTGCTTATCATCAATTTATCTTTGGGCGTCATTTATTATTTATGCCAGTGTTATTTATCCATACCCAAGTACTGATTTATTTTTCTATCCTTTCAGTCAATTATTTTATTCACCTTGGAAATTGGGCTTACTTTTTCAAGGACACTACGGAGAATTGGCTCTCATCATAGGGTACAGTCAGCTTTTTGTGATAGCTGTAATCTTAGTTTATCTTTTCAGAAATAAAATATCTAAAAAGTTTAAAACACATTTTATATTTTGGCTTTCTCTGTTTTTCATATTTCTTTTATTAATGCACCAAGGATCATTTTTTATATGGAAGTTTTTCCCTCTATTTTGGATGTTCCCTCCAACCGGGAGACTTCTTCTACCGATAGCTTTTATAACATCCGTAATTGCAGGATATTTTGTTCTAAATTTCTTTAATAACAAGACAAAAAAGCTCATATATCTTTTTTTAATTATCACAATTATCTATACGACTCTTAACTGGGGTCACAGAACCGTAATTTCCCAAATTACAGATAATGATTTAAGGAAAAATGTTTGGAGCAGTACAAAAACGGAAGGAAGGGTCGCATATTTTCTTAATAATAAATGGGCTGATCATGATAATTTCTGGTTCTCCGAACTTCCTAAAAATCATTTAGAAATTATTGAGGGGGAAGGACAAATAAAGGAAATTTTTAGAAATTCAACAAAACACATTTATGTAATAGAAGCAGAGACTCCTTTGAAAATAAAAGAGAATACACTTTTTTACCCTGGATGGGAACTAACTAGCAACAAAACTATTATTAAAATTTACCCAGGGGAAAGAGGTGTTATAAATGCAAATCTCCCAAAAGGACTTCAGAAAATAGAATTAACTTACGAAGATATAGCGCTTTATAAAACCTTTAAGCTTTTAAGTGTTGGGATTTTTTCCACTCTTTTAATATTTCTAATTTTAGAGAAAGTTAAGAGAAAAAATAAATAATTTACTTCTTCTTCCCTATCCAAAACATTTCACCTGGAATTTTTAAATACAAAATTTTATTTACTTTAAAAAAGGGAAACAAAAGTAATAAGAAGAAATCTTTAAATTTATACCTATTTAGCGAGTTACTTATTTGGCTATAACTCATCGCCTGTGGATATAAAGATGTTGAAATATGCTTAAATCCAGTTCCCGATGCAAGCATATTTAAACTTTTGTGACTAAAATATTGAATATGCTGTCCTTGCCAATACCACCATTTTCTCCCAAGAATTTTACTCGTAACGCTCTCTACGTCTCCTGTCCAAAGAACAAGTAGCCCGTCTTTTTTAAGAAGCTTATTAATGTAGATCATTTCCTCAAAGGGTTTTTCAAAATGCTCTATAACACCCCACATTGAAATTACATCGTATCTCTTGGGATATTTCTTCGACATCGCTTTCAGTGTCTGTTCATATATTTTCAATCCTTTATCCCTAGCAATTCTAGAAGACCATTTCGAAAGCTCTAATCCCTCTACCTGATACCCCAATTCTCCTGCAACAAAAAGAAAGTCACCGGTTGCACATCCCACATCTAAAAGCCGCCCTTTAGTTTTATATTTTTTAAGTGTTTTTAAAATTTCATTTGCTGATAGTATTCTTGATTCTTTGTATTTTAAATAATTCTTATCTATAACATCTTTATAATTTTTATAAATATCTTTAGGAATTGGGCTGCAAAATACGTGCGTACAATTCTTACATCGAATGACTTGCAGGGTTTTTCTAGACGCTCTACTAAATTCATAAGTAAAAGAGATTTTCTTAGGAATTGTTTCACTTTTTTTAATAATTGTTAAACTTGCAGATCCGCACACTGGACATTTTTCTAATATTTTATTTGCTTTAGTAGAATTTCTCATTTGATAGATTTGACCGATAGGTCAATATAAATGCATTAGAAATATAATAATGCATCTGGTAGAATCAACTCTATTATTAACTGGAAATATAAATGAAAAATGTACTTATAGCAATCCCCACTTATAACGAGGTAGAAAACGTAGAAAAAATTTATAAAAGAATTAAAAAAAATAAAATTAGTGCTGATATTTTATTCGTTGATGACAATTCTCGCGATGGAACTTCAAAAGTCATAAAAGAAATATTAAAAAAAGATAAATCAGTTTTTTTAATTTCCAGGAAAAGAAAATTAGGAATTGGAAGCGCACATCAGGAAGCGATAAATTTTGCTTATTCTAAAAAATACAAAAGTCTTTTAACTATGGATTGCGATTTTACTCACAAGCCAGAAGACATTAGAAAATTTTTAGATAAAAAAATGTCAGGCGACATAATCGTTGGATCCAGATATATGTCCAGGAATAGTCTTTCTGAATGGAATTTTATTAGAAAAACTTTAACACTAACTGCACACTACTTAACAAAAAATCTTTTGAAAATGTCTTATGACGCAACTAGCGCATTCAGACTCTATAATTTAAAAACAATTCCTAAAGATTTATTTTCAAAAGTCGAATCAAAGAGCTATTCTTTTTTCTTTGAAAGCATGTTTATTCTTCATATTAATAAATTCAAGATAAAAGAAGTTTCAATTGAACTCCCCGCACGAACATATGGAAACTCAAAAATGACCTTTAAAGATATCTATACAAGTCTAATTTTATTACTTAAAACATTTTATCTATTTAATACATATAAAGATTTATTCATATACACCCCTCAAGCTCTGTCTCCAAGCAAAAATAAAACAAATGCTGAAGGTGAATGGGATGAATATTGGAAATTTGATAAGAAAAATAGAAAAATTCTTTATGACACAATTGCTATCTTTTACAGAAAGTATATTATTAAGAAAAATTTAAACCGTCATATTAAGGAAAATTTTAAAAGGGGTGAATCAGTACTTCATGCAGGCTCCGGCGGAGGACAAGTAGATGCAGATATAATCAAATATATTAAAATAACTGCGCTTGATATATCAACTGGAGCGCTTAATCTATATAAGCGTCAATATGGAGAAAAGTGTGAAATAATTCATGGAAGCATATTTAATATTCCTACTAAAAAAGAAAGTTTTGATGGAATTTATAACTTAGGAGTTATGGAACACTTTACTGAAAAAGAAATAATAAATATTCTAAAGGAATTTAAAAGAATTCTTAAAAAAAATGGAAAAATAGTTCTTTTCTGGCCCCCTTCATTTGGAATAAGTGTTCTTTTTCTAAATTCCATGCATTTTATTCTAAATAATATACTTGGTAAAAAAATT
>CAYXTY010000002.1:15748-23058 GCA_964468505.1 uncultured Gammaproteobacteria bacterium
AACTGCTTTTACATAATCCATTACTCCAGTATGCTCATCCAGCCTTCCTATAAAAACTGCTGAATTAAGCTTGTTTGGCTTAATATGCTTTTTGGGAATATTTACACCTCCATATATAGAAAACGTTGGCTTAACTCCATACCACTTTTGCATAAACTCTCCAACTATAATATTTCCTGTAGCTAATTTCTCGGAAATTTTTCTTATAATTATTGCTTTCTTGGCAATTGGGTATGTTTCGTATCCATGAAATGTGACAAAACTTTTTTTACTCAAAAATAACACTTTAAGCGGAAAATAATGATAATACACATCATGAGCGTGAACAATATCTGCTTTTTTAAATAGCTCCCTATTCTTAATCATCCAAAACCAAATATTAAATTTTCGTCTTTTCCCTACCGGAAAGCTCGGCATTCTTTTAATTTTAATATCTTCAAAAAGATCAGAATTACCCTGTGATTCAGTTACTACGGTTACGGAATGGCCCTTTTTTATTAAAATTTTTGAGATCTCGTAAACATGCTTTTCTACCCCACCTTTATCAGGCCAAAACCTTCTAGTTAAGAAAATTATCTTCATATAAATCTTGCGGGCAGATTTATCGTCCTAATGATTCCTTCTGTAACTGAACCCAGGAACCAACCATAATATTTTCTTAGAAATTCTAACCTACTTTTCTCATAAGTTCTAGTAATCCATTTTAAATCTGTGGAACTTCTCCCCACATAATGAACAACACGCGCTAAAGGATAATATACAACCCGTTGTCCTAATCTATTTATTCTTAAGCAAATATCAGCTTCTTCAAAATACATAAAGAATCTTTTATCAAATCCTTTTATTTTTTTAAAAGTTTCTCTTTTTGTCACCATACATGCTCCGCAGAGAACTGGGATATCCCGTTCGCTTTTTCTATCAAATTTTTTAATAAAATATTTGTTAGAAAAATAATTGTGCGGAAAAATATTATTTAATGAAGATAATGCAAAGATAGAATTTGGCAAAGTTGGAATATCATTCCCTACTCTTCTTATTTTATTTTTTTCATCTAAAAATGCTGGTCCTATTATTCCTACTGAAGCATCCTCATTCATTCTTTCGATCATTTTTTCAATTGAATTCTCTTCAAAGATTAAATCTGGATTTGATAAAACTAAAAACTTACCTTTTGCTTTTTTTGCGCCAAAATTTAAACCGGCTCCATAACCTACATTTTTATTTTTTAGATAAATTATTTTATCTATCTCAAATGCTTTCTTTGGGATTCTTTTGTCCGAACCGTTATCAACGGTAATAATTTCATATGAATATTTTCCGCTAGCTTTTTTAACAGATCTTATAGCTTTTAAAACTTCACTGGGGGTATTAAAATAAACAAAAATTATTGATACATCAATGTGTCTCATTAATCAGTAATTCTATCACAATAATTGAAGCGGATAATACTTGGATAAAATTTCAATAATTTGAATTTTAAGTTGTCCGGAATTAGAGAGCTCAGTTCCTACAAATGTAGGATCTTGCCAGAATAGCTTAAAAGAGATAACACTTAACCCTTGATGAAGAATAAAAATTCCAATTACTAAATACAAAAATAAATTTGAATATCTTTTTTTAATTACACTTATACACTGTGCTAATCCAAAAACTAAAATCGGAAATATACTAATAAAATATCTGGCTGTGTATCCTGCAACATTCCATCCATCATAACTAGAAATTAAAATGAAAACTAATATGAAGATAGTTAAAAAAACTGTACCCAGCGTCTTATTATTCTTTCTGAAAAGAAAAAGACCAAAAACTGATGCGAATAAAATTGGCATGTAGAAAAATACTCCGAGCTTTTGATCAAATAGAATATTTAAAATGTGTCTAAACGGCATGAAATCAGATTCTGCTTTTGCAAGATGAGGAATCAGCAGTATTCTGTTTTGTCCTAAAAATAATAAAATTAATTGAGGTAGATATCCTATTGCCCCACCCAATCCTATTATAAAAATTTTTATAATTTCTTTTTCTTTTTTTATTTTTTTCATTTTTATTCCAGATAAAAATGTCAGAAGAGGAACTAAAATTAGAATTCCGTCCTGCATTCTATTTGCAGTTAATAAACCTAAAACTAAACCCTGCACAAACAAATATTTTAATTTCTTATTTTCTTTATATTTAAAAAGTAAAAATAGTAAAACAGACGTACCAAAAAAAGAAAATGGATGAGTATTAACTGCATCAATTGACGAGTAATAAAAAAGATTAGTTGAGAAAAGAATTAGGATAATTGAAAGTGCACTAATAAATTTTGAATAAAATTTTGTCAATATATTTGAAAGAAATATTAATCCTCCGACAACAAAGGAGATATTTCCAACACCTAAAACTAGTTGATAAATATCGCTGTAACCATTTCTAACTATGCCTGAATCAAATCTTGAGAAGATTATTACTAAAAAGTCAGCTATTAAGTAGATTGGCAACCAAATCACTGAAATCCCTAGGGAAAAGTTATGAGTAGTAATTTTAATCGCATTCTTTAACTCTGGTACCGGATCAAAACCTGCTGGAAGATTATTATTCTGGGGACTCCAGTAATGCGCCATCTCGTCGGTTATGTCTACATTTTGAGAAAAATATATTGAACGAGTAAATGCCATATAATATCTTGAATCTCCATAAACAGACTGCCCGACTATCTTAAATTCAAGTAGAAAAACTATAAGAAGAACGGAAGTTAAAATTAGATGAAAGATAATCCAGTTTTGATTTTTTTTAAGAATTTTTTTATTTATTTTTTTAAAGCCAAACATTTATCAAACAAATCCTAGAATACCTTTTTCTATTTGACAAAGCAAGGCTAGGATGGGAGAATTAGTTGATATGGAAGCCCTCAGGAAGGCCTATTTTTTTCTCTTAGACATTCTCCAAACCCTAATACTCGCAGCTGCAGCTTTTGTAGTAGTGTATATGTTCTTATTCCGCCCTTTCGAAGTAAATGGTGAATCGATGTATCCAAACCTCCACAACCACCAATATTTAATTACAAATATAATAAGTCTAAAACTTGGTGACCCTAAACTTGGAGATATCGTTGTTTTTAAAGCACCAAATGATCCGGATAAAGATTTCATAAAAAGAATTATTGGAGTAAAGGGAGACACTGTTTCAGTTCAGGACGGAAAAGTTTACAGAAATAATGAACTGTTGGATGAAAGTAAATACCTTGATGCTTCCGTAAAAACATACGGCGGATCTTTCTTAAAAGAGGGGCAAACAGAAACAGTTCCGGAAGGATATTTTTTCGTACTGGGTGATAATAGATCTTACAGCTCTGATTCCAGAGAATGGGGCTTTGTTCCTAAGAAAAATATAATTGGAGTTTCTAAATTTATCTACTGGCCTGCAAGTGACGCGGGGTTAATAAAAAATCCTTTTTAAGCAGTTAGAAGTCCTACGAGCTCTTGTACTTTTGGTCCTGTTACCTCAACATCTCCACCGATCTCGATAACTACTCTCGCTTTTGAACGGGATTGGAAAATTGAAACCTTATCAACTGATCTTTTCTCTTTAATATTCTTTGCCATCTCATCTAATTCTGGCACCCAGAGCTTATCTGTTTTCTTTGGGGCACGTTGTTCCACCTCACCCTTTACTTGACGCGCCATATCTTCAGTCTGTCTTACTGTACTATTGTCCTTAAGGATCTTCTTGAAGAGCTCAAGCATCATCTTACTGTCCCCTACAGAAATAAGAGGCCTAACGTGTCCTTCAGTGATTACTCCTGCAACAAGGGCGTCTTTAATAGCATCTGGCAAAGAAAGAAGCCTTATTGTATTACTGACAGTTGGGGCACTCTTTCCAACTTTTCTTGCAACTTCATTTGTTCCAAGTCCGAATTCGTCAATTAATCTTTTATAAGCTTGTGCTCTTTCAATTGGGTTAAGATCTTCTCTTTGAACGTTTTCAACAATTGCCATTTCAAGCATTTGCTGAGGTGATGTTTTTTTAATAACTACTGGAACCTTCTCAAGACCAATTAATTTAGATGCTCTCCATCTTCTTTCTCCTGCGATTATTTGATATCCAGCTGGTGTACTTGCGACAACTATTGGCTCTAGAATTCCTTGTTCTCTTATGGAGTCTGCGAGTTCGGTGAGTGAATCTGGAGAAATAATGCCTCTTGGCTGAAGTGGGTTACTTTGAAGCATTCCTACTTCAAGTTCTGTAATTACTGCTTCTTGTGGTGTGTCCATTTACGAATTTGAAATAACTTGTACTAATTTTTTTCCTCTTTTTGTTATGAATTCTACTGTTCCATTTGCTACTGAAAAAAGCGTGTAGTCTTTTCCCATAGATACTCCAACTCCTGGATATACCTTTGTACCGCGCTGTCTTATGATAATATTTCCTGAAGTTACTTTTTCGCCAGCATAAAGCTTTACGCCTAAGCGCTTTGATTTCGAGTCTCTATTTCCTTTAACCGATCCTTGTGCTTTTGTATGTGCCATATAGGTTTATAGTCCTGTGAAAACTTATAAGATTTTAACTTTAATTTTCACAAAGGTCAATAAGTCAAAGTAGATCTTTCTCTACTTTTTTGATTCAGCTGGAGCAGTTTTAGTTGCTTTCTCGACTTTTTCAGTAACTTTAACACTACCTACTTCAATTTTCTCAATCTTAAGAATTGTATGCTGTGGTCTAAAGCCCATAACTTTTCTGTATCGTGATTTTGCCTTAAACTTAGCAACTCTTATCTTGTCACCTTTAACTTGGTCCACCAAAGCTGCTGTAACAACTGCACCCTTGATGCTTGGTTTTCCGATAGTAACTTTTCCTTCATTTACGAATAATAAAACATCCTCGAAGGTATAATTTTTCTTATCTTCTAGGTCGATTTTATCAACCGTTAGAGTATCACCAGCTGAAACTTTATATTGTTTTCCTCCAGATTTAATGATTGCGTATTGCATAGCTATAAATTATACCAAAAAACTAACGTATTTCCAATACTTCTCGCCTTTTTCCTTTATTTAGCGCAAATAGAAGCCCTAGCAAAATAAAATTAGATAAAAGCGAACTTCCTCCGTAAGAGACGAATGGCAGAGTAACTCCTACAATAGGCACGATTCCTATGTTCATTCCCACGTTTACAAAAAAGTGAACAAAAATTAAAAAGAAAGCAGTTATCGCAAACATTTTTGAAAATCTGTCTTCTGTATTCTTAATGATTAAATAAATTCTAAAAAATATAAAAGCGAAGGCAAGAATGATTACTAAAGAACCCACAAATCCTAACTCTTCTGAGATAGTTGCAAAAATAAAATCAGTATGTCGCTCTGGAAGAAAACGTAATTCTACTTGTGTCCCCTGCCCAAGTCCGCGGCCGATCAACATTCCTGATCCGACTGCTATAACAGCTTGAATCGCATTGTAAGAGGTCCCAAGAGGATCCCTGGAGGGGTTTAAAAAGGTTAACACTCTTTGTCTTTGATATTCGTGTAAGAGGACCCAGAGAAATGGAAGACTGGCAAGCCACATTAAAAATCCTGCAAAAAACCATTTAAATGGATACCCATAAATAAGTAAAAGCCCCATCGTCACAAAAACATAAATAAGCGCATTTCCTAGGTCTGGTTGAAAAAAGATAAGAAGCGCAATTGGGAACATAAAGGCCAGGGAAACAAGAAAAGATTTAAATGAATAGGATTTTAAGCTGGAAAGATATGATGCAATAGAAATTGCGAGGAATGGTTTTAAGAGTTCTGAAAACTGAATTCCAACTCCAAAAATTGTGAACCACCTAACACTTCCTCTGCTCTCAACTCCTAAAAATAAAACGGCCGTTAAAAGAATTATTGAGCCCACATAAATTGGAATTGTGTAATTTTTAAGAATTGACGGATTTAGCTGGGAGAAAATAAAAAAAACTATGATCGAAAGAATACTAAATATGAACTGACTCTTAAAAATCGCAAAGTCTACGGAGTAAAGGGAAACCAAACTGAAGGTCAATAGCACGCCGACTGCAATCATAAGAAGCCAATCAATTGAGGACAGAGAGAAAAACTTCATTACACCTTTGTAACTTTAAATGCGCCAGTTGTCAAATTATTTATTAACGCTTTTCTTTTTATTTCCGACTCATATTCTTCGGGCCAAGATTCTAAAGAAACATTAACTTTTTCAGAAAGAGTAGTGCCAATTACTTTTCGCTCAGCTTGAATGCTTCTGATAATTTCCCTGGCCTGTCCTTTTGCTTTATTTTGATTATTTTCAGAAAAATCTCCAGAAACTCCCCAACTCTTACCCGACTCAAACTTAAGATTCTCAACATTTGCTTCGTCAAGAATTACTTGAAGCAATTCCTTGCCGAACTCAATCGGACCTTGGTATGTTAATTCGACCAAGGGAATTCTAACTTTTATTCCATTTACTTTCCTTTGTTCATGAAAGATTGAGGATATCTCTCTAGCTGATGACATTTCCTTCTCAAGATTTTCATCGATCATCTTTTCATCAAACTCTGGCCATTTTGCGAGATGCACCGACTCCTCACCAGTCAAATTCTTATACATTTCCTCAACCATAAATGGCGCAACTGGAGCTAATAATTTTGAGAGGGTTACAAATACCTCATATGAAGTTTCATAAAAAGCATTCCTATCATTTATATTTTCCGATGAAGATCCCACTCTGTCTCTACTTCTTCTTACATACCAAGTCGAGAATTGATTTACGAAATCCCCAGTGTTCTCAATCGCAAGAACCGTATTGTAGTTGTCTAGATTTTTTGTAACATTTTTAACAAGTCCGTTTAGTTTTGACAAAATCCATTTATCTAAAATGTTTTCTGACATCTCTGGGTTTTCAGACTTTTCCCAACCGTCTACATTTGCGTAGCTTACAAAAAAGTTATAAGTATTCCATAAGATAAGGAGCAAACCTTTTACTTGCTGACGATATTGGTCTTCGGAAATAATTATGTCTTCCCCATTCATAATTGGTGAGGACATAAGATAAAGTCTTAATGCGTCTCCTCCATATTTTCCTAAAAGTTCTTTTGGATCTGGGTAATTGCCAAGATTCTTACTCATTTTTCGCCCATCAGTTCCCAGAATTACCCCCTCTACTGCTACATTTTTAAATGCTTTGGATTTATAAAGTGCACCTCCAATTACATGCAAAACATAAAACCATGCTCTAATTTGTCCAGTGTATTCTGCGATAAAATCAGGAGGGAAAAAGTCATCTAATTTTTGCTCCCCTTCAAATGGATAATGGCGCTCGGCAAAAGAAGCCGACCCTGCTTC
>CAYXTY010000002.1:23158-27806 GCA_964468505.1 uncultured Gammaproteobacteria bacterium
CTTCCATGCTTAAAGTGTTTTGGAAACCAATTAATCTCTTCATTTGTTTTTATAAGCTGCTCTTTTATACTCTGCACATTTACATACCACGCATCGATTGGAGCATAATAAAGACGCGTGTGACATCTCCAACACAATGGAACTGAATGAGTAATCTCTTCATCCTTATAGATCAAACCCCGACTAGAAAGGTCTTCGTTAACTGCTTTGTTAGCTTTAAGATAATACATCCCGCCAAAGAGCGGCACATTTTCCTTCACAGTTCCTTCCTCATCTAAATGAATCTCTATGTGAATGTTATTTTCATTCATCGCTTTCAAATCTTCTTCTCCATAAGCGGCAATTGTTACTACTCCAGTTCCCTCTTCTGCAGTTACAAATTCGCCACCAATTATTTCAAAAGCTTTCTCGCCCGTTTTTATTTCGTAGAAGTCATAATGCGGAATAAATTTTTTACCTACCAAACTAAATCCTTCAAATTCATCGACAATCTTATAAGTAGTTGGATCTCCTAAAGTTTTAATTGTAGTTTTTGCAAGAATATAATCTTCTCCATTCTGTTCGACTTTTACATATCTCAATTTTGGATTAACAGCTAAAGCTGGGGTGACAATTTTGTTCCATGGTGTTGTGGACCATGCCAAAACAAACGTTCCCGATTCGTCTTTTAATTCATATTTATATGTGGTTCCCTGATCTTTTGTGTCTTTATAATTATCCGCATCCATTGCAACTTCAAAATTTGAAATTGGAGTAGAACAGTGCGGACAGAAAAGTGTAACTTTAAGACCTTTATAAATATGTCCGCCATCATACATTTGTTTGAATACCCACATAACTGATTCCATGTACGGTTTGTCCCAAGTTTTATAGGCATTTTTAAAATCTACCCATCTACCGATATGATCGACATACCATTCCCATTCTCCTGAAATCTCTTCGACATAATTTTTGCATTCTTCTATAAATTTTTTGACTCCGACCACTTCTTCTATATCTTTTTTTCTTTTTATTTCAAGCTTATTTTCTACTTTATTTTCAATTGGCAAGCCATGTCCATCCCATCCCCAAACACGACGAACTCTGTAACCTTTCATCGTATAGTACCTACCAAAAATATCTTTATGAATACTTCCTAGTAAATGTCCGTAGTGAGGCATTCCAGTTACAAAAGGAGGACCATCCAGAAAAGTCCATGCTCCATTTGGAGCTTCTTTTTCAACAGACTTTTCAAAAATTTTATTTTCTCTCCAGAATTTCAGAATTTCTTCTTCAACTTCAGGAAAATTAACGGAAGGGCTAACAGGCTTAAGCATAAAGCTAATTGTACCCGAAAATGAGGCTCGCATCAAATAGCCATTTACAAAGAAAAGATGGCATGAGATATTGGCTTAAATGCAAACCAAAAGAGAGACATGGGCTGACATAGCAAGAATCATTGCCACTTTTTTAATTATTTTGGTTCACACTTCGGGAATCTATAGAACTTCTCAGCTCAATCACATCTCTTCCTTAACTTATTCAACTTTAGGATATTTAGGAGCTCCTTTATTTTTAATTTTAAGCGGATACTTATTGCTTAATAAAAAAGAAAATATAAAAACTTTCTTTAAGAAAAGGTTAAATCGAATTTTACTTCCTTGGATTTCCTGGTCTTTAATTCTTAGCGCAATCCAAATTTATCAATCAAACAACTATTCTGTTTCTTTTTATGTTTCTGAATTTAAAAAAAGCATGCAGGCTTTTTGGTTTCTGCCTCTTCTTGTTTGTCTTTATTTATTAACTCCATTTCTTAGAAATCTTTTACAAAATTCAAGCAAAAAAGAAGTATTACTAATGCTTGTTGCCTGGTTCCTAGCTTTTTCTTTTTTCCCTTACTCCCTGAATTCACAGGCTTTTCCATATGCCGCTGATAATGGATTAGTGAGACAAACTTTTGGATTTATCGGATTTTATATTTTTGGTTATTATCTATTTTTAATTTCAAAAGAAAAAATTGATAAATATTTGTATTTAACAGCATTAGTTATTCTAATTATTTCAACTATTATCTTGGCCCACCTAGTTGAAGTAAAAAATATAAATCTTCAAATAATTCATTATTTTTCACCAGTAATTGTACTAGCGACTATGTCCTTAGCAATATTTTTATTCAGTTTTCTTAAGAGAATTCGATTACCAAATAAAACGCGAAACATAATCACACAAATAAGTAGCATGAGTCTTGGGATTTATTTACTTCACGACGTAGTTCTTTCAAAAATAATAAAAGGGTATGTTTTTGTAAGTCCAAATAATTTTTATGCAGGATTTATAAACGCGTTATTTATTTTGTTAATTAGTGTTGTTATTTTAATTGTAATTGGAAGAATTCCAATAATTAAGAGGCTATTAATTTAATTATTTTGTACCAAAAATAAATACTGCATAATATCCAGCAACTCCACCGCACCCATGATTCCAATCAGGATCCTGAATCGCTTCCTTATGCCCTGTTAAAGATCTATCCCAACCATATTCAACGATGTGAACTCCATACTGGGGCTGTACCCCACCAAACAAAACCTCCCCCATTCTGTAAAATTCATTTTGATTCTCTCCATATTTATCAAATCCAGCGTGCCCATCTAATCCGCCATTTTGAAGCTGCTCCTCTGCTCTTTTTTGAGCTATATCACACAAAAGATCATTTCTGGTCGCCTGCTGAGCATTGTGAGCTTTTCTATAGTCATTCATGGCAGTATTTAATTCTTCAACAGTCGCCATTCTTGGATCGGGAGGGAGGTTAATTTTAGTTATATGTTCGTCAACCTTCTCAACACTCCAATCAAAAGGAGATTCAGTTGGCCCTATTTTAATATTCTTTTCAATTATAGAACCGTCATCTTTTAAATATAATCTTTGAGAAATATTATTATTGTTTGCGTTAAAAACAAAAAATAAAAATAAGAAAAATAAAATAAAAAACTTAGAAAGATATGGAGCAGAAACACGCTTTTTCTTTTTTTTCATATTTAGAAAACGATCACACGCGTTCCCATTGGGGCCCATTCAAAAAGCCATTTTGAAAATGCGACTGGTTGGTTTACGCATCCGTGACTTACGCGTGTTCCAAATTTATTATGCCAAAATGCACCATGCAAAGCATATGCGCCATGAAAGTACATAATGTAAGGAACATCTTTTAAGAAGTATCTGGGATATGGCGGATAATAACCGCTCATATTTGCCTTTTCCTGTTTTTTGTAAATCCTAAAATCCCCCTTAACGGTTGGTGTGTAATACATTCCAGTACTTACCGGGCTTTGATTAATAAGTCGCCCGCCATCCCACGCATAAAGCATTTGCTTGGTAGTATCGACTGTAATTAGCTTTTCAGAAGTAATAATTTGAGCATTAACAGTATTTGCAGTCGTTAAGAAAGCAAACAAAACTGTGAAGAGCAACAGGATTAACCTTTTCACTATTTAATCGTATCAAAAAATTCTAAATTGAAAAAGAAGACTATTTAATGCTTACGAGTTCGACTTCAAAAGCTAGAGGTGTGTTTGGTGGGATTGGACCTGATCCACTTGGTCCGTACGCTAAATCTGAAGGAATTAAAAGCTTTCTTTTTCCTCCTACCTTCATTCCGACTAATCCCTGGTCCCATCCTGCAATTACTTCCCCAGCCCCAACGCTAAAGCTAAAGGTCTGATTTCTGTCATAAGAACTATCAAACTTTGTTCCGTCTAGAAAAGTTCCTAGATAATTTACCTCAACAGTATCTCCGGATTTTACTTCATTACCCGTTCCCACCTGTATATCCTGAATTGTAAGTTGTGTTACGTTTTGCATAGCTTGACCTTTAACCTGGGCTTGAGTCGGAGCAACCGTCGTTCTTTGTGATTGCATACCGATTGGACTTTCACTCTGACTAACTACTGCTTCCGGGTTTCCAAAATTTGAAAGCTGTTGCTTCTCCCTTTCCGAAACCGCCGGCGTAATATTATTCTTTGTGTATACTAGCACACCTCCGATAATTAGAAAACACACAATTCCAAATAAAATAATACGGGGGTTTAGATAATTCATAAAAAGAGATTATAACAAAAATTCGCCTATTGCATAGTGTGTTATAATAATTTTCCGATGATTAAAACTGCTCTTTTAGGCTTACTCCTCCTGCTAATTGCTACTCCAGCTTACGCTGAAAGTACAGTTAACGTGAATGTAAAAACAGATGTAGATTCCTCTTCTAATTCGACCGTAGAATCCAACACAGATATAACAGTTGAGACTAATGGAAAAAAGACAAACTACACCTCAGATAAACCAGGAAACATTGAGGTTAATGCTGTTAATGACGAACACACAGTTAAGGTGAATGGGCAAGTTATTAAGGTTAATGGGTCAAATCAAAATCCTACCACCTCAGGTACTCCAACTCCCACAATTAACGATGACAAGAATAACAATAAAATAAATGATAATTTAGAAAAATCAATCGAATTTGTTGAAGATGAAAAAAACCTTATTGAAACGCTAGAAGATCTAGTTAAGAAAGTTTTTTCCGTTTTTGGCTAGACTTAAAAGTTAGATAGTAAACCACTGGAATAAAGAAAAGCATTATAGTTCCTGAGAAAGTAAGCCCTGCGATAATTGCTCC
>CAYXTY010000002.1:27906-32576 GCA_964468505.1 uncultured Gammaproteobacteria bacterium
ACTATTAAAGCTTTTCTAAATGATGAGAACTGAAGAACCATAGTAACTAAAATCAGCAGGAATGAAAGAATCATTGCAGTTAAAATTGAATTGACAGATTCCTGATTTTCTTCATTAACTCCTCCAGTTTTCCATGAATAACCAGTGGGAAGATCCAGAGTATTTGCATATTGTTCAAGTTCTTTGTTCACGTCCTGAATTGAGTAACCTTGTTTAACAGAACTAGTTATTGAGATTGCCCTTTTAGCATCTTCGCGGGTAATTAAAGTAGGGCTTGTTGCTAATTCTAAACGTCCTAAAGAAGTTAACGGGATTTGTTCTCCTGTTATCGGGTTTGCGATTAACAACTCATCCAAATTTTGGACAAATTGTGTTCCTTCAGAAAATCTTAAAGAAATATCTTCCTCGTCACTTGATTCAGCATCAAATTTTACACTGGACAACTCAAATCCGCTCGCATATGTTCTAAGCGTTAAACCAATTTGTTCAGATGAAATAGAATTCTCTGCTAGCTTTTGTTTGTCAGGAATAAATGTGATTTTGCTCGTTCCAGGCTTTATGGATTTGTTTACATTTGCGGCTCCTGGTTGTGACTCAAGATAATTTACAAGCTCATCAGCATATTTATCTAAAAGAACTAAATCATTCCCAAGTAATTTTATTTGAACATCAGCTCCAGCTGGTGGCCCGCCGCTTGCTTCATTAACAGAAAACTTTCCTTTTGAATAATTGGAAAACTCATTTCTTAAATCTTGTGCAATCTCAAACGAACTTTTTTCTTTGTCTTCTTCAAAAACTAATGTATATAAGAAGCTGTTTGCTTCCGCTCCTCCTGCCCCACCAAATTCATCAGGAGCTTGACCTAAATTAAGCGATAGTGTTTCTAGATCTTCTTGTTTTTGAAGTTTTGAAAAAATAGTTAATGCTTCTTTTTTAGAAGTTTCTACATTTGTTCCAGGAGGAAGCTCTACGGAAACGCTAAGCTCGTTTGAATCTGTTCTTGGGAAGAATTCATTTTTTACAAATCCAAGCGGCACTAAAAGATAAGAAAATATTGAAAATATTACTACAATTACTACTGTAGTTCTGAGCCATCTTTTAGATGAAAGAATCTTTGTGATAATTGATTGGTATCTGATAGATAGTACTTCAAAACTGATTAGTCCCTGATCAAAATATTTTCTGTATTTTCTAGATGGAGCTACGACTCTCCTGTCAAATCCTTTAAACGCAGTTCCTCTAAGCTGGTAAAGTAAAAATAGGATTACACCAAAAACTAAAAATTCTATGAGTAATAATGGTGTTCTTCCGGAAATTGCTATCAAAGCGCCTACTAAGACGACTATAAACAAAACTCCGAACAAAACTATTACTCTTTTTGGCATTCTTGGCTTTAATAGATAAGCTATCACGGGAAGAGTTATAAACATCGCAACAAAAAATGATGCAATAAGAGTAGCTGACACTACAATTGGAATTGGCTTAATAAATTCTCCAATTATTCCTCCAGACAATAGAAGCGGAATAAAAGCCCAGACTGTAGTTAGAGTTGTAGTAAAAATAGGAGTAATAAAATCTCGCCATACTAAAAGACCAGTCTCTGAAGGCGTAAACTTCCCTGATCTGTAATATGCAGTCATCGCAGAAATAACTACGATCGTGTCATCAACTAGAAGTCCAAGGGCAAGTAAAAGTGAAAAGAATGAAATAAATGAAAGTGCGACTCCAAAAAAATTCATTATTCCAAAAGTTATTAAGAAGGTTAAAGGAATTGAGATGGAAGCTACAACTGCTTGCCTAATACCCAAGAAAACAAATAGCGCAATGAAAACTAAAATAATAGTTAACAAAAAGTCTCGAATGAGTTCATTAAATTGATCATCAATCTCTTTAGAAACATCAGAAGTTGTAAATATGCTAAATTGCCCATCGTACTGTTTCAAAATTTCGTCAGTTGCCTCTTTTGCATCAGCTGCCGTCTTTCCAATATCGGCATTTTCAGTTTTAAATATTGAGAAGCTAACTGCCTGACCAGCAGGATCTTTATGATCTGCTACAAAGCTCTGGAGCTGAGACGGTTTAGATCTTTTTGAAACTGTCGCGATATCTGAAAGATTTACAATCGCACTTCCAGAATTTACTTTTATATTTCTGATGTCATCAATATTTGTGATTGTAGGATCAATACTAAGAGTAAAACTTGAAGAATCAGTTTTTAAAGTACCTGCAGGAAATGATTTTGATGCATTTGAGAGAGCTCCAATTAAAGTTTGTGGATTAAATCCATACGTTGAAATTGCCTCAGGTTTTATTACTATCTGAATCTCCTGCTCCTCAAGTCCTGAAATTCTTACTTGATCTACCCTAGAGACCGCTTCAAGTTTGTCTCTTAAAGTTTTTGAGAGAGTGAGAAGCGAAGCAGTGTCTCCAGTTTTACTTGTTAAGGAAAAACTCCACACAGGAAATTGCTCAAAGTCTACTTTAGAAGTATTTGGTTTTTGTGCATCCGCTGGAAGCGTAACAGAATCCACCGCTGCCTTAGTATCACTCGCGGCTTTATCTGCATCTACTCCGGTATTAAACTCTATTTGGATAATTGAGACTGAATCGCGCGAAGTTGAGGCAAAAGTTTTTATATTTGAGATCCCTGCTATTTCATCTTCGAGTGGATCTGTAACTAGCGACTCAACATCAGCAGGATTTGCTCCTGGTAAAACCGTAGACACAACTACATATGGTATTTTTATTTCAGGATTTAATCTTCTCGGAATACTTCTGTAGCTGAATGCCCCAAAAGTTACGATCATTATTAGAAGTAAAACGAGAAGTCTTGGGTTTGCTAAATACTTAGCTTGTATTGAAGAAGCTAATTTTTTATCAAAGTGAAGATGTTTAAGGTATGAAGCATGTTTCATTAATTAATTGGTTTTACTGGATCTCCTGAAATCACATTTCTATTAAGTATCACTTGGTCTGATTCAGATAAACCTTTCGTCACTTCTACAAATCTTCCTAATACCTGTCCAAGATTTACTTTTCTGCTTTCTGCTTTTCCATTTTTAATTACAAACAGATATGCTTGGTCTTGAGTCTGGAAAACAGAATCAATCGGTACAAATGGAATAACACTTCCAGTGTTAGGGAAATCAACAGGGATCTCAATTGTTATGTAGCCTTTATCAGTAACAAAGGAGGCTAATTCTTGAGGAATTGCATACTGAGCTGTATATAGAGAACCATCAGTTGCTTCGGTAGAAACATAAAATGGTACAGACTCAAAAGATTCTTTCCCCACATATAAAGTAGATGCTGAAGCCCGTCCAACACCCTGAGCAATCTCGCGATTTAGAAATGCGACAGCAATAAGACTATCTGAAGCCCCACTTATTTGAGCAATTGGCATTCCCGGAGAAAGAACTTGTCCCTCTCTTACAAAAATTCTCTCTACTACCCCCGTAACAGGAGTTGCTGGATACATAAGTGCTTCATTTATTTGTGCAAGTGTTAAGCTAAGCCTACTAACCTCTTTGTTTAAATCCAATGCTTTTCTTTGAATTTCAAGTTGCTTAATTGCGATATCTCTAGAAATATTTGAAAGCTCTGCGGGTATATCGTCATTTGAGCTTGCATATTCAGTGTTTCTTAATGCTGACTCAAGCTGACTATTCGCTGACATAAGTTGAGACCTAAATTGCTTTTTTAAAAGAATTGTCTCATCATTCGCTCCCCCAACATTTGACGCTTCTAGATCAGCCTGCTGAGCTTCAAGAGTAGTTAACATTTCATTATTTAAGCCTATTATGCTTCTAGTTGATTCAAGAGACTGATTACTAATATTTCTTAACTCATCAGAATTTTTATCTGATTTATCTGTCAATTCTTTTTGCTTATCAATTAACTCAACGTTTGTTTTATAAGTATCAATTACATTTTTATATTGAACTTGAGCCAATTGACGCTGAACTGAAAATGCATTTCCACCCTGATAATTTGTCGACATGCTTATTAAATTTGTACCCGCTCCTACAACTTGGCCTACTTCTACATTTATACTTTGCACTACTCCAGCACCAAGCGACACAACTCTAATAACTCCTGATTTTTCAACCTGAGCTTGAACTGTAATTTTTGGAGACTGTCCTATGGTATAAACTTCTACTTCTTTAGTTGGGAGCGATGTTTCAGTAGCTTCTAGTTTTGGCTTATTTATTACATTACTTATGATAATGAGCCCTAAAAGCATTAATAATAATCCTAGGAAAGTAGCGATCGGTCGCTTCTGGGCGTGGCCTATAAATTTTTTATAAACTACTTTTCTTTTTTGATTTACCCAAACTGCGCGTGGTGCAACTTTTTTGCGTGCTTTAAGATAATTTTTCCTAACAGACTTATATAAGTTATTTAATAAATTCATTTTTTGAAAACTAATTGAGGCAGAATGGGGTTTATCCTGAGGCAAAGAACAACCCGATGGACAGATTGAGATTATAATAAAGCTTGAGCCTAAAGTCAATTAATTTGGTGCATCGCCAGATTTTGGAGTAGGAACAGGGAAAATAGTTTGCCCTGCGGAAATTTCTTCAAATTCTGGTTGTAGCTCTGCTTCTGTCACAGCTTCATGAATACTATCATGAATAATTTGCGTAGCGTAATTCCCAATCTCTGTAAGA
>CAYXTY010000002.1:32676-34267 GCA_964468505.1 uncultured Gammaproteobacteria bacterium
GCGCTAACAGCAATTACTCCTAAATTAGCTAGAGATTCTTCGTCGAATTTTTTTCCACTACTTCCTATGTATGCATTATCAATTTCAGCAGTTGGCACATCAAACGGACTCCAAAATGCTCTTGCAGAAACTTGCTGTACGTGTAATTGTCCAACATATGCATCCAGCGTCAAAAAAACAGGTCTCCCCTGTTCATCTGCAAAAGATGGGTTAACGGAAACCGAAATCTTAGAAGCTTCTCCAGGAATCATAACAGTAATATTTACACTATGCCTATATACAGGTTCTTCTCTCTTACGTGATACTTGAAGGATAGTGCTAAACAAGCGATCAAAATTCGGATTTCTAGGAACTTCAATTAATTCGGGTTCAGCTGGCGGAACTGGTGCGCCCGTTTTCCCACGTGTTCTTTCAGTCATAGCCTTGGATTATAACACAAGCTATTGGAATCTGATAAATAAATGCTACAATCTCACTATGGCTGAAGCACCAATTTTATCAGGTCCTATTCACCATTCTCCCCAAGAACCAAGAAAGATGCTGGCGCCGGATCAGATCGCTATGCGACAATTTGTTAGAGGTACATTTCGCATTTCCCAAGGGGCTCTGGGAGTTCAACTTCCCGCTATCGAATGGGCAGCTTTTAATGGTAGGATCCCCATTCAGGAAATTCCTGCTGAAATGCCAGATTATTTACAGGATCTTTTTCCTCCAGGTCAGCATAGGAAATTGGACCAAGAACAAGCGAGTGCAGGCATACTTACTGCCTGGGAAAAAATACATGAACTAACTTATGGAATTTCTCCAACGCCTGATTCTGAAATACTATCAGTTCTAACCCATGAAATTTTAAAAATGGAATTAAAATATCAGCTTTTAGATAGGCCAGCCAGAAATAATCCCGCAGACAATCATGAAAGTCAGGTACGTAAATATATTTTGCAGGGTGAAAAGACTGAATCCCCAATTATTGATGATTTATGCATTGAGCTAAAAAGAGAATTTGAAAAGTTAAGAGAAGAACCCGCACCAGAAATAACACCTGAAATGATAAGTCCTGAATCTCTTAGGGTTTTGACTCAATATTTTATAGGAATGAGGGGTTATCCACCTCTAGCCGTAATGCTCGAGAAGGAATTAAGAGATATGGGTGACAGGAAAGTACTCACTTACGTCCAGGCTTTGTGGGAGAGGAATCACCCTGGTCAATCTTTCTTCCCTGATTCCACCCAAGCCGCTCTATAATATCTCCATCCCAGTACTTATTGATTTACTACGGGGCGTCCTGTATAATTGCGCCTTATGCAAATCAGAGAACAAGGCGCTTCACAAGAACAAATCTCAAGAAGAGAATTTTTAGAAAGATCTGCAAAAACTGCAGCTGTCATGGTAATGATGCCTCTCGCTGCAGGCGCATTAGAAGGTTGTGGTCCTACAGCTGTACCAACTCCAGAAATATATCGTGGAAATATTAAAAACATTGAAGGTAGACCAATTATTTCTAAAGAAAGAATCGAAACACTAACTCGCTTATTATCAGAATCCGGAGAACCACTTCTTGAAAAAGTTGCCAGAGATGTTACGACTTTAA
>CAYXTY010000003.1:0-33709 GCA_964468505.1 uncultured Gammaproteobacteria bacterium
GTACAAGCAACTGATGTTTTATTTAGTAAAAAACCTGTAAAGTTATTCGCAATTAACACTGGTTATCAATTGCTTTCACTTATTGGAATGGGAGTTGTAATTGGACTGCTTTCATAGGCCATCAACCCCGATTTAATCGGGGTTGACAATTCTTAGAAAAGAAATAAAATCAAAACATGATTTACCCCGCAATAATTGGCATAGTCGGTGGAGGACAACTTGCTAAGATGCTGACAATTGCTGCGAAGAAAATGGGGTTTATTGTTATCGTCACTGATCCAACCCCCCAAAGTCCCGCTGGTCAAGTTGCAGACCGTCAATTAATAGGTGGCTATAAAGACAAAAAAGTTACTCGTGAGCTTGCAAAGTTAGTTGATGTTATTACAGTTGATGCAGAATTTGTGAATGACACAGTTTTATCAGAAATTGAAAAATCCGGAATACCAGTCCACCCATCTCCAAAAACCATAACTATAATAAAAGATAAATTAAGGCAAAAAGAATTTTTAAGAAAAAATAAAATTGCCACTGCGGATTTCGTTTCCATTGAAAGTCTAGATGATATAAAAAGAGCAATTAAAAAGTTTGGTCTGCCAATTTTATTAAAAGCTCGTGAAGATGCATATGACGGAAAAGGAAATTTTGTTATCAGAAAAGAGTCTGACATCGAGATTGGTTTGGCAAAGCTTAAAGATAGAAAGCTTTATGTTGAAAAATTTGTTCCATTTGTTAAAGAGCTTGCGATAATGGTTGCAAGAACTCCAAAAGGTGAGATTGCCACTTATCAGGTGGTTGAAACGATTCATGTTAATAATGTTTGTGATACCGTGATTGCTCCCGCAAAAGTTTCAAAAAAAGCTAGCAAAAATGCTACAAATCTTGCCAAAAAAACCATGAAGCAATTAAAGGGCGCTGGAGTTTTTGGTATTGAAATGTTTTTACTGAAGGGTGATAAAGTTCTAGTTAATGAAATTGCACCACGCGTTCATAACTCCGGCCATTACACAATTGAGGCAAATGTTACATCTCAATTTGAGCAGCACATTCGCGCAATTACAGGTTTGCCGCTTGGGTCAACAGATTTAGTGGTAAAATCAGCAGTAATGAAAAATATCCTGGGTGAATATGAAGGCCCGGGACATCCAAAGGGACTTGATAAGGCTTTAAAGATTAGTGGTGTTTCATTTCATTTATATAATAAAAAAGATTCGAGAGTTGGAAGAAAAATGGGCCATATTACAGTAGTTGGGGAAAGTGAGAAATTAAATTTACAAAAAGCGAATAAAGCAAGAAAGGCATTAATAATATGAAAAAAGAAGTGGCAATTCTAATGGGATCAGATTCAGATTTGGGAGTTATGAAAGACGCGGCAGAAATATTGGAAAGCTTTGGAATTGGATATCATCTTTCAATTGTTTCTGCACATAGGACTCCTGAAAGATTATTTGATTTTGCAAAAACAGCTGAAAAAAAAGGATTTAAGGTCATTATTGCTGGCGCCGGAGGGTCGGCACATTTACCAGGAATGATAGCTTCACTAACTCCACTTCCTGTGATCGGAGTGCCTGTAAAAGGAAAATCTTTCGAAGGACTTGATTCACTTCTTTCCATTGTTCAAATGCCTCCTGGAATCCCAGTCGCGGCAGTTGCAGTGAATGGTGCAAAAAATGCAGGAATTTTAGCAGCAAGTATAATTGGTGTAAGTAATAAAAAAATATTAAAAAAAGTTTATGATTACAAAAATAGTTTAGAAAAAGAAGTATTAAGAAAAGTACAAAAGCTTGAGAAAATTGGATTTCAAAAATATTTAGATGAAAAATAATTCTCAAAACGAAAAAGTAGATATAGTTGACAAGAATTTAAATACCCTCCATAAAACCACGAAAAAAGATGCTCACGAAAAAGGACTTCTACATAAAACTGTTATTGCTGAGGTGGTTGACTCCAAAGGAAGATACTTACTCGTAAAACAAGCACCTGACAGACAAGATGCTGGACAGTTTGTTTCCCCTGTAGGAGGACACGTTAGATCAAATGAATCCGATGAAGAAGCTTTAAGAAGAGAGGCATTTGAAGAATTAGGAATTAAAAATTTCACATTTGAATTTTTAGGAAAAATTATTTACAACAGAAAAATTCTTGGAAGAATGGAAAATCACTATTTTATAATTTACAAAATAAAATGGAGCAAGAAAATAAAATTAAATCATGAGTCAGTAGATTTTAAATGGTTTACGGTTAAGGAGTTAAAGTTTGCTCTAAAAAATAATAGAGAAATATTTGGAGCTGCATATTTGACATGCCCTTTGGAAATGTATTTAGGAGAAGTAAAAAAGTCTAAAAAATTGAGTAAAAGTACATTAATTAAAACAGTTGACCTAAGGGGATTTGGTAAAAAATATCAAGGTAAAGTTAGAGACTGTTATATAGTTGGAGATAAAAGAATTTTGATTACAACGGATCGTATATCGGCATTTGATGTAATTCTCGGACTTATTCCAGGAAAGGGAGCGGTGCTAAATCAACTCGCAGCTTTTTGGTTTGACAAAACACGTGACATAATTCCAAACCACATTATTTCTGTGCCCCATCCAAATATAAGTATTGTCAAAAATGTAAAACTTATTCCAATTGAAATGGTAGTTAGAGGATATATCTCTGGAGTTACAAATACTTCAATTTGGGGAAGTTACCAAAAAGGTGAAAGAGTAATTTATGGAATTAAATTCCCTGATGGACTTTCGAAAAATCAAAAATTAAAAACCCCAGTTATAACACCCACTACTAAAGCTGAATCAGGACATGACGAAAGATTAACTGAGAAAGAGATTATTGATCGAAAAATAGTGACTCCTAGAATTTGGAAGCAAATGAAAAAAGCGGCGTTAGAATTATTTGAAAGAGGGACTAAGATTTGTGAAAAAGGCGGAATAATTTTAGTAGATACGAAGTATGAATTTGGACTGGATGAGAACGGAAAGCTAATTTTAATAGATGAGATTCATACTCCAGATTCTTCAAGATTTTGGATTAAAAAAACATACAAAGAGCGAATTAAAAAAGGATTGGAACCAGAAAATTTTGATAAAGAATTCCTAAGGCTTTGGTATGCCAAAAGAGGTTATACTGGGGATGGAAAACCTCCGAAAATGTCGCCAGTACTTGCAAATCAAGTAAGTAAACGTTATATTCAAATATATAAAAAGATCACCGGAAAAAAGCCTGAAAAAGAAAAAGTTTCGTTAAGAAATATTCAGATTAAAATTTAGCTGATGACTTTACAAGACCCTGACAAGATAAGAGAAAAATGCGCCGTGTTTGGCGTGTACGGCAGGAAAGGGCTTCAAGCTGCAAGATTAACTTACTTCGGATTATATACACTTCAACATAGAGGACAGGAGAGTTCAGGAATTTCCGCAACAAATGGAAGACAGCTCCGAACCCACAAGGCGAATGGATTGGTTACCCAGGTGTATAACGAGGATAATTTCAAAGAGCTAAAAGGTCATATGGCAATTGGGCATAATAGATATTCGACATCTGGCGGAATTCACGATTCACATGCGCAGCCTGTTACTTCCAGACGTGCAATGCATGATATTTTAGTTCTCGCGCACAATGGGAATTTACCTATAGATGAAAATCTATCTGCTTTCTTGAAGGAAAAAGGTTTTTACACTGATGGATTGAATGATTCTGAATTGATGCATCAAGTCATAAGATATTTTCTTGTTAAAACAGGTTCTCTTGAGGAGGCAATAAAATTATCATTCCCAATGTTTAAGGGTGCATTTTCACTTTTAGTAATGACGAAAGATAAAATTGCTGCTGTTAGGGATTCATATGGAATTCGGCCTTTAACATTGGGAAAATTAGGGGGAGGATATGTGTTTTCATCGGAAACATGCGCAATCGATACGGTGGACGGAAAATATATAAGAGATGTAAAGCCTGGAGAAATGGTGGTAGTTGATTCGTCGGGATTAAAATCATATCAACTTGGAAAGCCTACGCCAAAACTAGATATTTTTGAATTTGTTTATTTCGCGAGACCCGACAGTACGCTCTTAGGAAAGAGTGTTTATGAAGTTAGAAGAAATATGGGGGTGCAATTAGCTCGCGAAAATCCGATAAAAGCAGATGTTGTAATTCCGATTCCCGATTCCTCAATCCCCGCAGCGATTGGATACGCAGCCACTTTGAAAATTCCTCTTGAATTTGGTATTACAAAAAACAGATATATTGGACGTACTTTTATTATGCCAGATCAGCATTTAAGGGAAAGAGGAGTGGAGATGAAGCATAATCCCATAAAAGAAATTATTAAAGGGAAAAATGTTGTGGTTATTGATGATTCGATAGTCAGGGGAACAACAGCAAAAAAATTAGTTCAAATGCTTAAAAAAAATGGAGCAAAAAAAGTTCACATAATAAGCTCATCTCCTCCTGTAAAATTTCCGGACTTTTATGGAATAGATACTCCAACCCAGAAAAATTTAATTGGAGCGAATATGAGTATTCCTAAGATTAAAAAGTTTATAGGAGCTGACTCTTTATATTTCCTTTCGTACAAAGGACTGTTAAAAGCAATAGGAGTTCCAGAGGAAGAATTGTGCACAGCCTGTTTTACTGGAGAGTATCCGATTGATATTGGCAAAAAAAGAAAACTTATTAAATATGAAAACTCATGAAGTCTATCGCAGTTTTAGTTTCTAATAAAGGCACAGGTTCTAATCTTCAGGCAATAATTGACGCAATTAATAATAAAAATTTGAATGCGAAAATATCAGTTGTAATTAGCTCAGACACCGACGCATATGGGTTGCAGAGAGCGAAAAAAAATAAAATTCCTACGAAAATAACTACTAAAAAAAATTTATTTAAAATATTAAATAATTACGACATTGATTTTATATGTTTAGCTGGATGGAGATTAATAATAGATGAGAATGTGATTAGTAAATATAAGGATAAGATTCTTAATCTTCACCCGGGTTTGATTCCCGATAAAATAAATGGGAAAGTAAAAAATCCAGATGGTACAACAGCAATTTGGAATCGAGGAAAATTAACAGATGTTGCAATTGAAAATTTTTTAAATAATAATGCGACATATGCTGGATCATCGATACATTTCTTATCAAATGAATTCGATTTTGGAAAAGTTTTAGATAGAACATTTGAGAAAATTAAAAAGAATGATGATACTGAAAGTTTGTATAAAAGATTAAAGGTGAAAGAAAATAAAATGTACGTTAAAGTTTTAAAAAAACTTTGTAAATTATGAATATTCTAATTTTAGGTTCGGGCGGACGGGAACACGTAATAGCAGATGCTTATTCGAAAAATAAAAAAGTAAAAAAAATTTTTGTTGCGCCAGGAAATCCATTTATAGATTTTTCAAATAAAAAAGTAACTTCTCTTTTTGATATTCCCTCGATAGGTTTTGAAAAAATTAAGGATGCTATTAAAAAGTTTGACATAGATTTAGTAGATGTCGCACAGGATGATCCAATTGCATTAGGTTTTGTAGATAAATTAACTGAATTGGGAATAAAGACATTTGGCCCAACACAAAAATCATCAGAGGTTGAGTGGAGTAAGGAATGGTCAAGAAATTTTATGCTTAAGTATCATCTTCCCAGTCCGCATTTTAAAAGTTTTGATTCACAGAGTAAGGGGATTTTTTATGTTAAATCACTAAGAGAGCAACCTTTATATGTGAAGGCATCAGGACTTGCTTTAGGAAAAGGGGCGATTAAAGCAGAGAATAAAAAAGAGGCGATTTTAGCAATCAAGCAAATGAAAAGTTTTGGAAAAGCAGGAGAAGCTTTTGTAGTTGAAGAAACGATGATTGGCGAAGAATTTTCTTTATTTGCGGTTTGTGATGGGGAAAATTACAAGATTCTTGGATCTGCACAGGATCATAAAACAGCATTTGATGGAGATATTGGTCCTAACACTGGAGGAATGGGTTGTGCTTCAAATCCAAAGATTATTACACCAAAAGTTGAAAAAGAAATTGAAAATAAAATTCTTGTTCCATTTATGAAAGGAATGAAGAAAGAAGAGAGACCATACTCTGGAATTTTGTATTTAGGCGGAATGATTACCCGTTCGGCAGGCTCAGGGCAAGCTGAAATTAAAATTGTGGAGTTTAATTCCAGATGGGGAGATCCGGAAGCGCAAGTTTTGATTTCTGGAATTACATCTGACTACTTAAGTATTGTTGAGGCAGTTTTAGAAAAAAAACTTAATAAATTGAAATTAAAAACAGATAAATTAATTCGGGTTAGTGTTGCAGGATGCAGCAGGGGATATCCAGTAGATTATTCAAAAGTAAAAGGTGCAAAAATAAAAGGACTTGAGAAAGTTAGTAAGTTACCAAATATAAATATTTACGGTGCGGGAATTTCTAAAAAAGAAAATAAATTTGTGGCAACTGGCGGAAGAGTATTTCATTTGACTGGCGTAGGTATGACTTTATCCCAAGCGCGAATGAGAGCATATGGAGCAATGTCATTGATTTCAATCGAAAATAACAATCTGCATTTTAGAAGTGATGTCGGATGGAGAGATATGGAAAGGGAAAACTTATGATTTATACAGTTAGAGTAGCATCAAAAAACGAATGGGAGGATTTAAAAGGAATAGGAGTGTTAAATAAGATTAAAAAAACTCCGGTTACAAAAGTTAGGTCTGTTAGAGTTTATAGACTTGAAGGGATAGATAAGAAATCCGCAAAATTTTTAGCTGAAAAATTATTGTCCGAATCCATAAATCAAAAATACACGATTGATGAGCAGATTTTTAATGCCCGTTCAAAAATAGAAGTCGCTTACAAGCCCGGAGTTATGAATCCAGAAGTTGCATCTATTTTAAAATCCGCAAAAGACTTAAAAGTAAAACTAATTTCAGCAGATTCTTCATGGGAATATCATTTTTTTGGAGCGTTAAGTTTGGAAAATATTAATGAGTTAGGTCTTTACAATCCTCTCATTGAATACCTAGTGGATAAGCCTCCCAAGACGTTACAAATTTCAGGAATTGTTGGACCTACAAATATCGTCTTAATCAGAAATTGTTCTGATGAAAATTTATTAGAACTTTCAAAAGATAAATTATTTTTAAATTTATCAGAGATGAAGGTGATTCAGGAATATTTTAGAAAAATAAAAAGAGATCCAACGGACATAGAGCTTGAAACTTTAGCTCAAACGTGGAGTGAGCATTGTGCGCATAAAACTTTTAAAGCAAATCTAATAATTGATGGAGAAAAGAAAAAGCCATTAATGGAAAGAATAAAAACAGAAGCGCTAAAGCATCCCAAGAATATAGTTTCTGCGTTTGGTGATAATTCAGGTGTTATGAAATTTTATGATGGATATTCTATTTGCGGAAAAGTTGAAACGCATAATAGTCCTTCTGCAATTGAACCATATGGAGGGGCAATGACAGGAAGCGGAGGAGTATTTCGAGATGTACTTGGCACTGGACAAGGAGCAAAAGCAATTGCCTCTACTGACATTTTTTGTTTTGCGGACCCAAATCTTCCAAAAAAAGATCTTCCACCAGGGTGCCTTAGTCCAGATTATTTACTAAAAAGAGTTGTGGAGGGAGTTAGAGATTACGGAAATCGAATGGGAATCCCCACAAATAACGGCTCAATTCACTTTCATGAAGATTTCAGAGCAAAACCTACTGTAATAGTTGGCGCATATGGAATAATTCCCACAAAAAAAGCTAGAAAGGGAACACCAATTAAGGGAGATTTAGTAGTTGCAGTCGGAGGGAGAACAGGAAGAGACGGAATTCATGGTGCAACATTTTCTTCTGCTGAAATGACAGATAAAACAATTTCTATAAATTCGTCAGCTGTTCAAATAGGAAATGCTATAGAGGAGAAAAGAATGTTTGATGCGATAATTGAGGCCAGAGATTATGATTTAATTAGGGCAATAACTGATTGTGGTGCTGGAGGTTTTTCCTCAGCAGTTGGTGAGATAGGTTCTAAAACAGGAGTAAGAGTGGATTTAGAAAATGCTCCCTTAAAATATCACGGATTATCTCCCTGGGAAATTTGGGTTTCAGAATCACAAGAGAGAATGGTAATTGCGATTGCTAAAAAAAATATTAAAAAGTTTTTAGAAATTTGCAAAAAATATAATGTCGAAGCAGCGATTTTAGGAAATTTTACAGGTACAAAAAAACTTGAAGTTTTTTATGGTAAAAAACAGATCGCAAACTTATCAATGGAATTTTTACATAACGGTTTACCTCAAAGATTAATGATTGGTCGAAAAAGTAAGTTAGAGATTTCTAAAAAAGAGCCAAAACTTCCAAGAAAAGAATCTGACTGGATTGAAATATATAAAAAAGTTTTGTCCCATGGAAACATAAACTCTAAAGAGCCAATTGTTAGAATGTATGATCATTCAGTTCAAGGGACAAACGATTTGCAGCCTTATTCTGGTGAAAAACTCGATTCTCCAAATGATAGCGTAGTCCTTCGTCCAATTTTAGATAAAAAATATGGAATGATTTTGTCTCACGGAATTAACCCAATCTTGAATAGAATTAATCCTTATGATGGAAGTATTTGGGCTGGAGTAGAGGCGCTATCAAACTATGTTTCAGTTGGCGGAGACATAGAAGAAGCTTCGCTTATTAACAATTATATTTGGCCTTTTCCTGACGAAGAATCTTTATATAGTCTTGATAAATCAGTTGACGCAGTAGTCGACTTAATGAAGAATTTTAAAATCCCAGTAATATCTGGAAAAGACAGTTTGTCATCAACTTACAGAAAAGGGGACACGGTTATAAAAATTCCACCAGTTTTATGTATTTCTGTTTTTGGAAGGATTTCAGATACTACAAAAACGATTTCTTCGGATCTAAAGAAAAATAATTCTGTAATTGTTCTTGTAGGAAGTTTAGACACAAACTCTATGGGGGGATCTGTTTACTTTGATGTAAATAATTTACTCGGTGAAAGAGTTCCAAGAATAGATTTAATAGAATTTTCTAAAATTGCCAAAGTTATCAGTAAGGGAATTTTGGACGGGAAGATTTTATCTTGCCATGATATATCAGAGGGAGGAATTTTAACTTCTGTTTTTGAAATGTGTATAGGTGGAGACATGGGAGTAAACTTGAAATTGCCTAAAAATAAAAGAGAAGATTACTTTATTTTTAATGAAACAGCAGGAGCGTTTTTAGTAGAAGTTGAGAATCGCGAAATTGCAAAGAAACTTTTTAAAAACGTTAAATATTTAATTTTGGGAGAAACAAAAAAAGAAAAAAATATTGAAGTCGTAAATAGTAAAAAAATGTTCAGTGCAAATTTGTCGGAACTAAAAAATTCTTGGCAAAAACCTATGAGGAAATTATTTCCATGAAAAAACCCAAAGCAATTATTATAAAAGCAGATGGAATAAATAGAGACGAAGACATGGTCTTCGCATTTAATCTAGCGGGAGCAGATACTAAGTTAGTTCATGTTAATGACTTGAGAAGTAAAAAAGAAAAATTATCTGACTATCAAATTTTAGGAATTCCTGGAGGATTTGCCTATGGAGACGACATAGTATCAGGAAAAATTCTAGCCACTGAAATAGTCGCATATTTGGGAGATGAAATTAGAAAATTTATAAAAAGAAAAAATACAGCAGTTCTTGGTGTGTGTAATGGATTTCAAGTTTTAGTGCGTACCGGTCTTGTGCCGTTTGGTAGCTTGGGAAATATGGACGTCACTCTTACTAATAATGACTCGGGACATTTTGAATGCAGATGGATAAAGGTAAGAGTAGAATCGAATTCTAAGTCAAAGTTTTTAGATGGGATGAATGATCAAATGTTATGGTATCCAGTGGCACACGGGGAAGGGAAGTTTTACGCAGATGACAAAAATATTAAAAAAATTGAAGATGAAAATTTAGTGGCATTTCGATATGTGGATGAAAAAGGAAATCCAACCCAAGATTACCCAGCAAATCCAAATGGATCTATTAATGCAATTGTCGGTGTAACTGATGAATCAGGGAGAATTTTAGGACTTATGCCACATCCAGAATGTTTCGTCCGCATTGAACAACACCCAAATTGGCGCCGAGGTTTGGTCAGTTCTCCTCAAGGCCTTCCTCTTTTTCAAAACATTGTAAAGTTTGTTTCACAATAATATAATGCCCAACATGACAAGGCCAAATGAAAATCCAGAATTTGGAAGAAATTTAGATTTGGTAATAGTGCCAGGAGAAAGTGCGATGGTGGGGTTTGAGCAGCCAAAAAGATATTTTCAATTACTGAGAGGTTCATGTCAAGTTAGATATGGAAATGTTGCATTAACTGCAGATGGACGGAGAATTAGTTGGTTGGCAGAAGGAGGAGGCAGAGAAACATTTTTAGAAGGTGATGTTTTTGGAGCAGGAGATGGAAGAGTTCTAAGTCTTAAAAATGCAAGTGCAGAGTTAGCAGTAGTTCATGAAATAAAACCAGAATGAAAAAAATTACATATTCAGCAACGGGAGCAGATTACGAAAAACTAGATCCTGTTAAAAAACTTGCCCAGGATTCAGCCAGAAAAACTGCAAAAAATTTTCCGAAAAGTTTTAGCGAAATATCAGATAGTAGGGGTGAGTCTGCCTTTGTTTTTAAAAATGGTAATCAGTTAATGGCATTTGTTATGGAAGGGTTAGGGACAAAAAGTCTCGTAGCAGATGAGATATATAAAAAAACTAAGAAGTCATTTTACGAGGTGATTGCTCAAGATACAGTGGCGACTATTATTAATGATCTCGTTTCGGTAGGTGCTAGGCCTCTTATTTTAAATGCATATTGGGCAGATGCCGGAGACGGTTTTTTGCAGGATCCAAAAAGAATGGACAATTTTATCAAGGGATGGGAAAAAGCATGTAATATTTCAGGAGTTGTTTGGGGCGGAGGAGAGACCCCAACTCTAAAAGGAATTATTGAAAAAGAATCAGTGGATCTTGGTGGATCCGCTATTGGAGTTATCGAATCAACAAAGAAATTGATATCTGATAAAAATATAAAAGCAGGGGACCGAATAATTTTCATAAAAAGTAATGGAGTAAATGCAAATGGAATTTCCTTAACCCGAGCGATCGCAAAAAAATTACCTAAAGGATATTTAACTAAATTGCCAAATGGAAAACTGTATGGGGAGAGTTTATTAACTCCTTCAAATATATATGCAAAAGCAATTGCTGACTTACAAAAAAATAATGTTGATATTCACTACATTTCAAATATCACTGGACATGGAGTTAGAAAAATTATGAGAGGACGCCCGAAATTTATATATGTTATTGAAAAGATTTTTAAACCCCAACCTGTTTTTGATTTTATTCAAAAAAATGCAGGTCTATCAGATTATGAAATGTATGAAACTTATAACATGGGCCAAGACTACTGTTTGATTATTTCTGAAAAAGATGTGGAAAAATGTTTAAGAATTATTTCGAAAAATAAATTTAAAGCAATCAATGCAGGTTATGTGGAAAAAGGCGAAAGGCAAGTAATTATAAAACCCTTGAACCTTGTTTATTCAGGAGAAACTTTGGATTTAAGATAATTATTTCTTCTGATAAATAAATACAAGTACAGCTTCGTCAGCATATACTTGGTGAATTAATTTATAATTTTTCTTAATATTACTATCATCAAATCCCTCTCTTAAAATATTAAAATAGTTCACCACTACATAGTCATATTTTTTATTTTCATTATATTTTTCTGCATTATATTCATTATAAAAAGGGAAAGAATGAAGGGGGGAAATCGCAAGACCAACGCTAGAATTTCTTGGAGTATTATCTCTTAAGTAAATTCCTGCTTCTCTATTTCCTTGCCCCCATGATCCAATTTGAAAAAGTTTAGAATCATAAACTCCATTTACTCCGCCAGGTAAGATATTGAAATAATCTAAGTAGTAGGGGGTTATGCTTTTTAAAATTATTAAAAAATAAATTATGATGCCTAGTATCGCAAAATATTTAATTTTTAATCTATCTTTAATAAATCCTAAAATAAATTCGAGTCCGATGGCCGATATTAATGCGAGGGGAGCATAGACTTGAATAATATAGCGAAGTCCGTGCTGCTTAAATGGATAAAGAGACTGAAAAAATGGAAGCATGAACCAAAGAAGAATTGCATATAAAACGAATTTTTTTCTTACGTCAATTGCTTTCATCCCAACAAAGAATAAAAATATAATTAAAAATGGAGTAGTTATTAAAAAATAAATTGGATAATAAACAATCGGTACTAACATTAGATGTCCAAAAAATACTTCAGGTGGTGGAAGCTTTACTTCGCTTGAAAACCACATAGCTCGTTCTACTGCAATTGCATCATTTAGATTTAAAAAAGCAGTTGGCCAGAGAAGTGTAAAAGTAATAGCGGAAATTATGAAAATTAAAAATAAAGGAATAATTATTTCCGCAGTTATATTTGGTTTTCTTTTTTTATCTTTTAAGAAATACCACAGGAAATAAATTGCAGCTAAGAGGGGATAAATAAAAATATTTGTTTGTTTTACTCCTAATGCGAGGCCTGTAAATATCCCGGTCAAGATTAAAGTTTTATAAGAAAATTTATGAAGCAAGTTTATAAAAAGAAAAACTGAAGCTGTAAAGAAAAACATTACGAGGCTTTCAAGGGTAGCTATTTGAGAATAACCTAAAAAGGTGGGAAGCATAGCTAGAATTATTCCAGCAGTAAGGCCTACGAATGGAGAAATATATTTCCAACCAAAAAGGGTAACCAGCAAAACTGAAAGAGTAGAAAATAAAATTGCCAGTAATCGAGAATGTGTTAGGTCATAATAGAAAATAGGTTTTCCGTTTTCAGTTGTTTGTAAATCTAAACGAGACAGGGTTCCGTATAAGTATCTTGCGACAGGCGGATGGTCAAATGTAGAGAGATAGTATGGGTTACTAAAATCTCCTTCTTTCATGAGCTTGGTCATCATATAACCGCCCTCTACATATGCTGGTTCATCCCAGGTTCTACCCATCTCATTTAAATTCCAGAATCTTAATGCTAGGGTTAGTGTGATGAGTAAGGTTAAATAAAATATTTTAATATTTCTTGGAGTTTTGAATCTTATTTGGAGGATATCAGCTAAAGATGTTAAGAGTTCTCGATTTCCATAAGAGGATTTTCCATATTGTCTTTCTACAAAAGTTGTTGGAACTTCCGAAATTTTAAAATTATTTTTTTTAAGCTTGTATGCAGTTTCTGAAAGAACAATAAATCCACTGGACTCAATTTTTGTTTTTGTTAAATATTCTAAAGCACGTCTACTATATAGTCTGTATCCATTTGTGTAATCAGAAAGATTTAGGCTTAAGAGTAGGCTTAAAAATTTATTAATGATTTTACTCATCACAACACGCCACAATGCCCATTTTATTATTTTACTTTCCGATAAATATCTAGAGCCTACTACGAGGTCTGAATTTTCTTTTTTTAATTTACTAATAAATTCTTGTGCTTCCTCTGGATTGTGGGAAAGATCAGCATCCATTTCAAAAGCATGAGTTATTTTTTTATCTTCTAACGCAATTTTAAATCCTTCAATTACGGCGCTACCTCTTCCCATCTTTTTTTTGCGAGGAAAATAAACGATGTCTCTTTTGTCAGTTTTTGATAGAAGTTTATTAATTTTATTTTTTTCTTCAGGGGAGGAATCGTCGACTATTATGATTTTAGATTTTGGATAAAACTTTCTAATTTTATTTATCAGAAGAATAATATTTTCTGACTCATTATAAGAGGGAATAATAAATGCAAGATTAATTAATCTCATAATAAAATCTTGAAAAAGTATACCACATAAATGAGGCAAAATATGGAGAGATTAGGCTTTAGGATGAAATTGATTTCTATTGATAAAGTTTTAATGAATAGTTATAATTTTTAGAAATTAATGAATCGAAGAATTATTGTTGTCTTGGTTATTATCGCGATTATTGTTGTTGGAGTTTTTGTGTTTAATCTTTCTTCAAATAACCCAGTTGCAAATCTTCTTAATAAAACCGCAGACATAGACGATCTTACTGGGGAAATGGAGAAGGAGCCATATGCGCTCTCAATAGAATCACTTCGTCAAGGAGATTATCCAGGTAGTGAGTTAGTTGTGGAGCAAACCTTAACACCGGGATCTAATTATTCCCGCTATATTGTTAGTTATAAAACAGAAGGTCTTAAGAATTATGCGCTTCTTACAGTGCCAAATGGTGAGGCGCCCATTGGGGGATGGCCGGCAATAGTTTTTAATCATGGTTTTATTCCTCCAGCAGAATATAGAACAACTGAGAGATATATCGCTTACACAGATGCGTTTTCTAGAAACGGTTATATACTTTTGCGTCCTGATTACAGAGGTCATGGAAATAGCGAGGGAGAAGCTGCGGGCGGATATGGATCAAACGCATATACGATTGACGTTCTAAATGCGCTAGCATCTCTAAAAAAATATCCAAATGTTAATATAGAAAAAATCGGAATGTGGGGTCATTCGATGGGAGGTCATATCACTTTGAGATCTATGGTTGTAAATAAAGATATTAAAGCTGGAGTAATTTGGGCTGGAGTTGTAGCATCATATCCTGATCTTATAAATAATTGGAGGAGGGGAACTCCTCGTCCAACGATGCCTGGGGCTAGAAGAAGTTGGAGGGCTTCTTTAACAGAGCAATTTGGTACACATGAAAATAATCCTGATTTTTGGAACTCGATTTCATCAGATTATTTTTTAGCTGATGTTTCTGGGCCAATTCAGCTGCATCATGGAACAGCGGATTCATCAGTACCAGTCGAATTCTCCAGAAAGCTTGAAGAAAAAATGAAAACTGCTGGAAAAACAGTAGAATATTATGAATATTCAGGTGATGATCATGATATCACTGCGAATTTTGGGATTGCAGCACAGCGTTCAGTTGAATTCTTCGATAAATACTTAAAATAGTGTTTATTTAGCCCCTGAAAAATGCTACGATTAGATTAGATTGAAAAGTATTCTGCCCAAATTAAGATCCATTTTAAGCCAACTATTTCTACGCTTCAAATCTTTAACGCGAAAGAAGAAAATTGTCGTAATTGTTTTAATTATTATAATAATTATTTTTGCTTGGAAAGCAATTTCAAATGCTACAAAAGAGCCACCTTATAAATTAGAGAAAGCAAAGATTTCAAATATTGAAGAAACTGTTTCTGAAACTGGAAATATTACTACGAATGGAAGAAGTGATATTTATTCGCCAACTAATGGAATTGTCACGGAAATTCTTGTAAGAAATGGCGATATTGTAAAAGAAGGAGACATAATTTTTAAAGTTGAGAGTTCAGCAAGTGAGCAGGAGCAAAAAGCTGCGCAAGCAAATTATCTGGCTGCGGTTTCAGCAATGAACACGGCGAAAGCTTCTGCTAATTTACTCAGGTCGGAAATGCTTGCGAATTGGCAAGAATATAAAGATACAGCTACAAATGATATCTACGAAAATAGTGACGGAACTCCCAGAAATGATCAAAGAGGTTCTTCTGAATTTAACATAGCTCAAGATAATTGGTTAGCTGCGGAGGCAAAATATAAAAATCAGGAAACCGCAATTGCTGCGGCCTCTGCTGATGTATCATCTGCAAATATTCTTTATCAAGCCACAAAAGATGCAGTTGTAAAAGCACCAGCTTCTGGAACTGTTGCAAATCTATCTGTGTCAGTTGGGAATGGGGTAAGTATAAAAACAGCAGGTTCTACGAATCCGCCTGTTTTAACAATTGCCAGTATTTCACTTCCTGAAGCTGCAATTTCACTTGGTGAAAATGATATCGTAAAGCTTGCTGAAGGGCAAAGTGTAAAGTTAGACATAAGCGCAGTTGATGACAAAGAGTATGAAGGGGCTGTAGCTAGAGTTGATTCGATCGGAACAGAAAAATCAGGAGTTATGAAGTATTCAGTTTATATTCAAATTATAGATTCTGATGGAAGGATTCGTCCTGGAATGAGTATCGATGCAGATATCACCACTAAAAAAATTGAAAACGTGCTAACAGTTCCAAATTCTTCGATAAAACCATATGAAGGAGGAAAAGCAGTAAGAGTAGTAGATAAAAAAACAAAAGAAATAAAATTCATTCCTGTAAAAATTGGCGTCAGGGGACAATCAAGAACTCAAATAATTTCTGGAATTTCTGAAGGACAGGAAGTTGTAGTTTCTCTTTCTAATGAAAACTTAAAGCGACCAAGTCTATTTTAATAATGGCAACAAAAACTCCTCTAATTAGTCTTGAGAATGTAGCTAAAAAATATCCATTGGAAGACGGTGAGTTTTATCAAGCTTTAGATGGAATAAATCTAAATATAAATGAAGGAGAATTCGTAGCAATAATTGGTCCTTCTGGATCAGGAAAATCTACGATGATGCACATTCTTGGGGCACTTGATACTCCAAGCAGCGGGACGTATTTATTTAAAAATAAAAATATCTCAACTTTTTCTGAAGATCAATTATCAGATATTAGAAATAAAGAAATTGGATTTGTTTTTCAGGCTTTTAATCTTTTGCCACGTACTACTGTATTTAAAAATGTGGAACGCCCCATGATGTATGGAAAAATTCCACCAAGCGAGAGGAATAAAAAAGTTATGGACGCATTAACTTTAGTGGGAATTTCGGATAAGGCAAATAATCTTTCAAATCATATTTCAGGCGGGCAAATTCAAAGAGTAGCGATCGCAAGAGCTCTAATTATGGAGCCATCAATAATTCTCGCTGATGAGCCAACTGGTAATTTAGATACCAAAACATCTCACGAGATTATGCATTTTTTTGAAAAATTAAATAAAGACGGAAAAACAATAATTTTAATTACTCATGAAACTGAAATCGCAGAATATGCTAAGAGAATTATTAAGATTGTTGATGGAAAGATAGTGGGGGATAGGAAAAAATAAAATGGAATATAAAGAGTTAATAAATTCTGCGATCCAGGCATTAAAAAGTAATATTCTTAGAACTTCTTTAACGATGCTCGGAATCATAATTGGAATTACTTCTGTAATTTTAATTGTTTCGATCGGACAAGGTGCTGTCGCTTTTGTGACAAATGAGCTTGCATCTTTTGGCACTAATGTTTTTTCTATAAATCCAGGATCTGATAATTTTAGTAGTTTTGCAGGTGCTGATACATTAACGCTTGATGATGTTGAAGCAATTGATGAGGACGAGTCGTTAACAAATGTTAAAAGTGTTGCAGCAATTTCCATGGCATCAGTCACTGTTGCTGCAAATGGGGAAGAAGATATATTAAATGTCCAAGGAGTAACACCTGAAATTCTTGAAATTTTAAAACCTGAAATTATTGATGGGGAATTTTTAACGTCAGATAATGATCAAAGCGCTGATCGAGTAGTTGTAATGGGTTCAGACGCCGCTGAAACATTTTTCGGTGAGGGGACAAGCGCAGTTAACGAAACAATAAAAGTAGATAATAAAACTTTTAGAATAATTGGGGTTGCAAGATCTTCCAGTGCAATTGCGGGTGGAGTTTTGAATAACGCTCTATACATTCCGTTAAGTGTTGTTAGAAATGAATTTCCAAATGGTGAAAGAATTCAAGAAATTGATGTAAGCGTTGAGGATCCTGATCAAATAAATCAAACTATGGATGATGTGGAGCTTTTGTTAAGAGATAGGCACGGTATTGATGAAAATGAAGAAAATGATTTTGTAATGCAAAGCTTCCAGGATGTTCTTTCAACAGTTCAAACAATTACGAATTTACTAACTGCGATGGTCGCGGGGATTTCTGCGATTTCTCTGGTAGTGGGTGGAGTAGGTGTAATGAATATTATGCTTGTTTCGGTTACAGAGCGCACAAAAGAAATTGGACTCCTAAAGGCAATTGGCGCAAAAGAGAAAGATATATTAACTCAATTTCTCATTGAGGCAGTTGTGATGACTCTACTCGGTGGTTTGATCGGTATTATTTTAGGTGTGGGAGGTGCGTTATTAATTTCTTTAGCTGTAGGAATTCCATTTGCCATAAATCCTCTCGCTATAGTCGCGGCAGTTGGAGTTTCAACCCTAGTTGGAGTAATCTTTGGACTTTATCCAGCACGCCGTGCTGCGCGTCTTTCCCCAATTGATGCTTTAAGGTATGAGTAGTTAAATACCAGCAATTTCAAAAATTTTATTTTTTGATTTTTCTCCACTAGTTAAAATAATATTATTTCGCTCTATTTTAAAATGTTTTGAAAGTGCATTTATTATTGCTGCATTTGCCCGTCCATCTATGGGTGGCTCATTAACCCAAACATGAAGATCTCCAAGTAGATCTCCTTGAATTTTTGTTTTTTTAGCATTCGGATGTGCAATAACTTGAATTGTCATAAATACATTTTACATTATTTGCATTTGTTATACTTCATCTATGCATCAAAACATAAAACTTCTCTCATGGTTTAATTTTTTTATAGACTTCAGGTTTTATGCGCCAATTGCAATTCTTTATTTTGCGCAAATTTCGGGGTCATTTGCATTAGGGATGAGTGTTTTCTCAATTGTCACTATCTCTTCAGCACTCTTAGAAATTCCAACAGGAATTTTTTCAGACAGAATTGGAAGACACAGAACTTTAATTTTAGGTTCAATTGCAGGGTTAGTATCAATGATATTTTATGCAGCTGCGGATACTTTTACGGTTTTAGTAATTGGATCAATTTTTCAGGGGTTAGCAACAGCATTTTATAGCGGAAATAATGATGCATTAATTCATGACAGTCTTTCTGAGAATAATGAAGAGGGAAGATTTGGTGAATTCTATGGAAAAATAGGAAAAATGTCCCAAATCGCTTTAGGAATTTCTGCTGCGATTGGTGTTGTTTTACTTCTTATTGGCTCATTTTCTCTATTGGTTTGGTTATCTATAATGCCGCAAGTAATTTGTGTTTTAATTTCATTTTTTGTTAAAGAGCCAAGAGTACATTCGAATAGGTCGGGAAATATCTACAATCATTTGAAAGAAGCATTTCTTGGATTTAAGCATAATCCAAAACTTAGACTCATAAGTCTATCCTCGATTATTGGTTACGGATTTGGAGAAGCGAATTATCAATTTCAGGCAGCAATTTACAGTATGGTTTGGCCTGCGTGGGCAATTCCGATTGCAAAAATATTTTCTAATTTCGGGGCCGCTATAAGTTTTCATTTTAGTAATAAAAATATTAAAAGATTTGGTGAATTAAAGATGTTAGTGATAGGCAATATTTATAGTAGGGCTGCAAATTCGATTGGTGCAATATACCCGACAATTTTTAGTCCTATCATAATGTCTACGACATCCCTTTTTCTTGGTTCAACAGTGGTCGCAAAAAATTCAATCATGCAAAAAGAATTCAAGCAAGAGCAGCGCGCGACCATGGGCTCACTTGAATCATTCGCTGGGAGTATGTTCTTTGGATTGGTAGCATTTTTACTTGGTTTTACTGCAGATAAATTATCACCGGCAGCAGCGATTTTAATTTTACAAGGATTTCAATTGAGTAGTCTTTTTATATTTTATAGATTCTCCAAACTTCAAGAAAATTAATCTTACGAATTGCTTACATAATTTAGCATTTTGTTTAATAAATATTTTCTAATATAGGTTTATGACAGACACAAAGAAAAAAGAAATTGTAAATCCATTAGCAGCGGCAGTGACAGGAGCAGCACTTGGAGCTGGAGTTGCGATCGCTGGAGCAATAGCACTAAAAGATGAGAAAAATCGTAAAAAAATAAAAGGCGTTTTAAATGATTTAAAAAGTAGGGGAGAAGAAGTTAGAGATGATATGAATAAAAATGCAGGAAAAAAAGTAGAAGAAATTAAAGATAAGGCTGAAGAGATTAAAGATGAAGCGGAAGAAAAAGATCCAAAAAAATTATCCTCTTAAATTGAATTCAGTAAATTTTGAGCTTCTTTGAGATTTGAATTATACATCACAGCTTTTTGAAACTCCTGACGAGCGAGATCATTATTTCCTTGTTTTTGATAAATTTCTCCTCTTAATATATAGAGTTCGGAAAATGCTCGATTTTGATTGTTTAAAATCCTTTCGGTTATTTGCAGAACTCTCTCGTCATTTCCTAGTTCAAAATATGCGAGGATTGGGTCAATCTGATACCACAAAGTTCTAAATGAAAGAGCACTTTCAATCTTTTCAAATTCCTTTACAGATTTTTCATATTCTCCGAGTTTGTAATAAGCCACTGATAAATTAAATCCCGCGTCTGTGTCGTTTGGGTTTGCACTTAATTCTTTTAACGAATTCTCTTTTGCTTTTTCCCAAGCAACTTTTTCATCTAAATCTTCACCAATTATTCTTTCTGCAATTTCTTTTTTATCATTTGGAATTAAAACTAAATATTCATAATTAAATTTCTTCCAGATATCATCATAATCTGCATATGAGTATTCGAGATCTTTTCCCTGAAGTGAATCATCTTGAATAAAAATTCCTCGCGTTTCATCATAGCCTTTTATGATTCTATAATGCCCTATATCATCATCCTTTTTAAGCCAAGTTCTTGTGATAACAGGAATGTCATTAGCTATGAATTGTTTTACTAAATCATCATCGCCCATGGGTCTAAGGTATGGAGTGAGGCCATATTCTTTAGATTTTTCTGCAACCTCTTCAAGTGTTACTGACTTGTCATCGTTGTCTCCGCCTGGCACTTGGTAAGGCCTTAGGGCAAGACCAAGTTCCTGTTGGCTTACATTTACTCCATAAAATCTAAGCGCCATAGAAAGAGCAGCGGGACCGCAGTTGTTAAAACTTTGGAAAACATGATAATTTCCATTTGAAAGAATCTTGGTTGATGGAATCGGAGGCAGAGTAGGAGAAGGAAGAATTTCTTTAACAATAGAAGGAGTATTCTCAACTATTACTTGCTTTGTCTGACTATTCAATAAATAAAAACCGGAAATTCCAGCAAATATAATTATTGCTAAAAAAATTCCTGCGGCAAAATATTTCCTGCGGGAGGCGGGCTGAGTTGATTCACTTGTTTCTGTTTCTGCGATATTTTTGTTAAAATCGTCCATATGAAAAAGAAAACATTAATTCTATCTATTCTTATTATATCTCTAATTCCCGTATTAGGTTTGTTAAATTTCCCTAATAAGGAAGTAAAAAGCGAGCAAATTAAAGCCCCTAAAACATCTCACTGGCTAATGCTTAATAGAAAATCAGGCATTGAAATTTTATATGAGGGAGTTCCAGGAGACGCTAATAATAGCAAGATGCTCCGTCGCTTTCAAGTTAAGACAGGTGCATCCTGGAGCCCGACGCCTCTTCCAGAACTTGTAGGACGGGAATATTGGACTATCATTAAAAAAGAATCTTCAATAGAAAATCCAGAAACTGCTCCATATTTTCTCCAGCTTGATATTCCTACGACTGATGAATGGCCATACGGACCAGTGCCATATACAGAATGTTTGGATTTCAGTGGAAATTATATTCAGTGCGACTGGATTCTTCCTGGATATTTTGGATTGCATGGTATTGGAGGTAATGAATCGAAGCTTTCACTTGAAGATTGGGGGAGCTCGGGGTGTATTAGGCATAGAGATGAAGACATAACTTATTTGTTCCAGCTTTTAGATCCCGAGAAAGAAGAAATTAGATATTATATTGCCGACATTTAGAGAACTTTGGTATAATTTTATTTCATGGAAGAAAAAGTAACTCCTCAGAATTCAGAAATCCCAACTTTAACCCCAGCCCAAAAAAGAAGAAAAATAATTTTATTGTTAGGAGCGTTAATTGGGATAAATGCTTTAGTTTTTGGTGGACTTTATTCTATAATTTCAAAAGGTGAATCGTCTGGAAAATTATCAAATATAAGCTCAGTTGTAGATCCAACTCCTACTCCATATCCATTTTCAGAAATTACTATTCCAGCACTTCGAGCAAGAAAATATAATAGTAGTTTGAATGAACGGGAGCAAGTTTCCTCTAATGCAAACTACACAAGCTACTTAACTTCTTATGATTCGGATGGATTTAAGATAAATGGTTTACTTACAGTGCCTGTTGGAGAAGAACCAGCTGGGGGGTGGCCGGCGATAGTTTTTGTGCATGGTTACATTCCGCCATCTTTGTATACAACAGCCGGAAATTACAGCTCTTATGTAGATTATTTAGCTCGTAATGGATTTGTGGTTTTTAAAATTGATTTAAGGGGACATGCAGACAGTGAAGGAGAAGCTGGAGGAGGATATTATGGATCAGATTATATAGTGGATACCTTAAATGCTAGAGCTGCTCTTCAGGCAACCGACTTTGTTAATCCAGAAAAAGTGGGGCTTTGGGGGCATTCAATGGCTGGAAATGTAATTACCCGCGCATTAGCCGCTGTACCAGATCTTCCTGCGATCGCAGTATGGGGTGGGGCAGTTTATACATATGAAGACATGCAAAAATACGGAATTGATGATAATAGCTACAGGCCTCCAACTGACCAAAATATAAATAGGTCTAAGCGTCAGCAGTTAATGGACACGTATGGAGCATTTGATCCAAATAATAATTTTTGGAAGCAAGTTCCATTCACGAATTATCTTGATGACATAACTGGGGCGATCTCTCTAAATCATGCAGTGGACGACCCAGTTGTAAATGTCGGATACAGTCGTGATTTAAATACTATTCTTGACGGCACAAATATTCCGCACGAATTAAATGAATATCAAAGTGGGGGACATAATTTTACAGGGAGTGCTTTTACCGAGGCTATGGAAAGAACAGTAGAATTTTATAAAAAATATTTAAATTAAGATTTGTTATAATAATTCAACTTATTTTAAGGTTCTTAAATTAATCTAAAATAGAGATAGGAGGTGAATAAATGGAAGAAGAAACACAAAAAACTGGTATGAACAAAAACATGATCATGATTGGAATTGCGGTGGTAGTTATTATCACAGCAGTTGCTATCGGAGGATTTGTTCTTACTAAAAATAAAGAGCAAGCAGTAGTCGAAACTCCACAGGACGAAACCGTAACTGGAGCTATGGAGGAGACCAGCGAAGCGGGAACCACAGCTACATATAAAGATGGTACATACGAAGCAAAAGGCGCATACTCATATCATTCAGGAACAGAATCAATTGATGTAACTGTTACGCTTGCGAATGGAGTAGTAGAAGACGTAGAAGTTGTAGCGCAAGCTAAGGCGCCTATATCAAAAGAAAAACAAGCAGATTTCATCGCTAACTATAAAGAACAAGTTGTTGGAAAAAATATTGATGAAATAAATCTTGGTAAAATTTCTGGATCAAGTTTAACTCCAATTGGATTTAATGCAGCGATCGAAGATATTAAGGCACAAGCTCAAGCTAGTTCTTAATTATGAATTCTTTTCAGCTGGCGTTTGAGGCAATCGGAACCCAATGGGTGATCGATTGTTTTAATTCGTCCAAAACGCGGGAAGAAATCCTAGAAATTATTTCAAACAGAATTGAAGAGTTTGATAAAACATATTCCCGTTTTCGAAAAGATTCAATTGTATGGAAAATTTCTGAAAAAAAAGGCGAGTATAAATTTCCTCATGACTCAAAAGAATTATTTTCTCTTTACGAAAAACTTGAACTTATTACAAATAGTGCATTCACGCTTTTAATTGGAAATACATTAGTTGAGGCAGGATACGATTCTGAATATAAGCTAAAGCCTCGGAAAATAAATAAACTACCTAAATCTTCTGAAATTTATTCATTTAAATTTCCAGTATTAACTATTAAAAAACCATATGTTCTTGATTTCGGAGGACTTGGAAAAGGATATCTAATCGATATTATTTCAAAACTTTTACTTGAAAATAATATAAATACTTTTACGATTGATGGCGGGGGAGATATTTATTATAAAAATGACGAAAAAGCATTATCAGTAGGGCTTGAACATCCAGGAAATTTTAAACAGGTCATAGGGATCGCAAAAATTAAAAATCAAAGTATCGCTGCATCTTCTGGAAATAGGAGATCATGGGATAGATTTCATCATATAATTGATGCAAATTCTTTAAAATCACCAGATAAAATTCTGGCAACATGGGTAGTTTCTAAGGATGCAGTTACTGCAGACGGATTAGCAACATGTTTGTTTTTTGCTTCACCTGATAAACTTTTGAAGTACTTTGATTTTGAATACTTAATTTTATATCCAGATTACTCATTTAAAAAATCAAAGAATTTTCCAGCAGAACTATTTATTCAAAAAGAAAATTTAGTACAATAATACTGTGAGAACAATTGATTCGTTTCTAAATAGTTTTACCACATATAGAGTTGTTCTTTATGGATTAATTTTTTTGTCTAGTATTTCCATTTTCTTTTCAGGAATTGGAATTGTTCCCTTTCCGACAATTAACCTAGTTATAAGTTTGGTTCTAATTCTTGCCTCCTGTTTTATATCAAATTTTATATATGCGAAAATTTTTAAAGTCCAGGTAAATGTTGAGTCGTTCGCGATTACGGGGTTAATTCTATTTTTAATTCTCACTCCTTATGAGCTGGGAAATTCTCCATTGAATCATATTTTATTTGCAACAATCGCAATGGGATCAAAATATGTTTTGGCAATCAATAAGAAGCATATTTTTAACCCAGCAGCTTTTGCGCTCGTTTTAATGGGTTTGTTTGGTGCCTATGAGGGAGAGTGGTGGATTGGAAATACATTCTTATTTCCATTTGTTTTACTGGTTGGAATTTTAATAGTTAGAAAAGTTAGAAAATTTACTCTTTTTATCTCATATTTTATCTTTGCAGTTATTTCAATTTCTCTTTTTGCTTTCTTAAATGGATCAGAAGTTGTAAATATTTTAAGTCAGGCAATCCCTTCATGGCCTCTTCTTTTTTTAGGAACGATAATGCTAACAGAGCCAATAACTATGCCGCCGAAAAGACGTCTTCAGATTATTTATGGAGCACTGGTAGGTTTTCTAACAGGAGTGCAGTTCAATATTGGTCCTTTCTTTATGACTTCTGAAACAGCATTAATTCTAGGAAATATTTTTGCTTATTTTGTTAGTTTTAGAAAAAGATTAGTTTTAGAATTTTCTGAAAAAATAAAACTTTCTCCAAATATTTATGAATTTGTATTTAAAAAATCTAAATCTTTTAATTTTTTACCAGGTCAATATTTTGAATGGACATTAGGGCATCACCGGCCTGATTCTAGGGGAGTGAGGCGTTATTTTACGATTGCATCCAGCCCAACTGAAGAAAATTTAAAACTTGGTGTAAGAGTTGAGAATTTAAAAGGGAGCAGTTTTAAAAAATCACTTTTAAATTTAACTCCTGGACAAAAAATTTACGCAGGAAGTCTTTCCGGTGATTTTACTCTTCCAGAAAATAAAAATGAAAAATTGGTTTTCATTGCCGGGGGAATTGGAATAACTCCGTTTAGAAGTATGGCAAAATATATTGTAGATAAAAAAGAAAAAAGAGATATTGTTTTATTCTTTTCAAATTCGGAGCCTGAAAGCTTTATCTATAAAGATATCTTTAAAAATGCTCAAGAATTTGGTTTGAAATTGGTTCCGGTGCTTTCAAAAAATTTTGAAAACTGGAATGGTTACAGGGGAAGATTGACTTCAGAAATAATAAAAAAAGAAGTACCAGGATTTACGGAAAGAACATATTATTTATCAGGGCCTATCGCAATGGTTGAATCATATAAAAAATTACTAAGTAAGCTTGGAATTAAGCCTCATAAAATCGTAACTGATTATTTTCCAGGGTTTTAAAATAGTCCACTTTGATCCATTAAATTATATTGACACCAAGTCCTTAATAAAGATATAAAAGATAGACAAATGACAAAGGCCGGAAAGACAACAAAAACGAAGAGGTACTCCGGTATTCAGCCCCAGTATTTTCCAAGGCTTCATTATTTTGCAAGAATTTTAAATACTGACGTTTTTGCGATAAGAGATGAAGCTCAATTTGTGAGAAAACACAAATATCCTGATGGAGGGGTTGATAAATCTTATCAAGCTCACTCTCCAGTAAAACAGTCATTCGGGAGATTTTTATTATCTATTCCAGTACATCATGAAGGCTTTATGCCAATTGTTTCAACGAAGATTGAAGATAGCTCTGAATGGGTTGAGGACCATTTGAAGACTTTTAAACTCGCTTACTCAAAAGCAGCACGTTTTGATGAGATCTTTCCAGAGTTAGAAAGCTTACTTAAAGTTAAATATAAAAATTTGGCGGATTTAAATATCGCTACTACTTTATGGGGACTTACAAAAGTTATGGGAGTAAAAAAGTTTGATAAAGACATATTAAATATTGATAAAGTGGTGGAGCTATTATCTAAAGATAAAATTATAAGACTTAAAGAAGTTAAAAGATCTTCAGAAAGTGAAAGTCTCAAGAATCCATCACTTAAAACAAATGAAAAAATAGTAGCACTGTGTAAAGAATACGGCGCAAGCGAGGACTTTTGTGGTGGAACTGCAGTTTCAGCATATGTCGACCATTCGTTGTTTGAGAATAATGGAATTACTATTAAAGTTCAGGATTGGAAATGTAAAGAATACCCGCAGTTGTTTAACAAGCAGCATGGTTTTATAGCAAACCTGTCTATACTAGACCTCCTGTTTAACGTGCCCGGTAATGAGGCACGCAAAATTCTTATTTCTTAATGAAAACTCTTTTCAAATATGAAAAGCATTTGATTCTAATTTCTGTTCTTTTAATTTTCTTGATTGGAGGAATTGGTGTCGTAGTTATTTTAAACACCAAAGAAAATAATTTTACGAAAATGATTAGCCAAAATTCTATCGCTCCAGATGAGAAAAAAGAGCTTTTAGTAAAAGGCTCAATTCCATATTGGGAACAGGAAAATGCAGTCAGCTCTTTTAAGGAAAATAAAGAATCCTTTGATTATATAAATGTGTTTTGGTATTACCTTAATAGTGATGGGTCAATTCAAAAATATGAATATGCAAATGAAGATGAGGAGTTAATCAGATTTGCTCATGAAAATAATGTAAAGGTAAGCGCAGTAATTACTAATTTAGGTGAGAATCCGGATAGATGGGATTCAGGTAGAGTGGAAAATGTTATTAACTCTTCAGAGAATAGAAAAAATCACATTAATCAAATAATTAGTAAATTAAAAGAAAAAAATTTCGACGGAATAATTATTGATTACGAACTTCTTAGGCAATCCACTCGAAATAATTACACCATTTTTATAAAGGAATTATCCCTGGAAATGAAAAAGCAAAATAAAATTCTTACTGTAGTTCTTCATCCTAAAACTGGAGAGAATGTAAAAGGGGAATCTGTTAGTAGGTATCAGGATTGGTTTCAGTTAGCCCAGCATGCTGACCAAATTCAAATAATGGGATATAGCCAGCATACGGATGAAGACGCTGCGGGTCCGATTGCAGGGATTGGCTGGGTAGAAAAAATTGCCGATTATACTTTAAGTCTAGGAATTGATCCAGGAAAAGTGTTTCTAGGAATTCCTCTTTATGGATATGATTGGAATACGAATTCTAATGAAAGCGCGAAGGGTTTAACTTTTGAGGAAGCCCAAAGCTTGTTGGTAAAGGAAAACGCGACACTGGAATTTGACCAGATTCAAAAATCTCCAATGTTTCGTTACGGCTCTCATGAGGTTTGGTTTGAGAATAGCCAAAGTGTAAAAGAAAAAGCAGACCTTGCATATAGGGTGGGATTTGCGGGAGTAACATTTTGGAGACTTGGTGGGGAAGACCAATCTGTTTGGCGCATGCTAGACGAAAGCTATAATTAGTTTTTCTGTCTCTCTGGAGACTTCCATTTTCCTTCTGATTTTCCAAAAAATCCTGGATATATTGAAGAGAGAAGTGCCAGGGAAGTGGCATAGTGCATGAAGATAAAAAAGAATCCATAAAAAATAAATTGTGGTTTTCTAAGCCAAAGACCCACCACTACAGTTAATATATAGTCTATTAAAAATATGCTTATAAAAAGATCTGAAAGCGTATAGCTTTCGTAAAATGGCAGCGATTCATAAAAACCGATAATTGGCTGAATTGGTCCTATGCTAAAAAAATTAGAAAAAGTTGATAATAAAATGAGAGGAAGGATTAATAAAAATATTGAGTGTAGTAATATCTCAAATGAAAATACCCCAAGAGCTAACCAGAAAAAACTAGGCCAGACTCCATTCTTTTTTACTGTCTGAAAAAATCCTATGTTCCAGCGCCTTACTTGTTTCCAATAGTCAGTGAATGTTTGAGGATATTGATCCCAGCCAATCATTCTTGGTTCATAACCAATTTTTCCTAATTTTTTTTTGTGAAATTGAAATGCCAAATTAAAGTCTTCTATTAAAAGTCCAGGTGTATCTATTTCAAGTTTTTTCAATGTGTCTGAGCGATAAATTGTTGCAAAGCCCGGAATAACATAATTAACGTTTGTGTGTTTCCAAGTTTGACCATATACAAAGCAGTAAGAAAGCAACCGATTTAATCGATCGCGATATGACATAAAATAGTAAGCTTTTCTTGGCAGGAGATGTTTTGGCCATTTAATCTGTGAACTTGCGAAAACTACTTTTATATCTTTGTCATTAAAAAGGGGAAGAGCGTATTTTAAGCAATCCTCATCCATTTTAGTGTCAGCGTCAACAATAAAAATTAATTTATATCTTTTAAACAGATTATATTTAACAAAAAGATGCTTAAGAGCTTTTGCTTTTCCAAGACCGGGGTTTAGCTGTGAGACATTCGCTCCTTCTTTTTTTGCTTGATCTTTAGTGTTGTCTGTTGATCCATCGGAAACTACATAAATTTGTCTGACTGGTACAGATTTTCTAACAGCTTTTATGCACCCCCTAATTACGAGAGATTCATTGTGTGCGGGAATTACGACTGCAATGTCTTTTACGCTAAATCTATTTTTTTTTGGTTTTGCTTTTTCTTCTCCTCTGACATTTTCGGAAACAAATCTAACAAGTCCTATAAATGTCCAGAAAGCAATACTAAGTCCTACCGGTAGACCAAAAGGTGTAATTGGTTTCATTTTTTTGAGGCAGAGTATTGAGATTCTAAAGGGAGGATTTAGTCTTGTCAAGAAAAATTATATTGACTGCTGATAAATTTAGGAGTATTTTGAGTTTAATGGCTGTTATCGAAGCATATTTGGGGCATTTAAATAGACAAGCTGAAATGGCTAAATATCAGAAAATGGCAAGACTTCTTACTCTTTCTCAGAGAGATGCTGTTATCTCTCTTCTTCCTGTAATTCCAGAAGTAAATGACAAGACCAGGGTGGTTTTTAATGGTGCGCAGGTAGCTCTAATTGGTCAGGTTGTAGATAGATTTGTAAATGGACAAATCGAGGGTAAAGGGGTTGATCTTATAGTTGCAAATAATTCTGCTCCAGGACCGCATCTAGAAGGTTTATCCGAATTTGTTGCTGGAGAAATTTTTTTAATGAGTAGTGGAAATATTAGAACAATTCACGAGACACCAGTTTATAGAATTCTATCAAGTGATGGGGATGACCCAGCAAGAATAATTTTAAGTACAGAAAGGGTAGATGATAGGCGTAAGGTTAAGTCTTCTAGGGATCCAGGAAATATGACATATGTTAACCTAAGTTTAGGATAGTAAAAATAAAGGAGGTGAAAAATATGAAAGATAACGCTGGGCTATCAGCCATTTACTGCACGGGAATAATTGGTGCAGCGATTTATTATATTCAGGTAACTTCGGGATTTCAGGAGACTATTTGGGGTCTAATAAAAGCTCTATTCTGGCCAGGAGTTTTCGTTTACGAAGTAATGAAAATGCTAAGCCTCTAGAAATATCCTTGACTCTTCTTGAAAAGCTGGGATAATAGCCCCTTATGATTGAAGGCGAAAGAGAAAGACTTCTAAGAATTATTGTCCCGTCGGTTCAGGCTGTTCTTTTAAGACCAGGCGATAACGATATGGAAATTTTTCTAGGACTTAGGGCAACAAAGAGCCATCATCTGCAGTGGGCTCCTCCTGGAGGAAAAGTTGATCCTGGAGAGACAGACCAACTTGCAGCAATTAGAGAAGCGAGAGAAGAGGCGGGGGTGTATTTGGATTCAAATAGATTAATTTATTTTAAAGACATGCCAGTTTCACATATAAGTGGATTTATGGATGGTCAATCAGTTTTATTTCAAAGTGCTGTAAGAGTATTTTTGGTTGATGCAAGGAATCTTGAACCTTTTAATGCATCGCCTAGAGAACATGTTGAGATGAAGTGGATGAGGGTTAGTGACGCACTGGATATGCACGAAAGAATTTTATCGTCAAGACCTGACATGCAAGATAGGCATTCCATTCCCGGCACTCTTACTCAGGGTACAGCAAAAACAGTCAAATGGCTTTTGGGAAAATAAATACTTAAATTAATTTTCTTGGGTTTGATACAATCGATTTATGATCAGTGAAAACTTCGTTTACCTTGCCCTCGTAATCACAATTATCGGTAGCCTAGGGTATTTAATTAAAACTCTTCAGGGGAAAGTTCAACCAAATCGTGTCACATGGTTTTTGTGGGCTACAGTTCCATTGATCGCATTCGCGGCGCAGTTAGATCAGGTAGAAGGTCCGCAAAAACTATTAACTCTTTTCGTGGGCCTTGATCCGCTTTTAATTTTTCTGGCCTCATTTATAAATAAAAAAGCATACTGGAAAGCAGAAAAGAGAGATTATTTTTTTGGAGGACTTTCAATTATAGGATTAGTTCTTTGGCTAACAACTGGAGTAGGGAATATCGCAATTCTATTTAGTATTATTGCTGATCTACTCGCTGCAGTTCCTACTTTAATTAAATCTTATCGAAATCCAGAGACAGAAAGTTCTATTGGATTCGTTGCTCCTGCGATAGGATCTTTTATAACTATTTTAACAATCAAGGAATGGGATTTCGCGACTTACAGTTTCCCTATTTACATACTCATAATTTGCTCAGTTCTAAGTTTTCTCATTATTTCTAAAATTGGTAAAAAACTTTCCCCCATAAGATAACATTGACCCAGTCTTATAGTAAATTGTATAATTTACGCTTATGGTTTCTGAAATATTTGATGGTCGTGGTCAAGATGGTGGAAGTCCGAAACAGCGCATTTTAGTTCCTTTAGCTCAAGTAGAAGATGGAGCAAATTTGGTTGTGGCAAGAAGCGTAGGTGAATATACTCCTAACCCAAATGTGCCTCATGGATATAGTCTTCATCCAGAATTTTCTCATCTTAGAATAGAAATTGGTGGGAATGGACGTCCTCATGCTCTAGTTAGTCCTAGGGGTGAAAGTATTCTCTTAACAAACAGATACTTCGACCAGACAGACCTATCATTAAATGGATATCTCTCGCATGGCTTAAATAGATTGGGTAATTCTGAGGCAGAATCTGTTTCAATTCTTGAGATAGGCGGAGGAAATGAATCAACTTGCGCTGTTCAAATTGGAGCAGGGGATAATAGATTTCAAGTAACTAACGTAGATATTTTATTAAAAGACACAGTTGAGGCATGGGGACCAGCTCCTAGAAATGTCAGACCAATTCTGGGAGATGCCAGAAATCTACCTGTTCCTGATGGTTCGCAGGATCTAGTGTATTCCTCTAGGCTTCTAATGTATTTAGAGGAGGAGGACTTTATAGCAGCATTTAGGGAAATCGTGAGAGTTATGAAGACCGGGGGTGAAGCTGTATTATTTGATTTCCCGTATGAAGGTGGAAGAACAACCCGCTTAACACAGAGATTGTCATGGGAGCTAGGGGTAGATGTTTTTGACTGGGATTTGGAGAGTGATATAGGAATAGGATATGTTTTGTTAGTTTCCAAGCCTGAAAAAACAGCTCGGCAAGTGCCTGTAGGAAGTTAGTTTTAGCCTCTATAGCCTCTTCTTTGGCCAAATACATCATTGCTTGCGATAGGCGCAGAAAAATCTTTAATCCGTAAGGTTCTTGTGACACTGCCAAATCTTGGTTGAACTGGGCCAGTAACATGATCTAAAAAATTCCCAGGAGCAATAGGTCTATTAGGATCAAACGGAGGCGGAGCAGTGGGATCTTGATAAGTTTGGGTAACAGCTTCTGGTTCAGGACGGACTAATTGCTGTGTGAAAAGTGTGGCATAGTCGCTAGGGGATCTAAAAGTCATGGTAGGATTTAATCCGCGAAGGGTCGAAAGGAATTCATCCATTCTACTTCGCTCAACTGGTGACAGAAAAGGATAGTTGTCAATTCTTGCGAGTGTAACTAATTTTACATCGAGAATTCTTTTAGTCATTTGATCTCGCATGTGAGCAACTTGTTTTTCTGAAAGCCCTGTTAAATCAATTCCACTGATTACAGCTTCTGCCATGGATGCATCAATAGCGTCGTGTCTTTTTCTAGTAGGATCCTCTGGATCAGGTTCAGCAAGTTTTAAGACAATAGCATCATCTACAGCCTTCCAATCCACAGGATCTTTTTCTTTTTTTCCTCTTCTGGGTTCTTGGTCTACCATAGTGGACTTTTATACTACTTTAAGCTTTTCCTGTCAAATAAAATTTGCCTTGACACTTAAGTAAAAGAGAATATAATCCGCAATATGACGCATGGCCCTGAGGATCAACCCTTAAGCTTGGAGCAGCTACTAGCAGGAACAAATCTATCTGGATTAAGAGATGGTCTTTGGCAAGTAGGTGCAGATAGCGGGAATGTTCCTGGACAGAAAGAGAAATACAGACTATCAAGTGGTTTGACTGAAGTAGGATTGTTGATCAATGCAGATAAAGCCTCACTTGTTTGGGATGCCACGATACCAGATTATATGTCGCCTGGCCAAGGACGATTGAAGTTCTCGGAATTTTTACAATGGGCACTGGTAAGATTGCCGTCAGGTTTTTATCCCTCAGGAAGGTCAAATACAGAATTGAGACGTGTGTATCAGGAGGATACAGAAATAGATTTAATTTTTGATGATAAGGTAGGAACATATAAATTGGGTACAGAAGAGGGGATGGCAGACTTAGTGCTGGATTTTGTAAGGCCGCAGGAGCCAATAAGAAGATCACGGGTTAGGGCTTCAAATACAGCCGGCTCGAACTCATATACTTTAGATATTAGATACGCAGATTCTTTAAATGATACTCCTACCATGTCTTTAGCTTTTCCTTTAAATCTTCAAACTGGAAAAGCTTTCACTCCATACGCTATGCAATGGGTTTTAGGCGCGAATAAAAATATTCCTCCAAAAGAAAAAACGGGGGATATGGCCAAAGATTTAAGTGCCGCGATTGGTTTTCGTATAACTGAAGCAGTAACAAATGGGCCTTTTTATGGTTATCCAATACGATAACCAGCTTTTATTCTTCATATTGCTTGTTATATCCCGTAGTTAGTGATACTCTGTATACAGCTTGATTTCTTTAATAATTTTAATTGTCACTGGGGGAGTTTTCGCATACTTCGCTACTCAAAACACTCAACTCGTCTCCGTTAATATTTTCCACTACGTAATTCCAAGTATCCCTCTTTATGTCATTGTACTCGCAGCACTTTTAATAGGAATAGTAATTTCTTTAGTAATTAGTTTTTTTGGATTTATTTCAACAGCTCTAAAACTTTTCGGAAAAGATAACACTATTAAGCAAAGCTCTAA
>CAYXTY010000004.1:0-18379 GCA_964468505.1 uncultured Gammaproteobacteria bacterium
TTCTTATCCATCAGCGCTTGAGGCCGCGCTTAAAATTCGGGAAGTAAGCTATCTTCATGCAGAAGGATTAGCTGGAGGAGAACTAAAGCATGGATCAATCGCATTAATCTCTAAGGGAACTCCAGTTATAGTTTTTGCGCCAAATGATGAAACATATCAAGCTGTAATTTCTAATGCGATGGAAGTTAAAGCGAGGGGAGGAGTAATAATTGGTGTAAGCCATGAAAATAATGATGTGTTCGATCATTTCATTGAAGTTAAAGATATTGAAGAAGGAAGTTTGATTGCTCAGATTTTACCTGCTCAGCTCATAGCTTATTATTTGGCCGTAATGAAGAATTATGATCCAGATAAGCCACGAAATCTTGCAAAAAGCGTAACTGTAAAATAAGAATACAAAACCCACCCGAGTCTTCCTATATTTGGATCGATCAGGTGGGCTTTTTAGTATTAAGCGAGGCTTCTGGTTCCTCTAACCCTTTTCCAAACGAAAAGTGATCCGAGTGCTCCCAGAACCGCTACTATCATTGACACTAAATCAAAGCTGGCGGCTGCAGTTACTCCTAATGTGCCGGTTGTGAGTAGCTGTGCAATTGACCCTCCGACTACTGCTCCAACAACTCCAACTACGACTCTCTCCATCCAGCCTAACTCAACAGATCGGTCAATATAGTCAGCAATAAATCCAACTATAGCTCCGAATAGTACCCAAAGTACAATACTTAACATATTACACCTCCTTTCATGTGAATAGCTTAACGTTTGAATATGGGAAATATATAAAAGTATTGCTAGAATTTGGCAATAAAATGCTTCATTTAGCTTTAATTTAGGCTCGAAAAATGGTAGAATAAAAGGATGGCAAAAGATTACTATCAAACTCTTGGTATAGCAAAAAACGCAAGTGAAACAGATATAAAAAAAGCATATAGAAAACTGGCTCTTGAGCACCACCCGGATAGGAATAAAGGAGATAAGACATCTGAGGAAAAATTTAAGGAAGTAACTAAGGCATACGAAGTTTTATCAGATCCTTCTAAAAGACAGTCTTATGATCAATTTGGTCATGCTGCTTTTGAGCAGGGAGCAGGACAGCAAGGACCATTTGGAGGTGGTGGAAATCCATTCTCAGGCGGCGGACCTTTTTCATATACATATACTACTGGTGGAAATGCCGGTGGTTTTGATTTTTCGGGAGGAGCAGATCCATTTGAAATTTTTGAACAATTCTTTGGTGGTGGAAATCCATTTGGTAGACAGCAAAGAAGGCCAGTTTATTCTCTTCAGATAGATTTTATGGATGCAGTTAAGGGAGTTACGAAAAGAATAACTGTAGAGGGAAAAACCCAAACAGTTAAAATTCCTGCAGGAATCGATAATGGGCAGCGTGTGAGATTTGGGACTTATGATGTTCTAATTGATGTCAGACCGGATAAGAGATTTAAAAGAGAAGGTCAGAATATAGTAACCGAAGAAGAGATATCATTTCCGCAAGCAGCACTTGGAGTTGAGATAGATGTAGAAACCGTAGACGGTAAAGTTAAGTTAAGAATTCCTTCAGGAACTCAGCCAAATACTGTTATTAGACTTGCGCAAAGAGGAGTCCCGAGTGTTAACGGGAGGGGAAAAGGAGATCACTATGTTCAGGTAAAAGTTGTGATTCCTAAGAACTTATCATCTCATCAAAAAGAATTACTAAAAGAATTTGAAGGTACTAAGAAAAAATCCGGCTGGTTTTAGCGTTCTCTAGTTGGAGGTTTTCCTTCCATTCCTATTCTTGCTAGGTAAGCTTCTCTTTCCAAAGTAGCAGCTTTTAAAACAGATTCTCGGGGCATTAAAAATAATGGATAGTTTGTGCCGTCTACAACTGTAGCTTCATCGAAAGCTTGATCATCTCCAAGAATTTCAGTCTGTATTCCGTAAGCAGATACACCGTTTGGTAATGCGACTGAAGCGAGATGTGCTTCTTTTCTCCATGCTAACTCTAGTCCTACTTCTTCCTCTACTAATTCCCAATTTCTAATAAGTTTTCTTGCTTCTTCATCAATTCTCCAAAGTACACCATTAATCATAGATCCACTTTCAGGTACAGCTACATAAGTTTGAAAACTAGGACCCCAAGCTTCTTCTAAAATCCTTCTTGGAACAATTGGCACTTGATCTAATCTTTGTATGCCAAGTCGATGGCCAGTTAAAATTGCTGGTCTTCCGATAAAATCAGCTCTTCCAGTAATAGCCTGCATCATTTTGAGATCTGCGTTGGCGCCATAGCCAAAATAGTTCACATGTGTGTTTGTCATTTTCGTATCTGGCATTAAACACCAAAACCTTACAAATTGCAAATGATATAATCTCATTATGTATAAGTTTTTTGTTTTTGCTCCTCGTGAAGAAAAAGTAATTAGAGATATTATTGACGCTGCATCAGATACTGGCGCTGGGATAATTGGTAAATATAAAAAATGCGCATTTATTTCTGAAGGGTATGGATCTTGGTTTGCAGATAATGATGCAAATCCTCATATTGGAAAAGTAGGAAAAATTGAAAAAGTAGAAGAAGTAAAAATCGAAATGGAGTGTCCAGATGAAGTAATTAATGATGTTGTAGCTGCAGTTAAGAAAGTCCATCCATACGAAGAAGTCGTAGTAGATGTTTTTAAGATGGAGAGATTTTCATGAAGTATATTGCTGTTTTTTGTTCCTCAAGAGATTTAGATCCTAAATATATAGAACCTGCTAAGGAGTTTTCTAGACTTCTTGTAGAGCATGGATATCATTTGGTTTTTGGAGGATCTGATACAGGGCTCATGAAAGTGGTCGCTGATGAGGTTCAGAAAAATGGAGGTAAAGTGTTGGGAGTCTCTATGAAGGTTTTCCATCATTTAGCTAGAAAGAATGCGGATGAAATGTTACTCGCAAATGATTTAGGACAAAGAAAAGCCATAATGTTAGATAAGGCTGTGGCAATTGTAGCTTTAGTAGGCGGACTAGGAACTTTAGATGAGCTTCTCCATATAGTAGAACTTAAAAGACAGAAAAATCATGAAAAACCAATCGTAGTTTTAGACACTGACAATTTTTATGAAGGTTTAAGGGTCCAGTTTAAGAAAATGGAGGATGATAAGTTTAATGCTTTTGATATGCGAGAGTATGTAGTTTTTAGAAAAACTCCCCAGGAGACAATCGAATATATTAACGAAAAATTAGATAAATGATAAAACTCCCAGGTCTCATCGATCCGCATGTCCACCTACGTACACCTGGCCAAACACATAAAGAAGATTTTACTAGTGGCACAAAAGCCGCCATCGCTGGAGGGTTTACCGTAGTCATAGATATGCCAAATAACTTAAGTCCAATTACGACACTTGATCGTTTGGATGAGAAAATAGAGATTGCAGAAGGTCAAGCAGTCTCTGATATCGGTTTTCATTTCGGTTCACTTGGTGACAATCTATCAGAATTTGAAAAAGTAAAAGATAAAGTTTTGGGACTGAAGTTATATCTTAATCAAACAACTGGTGGATTTATTATTGATCAGAATAATTTGTTAAAAATTTACGATGCATGGGAAGTGGATAAGCCGATTTTAGTTCACGCCGAAGAAGATGTTATAGATTTAGTAATCGAAGCATGCGAAAAAACAAAAAAGAAAACCCATATTTGTCATGTTTCTAGTTCTGAGGAATTAGAAAAAATTATAAAAGCTAAGAAGAAAGGCTTGAGTATTACTTGTGGAGTTACGCCTCACCATTTATTTTTATCTGAAAAAGATGTTAAGCGTTTGAAATCTTATGGCATGATGAAACCTCCAGTTTATGATGGATTTTCAGATTTTGCATTTAAAAATTTAAAACATATTGATTTGATTGAATCAGATCATGCACCTCATACAAGAGAAGAAAAAAATTCAGAGAATCCACCGTTCGGAGTTCCAAATTTAGAAACCACATTGGGTTTGTTGTTGTCCGCAGAATCAAAAGGCTTACTAACAATTGAAGACATAAAGCGACTTTGTCATGATGGGCCATCAGAAATATTTGGAATAAAACAAGATTCTGAAATAGAGGTAGATGAAGATGAGGAATGGACTGTTGATGGAAATCGTTTGGAAGCTAAATGTAAATGGTCTCCATTTGAAGACCGGAAACTAAAAGGAAGAGTTAAGAAAGTCTATATTAGAAAAAAATTAGTATTTGAAAATGGACAATTTCTCGTAGAACCAGGATTTGGAAAAGTGTTATAATTTTCGGGATGTTAAAGCCATTTTTTGACCCTCTAAAAACTTACGAAGAAAATTATAAAAAAGGCCCCTTTGGAGAATTCGCAAATAAAAAAGTTTATAAAGAAAAAGGTGCACCGGATCATTATTTATTTGGTCTTCCAATTTTTACTCCTTTTGGAATTCCAGCAGGTCCACTATTAAATTCTAAATATGTAAATGCGGCATTAGATAAAGGTTTTGATTTGGTGGAATATAAAACTGTTAGAACTAAATTCCGTTTATCAAATGAATGGCCAAATGTTTTGGCTGTAAAAGTTAAAGGAAATTTAACATTAGAGATGGCAGAAAAAGGAGTTATTGGAAATCAGAAATATGGAAATCCACTAGCAGTAACAAATTCTTTTGGAGTTCCATCAATGGATCCAGAAGTTTGGCAAAAAGATTTAGCAAAAAGTGTTAAGCATGCAAAAAAAGGACAGGTTGTGATTGGAAGCTTCCAGGGTACGACTGAAGGAGATGTGAATAAATTTATTAAAGATTATATCCTAGCTGCTAAATTGGTAAAAAAAACTGGAGTAAAGGTTATGGAGGTAAATTTATCTTGTCCAAATGAAGGATCTTCTCATTTGGTTTGTTTTGATGTTTCAAGGACGGTTGAAATAGTTGAGGCTATTAAAAATGAAATCGGAAATACGCCTTTAATTATTAAAATTGCATATTTTGAAGATCAGATAAACTTAGAGAAATTAATTAAGTCTGTTGGAAAAATCGTTCAAGGAGTTTCTGCGATAAATACGATTCCCGCAAAAGTTTATAAAGAAAATGGTGAGCAGGCATTGTCCGGTGGACCTATGAGGTTAAAATCAGGAACATGTGGGCACCCGATTAAATGGGCAGGGTTAGAAATGACAGAAAGACTTTTTAATCTAAGAAAAGAGCTCGGATTTAATTTTAAAATTATTGGTGTGGGTGGCGTAACAATCGCTAGTGAATATTTTGAATATCGCGCTAAAGGGGCAGATGCTGTGATGAGTGCGACTGGTGCTATGTGGAATCCACTGCTTGCTCAGGAGATTAAAAGAAGTTTGTAATTTTGGCCTCAAGTTCCTATACTTAGATTAATGCCCGGATTTTATTTATCCATTCCTTTTTTGTTTCTCAAATTTTGGTATCTTGAGGCGCCGCTTCGGCTCATCAAATACTTCATGTCAGTGAATCACGCCGTACTTCAGATTCTTTCACTTCCTCTTATGATTAGAACATTCTTCAAGCCTCTTAAAAATGAATACAGAAAAGGGTTAGTGGTTTTTTCAATTGGAATGGGAATTTTTATAAAAACTGCGCTGATATTTTTTGATTTAGTTTTCTTCGGTACAGTTTTATTTCTTGAAGTTACATTTTTAGCGTTTTTTATCTGGTGGCCCTTAATTACATTTTTAATTTTATTTATTAAATTATGAACGGAAGAATAAGTATATCTTTAATTTACGATTCAATTGGTTCTGTCCTAATTAGATTTTTCGCAATAAACGGAGCTTTAATTCTTATTGTTTATGAGATTGTCTTAGGAAATTTTCCAAAAATTCCTTTGTTCCTTTTATCATTAATTACTATTATTCATATTTTTATTAGATATGAAATTGAAAATATTTTGCCTATGAAAAAAGTCACTGGAAATTTAACAGACACTTTAGATTGCTTTACAAAAGAAGCTCTTATGGTTGTTCTTCTTAAAAATAATTCTGCTTCCATCATTAATTATTTAAAAAAAAGACTTCAAATTAAATTTTATCTAGAAAAAGCAGCGATAAATCCAAAGGATTTAAAAATTGTAGATTTTCCAAAGCATGACTTATATGCAAAAGCATTAGAGATCGCAAAATCTCAAAATGGAAATTATGTTACTTCCGTTGATCTTTTTACGGCTTTTCTTCTTCTGACAGAAAGTCAAACAAAATTACTTTTTTCAAATAGATTAAAAGAGGAAGATATATTAAATATAAATCATTGGGTTAAGATTTCATTTGACGAAGAAAATATTAAGCCTAAGAAAGCAAGATTTGTAGGGGTTGGAATCGGCGAAACTTTAGTATGGGGATGGACTCCGGAAACTAAAAATTACACAAAGGACTTAACTTTCTCAAGCGTTAGAAAAAAAGGATTTATTGAAGGACGGGAAAAGGAATATGCCGAGATGCTTGAGGCAATGCAGAGGAAAGAAAATAACAATGTGCTTCTGGTTGGAGATATTGGAACAGGAAAAAGTAATTTAGTAGATAATTTTATTTTTGATAGTTATGAAGCAAATTTATCCAAAAGATTAAACCACAGAAGATTTTTAGAAGTTGCAATTGGTCCGCTTGTTGCTGGAACTGCAAATAGAGAAGAATTAGAAACAAGACTCCAGGCGATAATTGAAGAGGTAAAGCATTCAGGAAATGTAATTTTATATGTGCCTCAGTTCCAAAATTTAATTGGTTCATCTTCTTATGAAATCGATTTATCTGGCGCTATTCTTCCTTATCTTAGAGATGGGAGAATGCCTATAATCGCGACTATGACAGAGCCTGAATATAAAAAATATTTTGAAAATAATGCAATTAGAGAGGTTTTTGAAATTATAAAACTTAGCGAGCCGAATGAAGAAACGGCATTAAAAATGCTGTTTCAAAAAGCTGAAGAAATTGAAAATGATACTAAGACCCAACTTAGCTATAAGGCTGTTCTTTCAGCTGTAAAATACGCAGATAAATTTGATGTAAATGCAGTTTTGCCAGGAACTGCCGTTGAGCTTTTAACAGAAGCAGCAAATTCTGTTTATCTGGATAAAAGAAAAGAGAAAATAGTCCTTGAGGAAGATATTTTAGCTAAAGTTGAAACAAAAAGTCATATACCAGTGGGTCAGCCAAAATCTGAAGAAAAACTTCTACTCCTAAATCTTGAAAATGAAATGCATAAATTTGTCATCGGTCAAGATGAAGCAATTCGTTCGATTTCTGAAGCAATCAGAAGGATTAGGGCAGGACTATCCCGCGAAAAACCAATTTCATTTTTATTCTTAGGTCCTACTGGTGTTGGAAAAACAGAAGCGGCGAGAACACTTGCGAGAATTTATTTTGGAGGTGTTACAAATATAATCAGAGTGGATATGAGTGAATATGGAAATCCCGACTCTGTTTCAAAAATGCTTGAATCTGATTCTGGAAGCTTCTTAAATCAAATTGAAACTCATCCTTTTTCGTTAGTTTTATTAGACGAATTTGAAAAAGCCAATGAGAAAATCTTAAATTTATTTCTTCAGGTTTTTGAGGATGGAAGAATGACTGATAATTCGGGTAAAACTATTTCTTTTACTAATACTATTATTATTTCTACTAGTAACGCCGGTTCTGAGTTTATTCGCGAAAATCTGGCGGTTAACAGAGACATTTCAAATAATAGTCTTTTGGATCATTTGCAGAGAAGTGGAATATTTACACCAGAATTATTAAATAGATTTGATGATATTGTCGTCTTTAATCCCCTTAATCAGTCTCAAGTTTCACAGATCGCAAAATTACTTTTAGCGCAATTATCCGGAAGACTTTCTCAGCAAGATATAAATTTAAGTTTCGATCCTCAAGCAGTTGAATTTATAGCGCGTGGAGGATTTAACGAGGAATTTGGTGCACGTCCACTTGCCCGTTTTATTCAGGATAAAGTAGAAGATGTTATGGCTAAAAAGATGCTTTCTGGAGAAATCGTAAGGGGAGATAAGGTAAATGTAACCCTGGATCAGGGTTCGAATTTAAGTTTTACTAAAGCATCTTAGCCTTGAAGCTAGCTTCAGATTCTGCTATACTTACTCCACTATGCCAGCAATTCAGCGTAGCGAATTCGCGCTAGCACTAAATCAGGTAGCAAATGAAAGGGGAATAGACCCCGAAATAGTTTTGGATACAGTCCAAAACGCTATCCTCGCGGCTTACAGAAAAGATCACCCAGATATTGAAGTCGAAGAATATTCAGCTACTTTGGACCCAAATTCAGGAGAAGCTAAAATTTTCCACGAAAAACTAGATGTAACACCACCAGGATTCGGAAGAATCGCAGCTCAAACAGCAAAGCAGGTAATTTTACAGAAAATTAGAGAGAAGGAAAAAGAAGCAGTAATTACGGATTATAGAGTTAGAATCGGAACAATCGTAAACGGAATGGTTCTTAGATTTGCAGGCCCAAATATTATTGTGGATGTTGGAAAAGCTGAAGGAGTTATGCCTCCTCAGGAGCAAATAGCGAATGAAAAGTACCACTTGAACCAGAGAATGGCTGTCTACTTAAAAGAAATCCACGAAGGGCCAAAAGGCGAAGAAGTGGTTGTTTCCCGTGCTGATAATGGACTCTTAGAAGGGTTACTTAAGCGTGAAGTTCCAGAAGTGGCTCAGGGATCAGTTGAGATTAAGGCTATTGAAAGAGAACCAGGTAACCGAGCGAAAATTGCTGTTTATTCAAATCAGGCTGGAATTGATCCAGTAGGAAGCTGTGTTGGGCAAAAGGGAGTAAGAGTTCAGGCGATAATTGCAGAATTTAATGGGCTAGAGAAAATCGATATTATTCAATGGCAGGAAAATGTTAGAGATTATGTAGTGCAAGCACTTTCACCAGCTAAAAATATTACTGTCGAAATGGATGAGAAAGAGAAAACAGCAAAAGTAAAAGTTCCACAGGAAGAATTATCATTAGCAATTGGAAAAGATGGACAAAATGTAAGATTAGCCTCAAAATTAACTGGGTATAGAATTGAAATTGAGGGAGAAGGATCTCTGGTAACTGAAGAGGAATCAAAGGAAGAGGTTGAAGAGAAGAAAGCTAAGGATGCTGCACCGGCTGAAGAAGTAGCGGAAGAGAAAACAGAAACTGCTGAAGAACCTGAAGCTAAATCAGAAGAAAAAATTGAAGCGGAAGAAAAAGTAGCTGAGGTCACAAATGAGCTTGAAGAAGTAAAGACAGATCCAGAAGCTCCAGTAGAAGTTAAGGCTGAAGAATCACAAAATGAACCTTTAACTCCCGAAAATCCTGAAACTGACGCTAAAGAAGAAAATTCACCTAAAAGTTCTTAATATGAGAAGCTTTAATTTTCTTCACAAAAAAATATGGACACTAAAAAAACCAATCAAGAATATCCTCCAGTCGTAGCCGTTTTAGGTCACGTTGACCATGGTAAAACCACTCTTTTAGATACAATAAGGAAAACTTCAATTGCAAGCCGCGAGCATGGCGGAATCACACAGAAAATTGGAGCTTCGAGTGTCGAGATTGAGCACGAGGGTAAAAAAAGATGGATTACTTTTATAGATACGCCGGGGCATGAGGCTTTTGCTAAGATGCGTGGTCGTGGAGCACAAGCTGCAGATATTGGTTTGCTCATAGTGTCTTCGGTTGATGGAGTTATGCCTCAGACAAAAGAAAGCATAGGACTTCTTAAAGCTTCAGGAGTCCCATATATAGTAGTACTCACTAAATCAGATGATCCTCAGAAAAACCCAGAAAAAGCAAAGAGAGATCTTATGAATGAAGAAATTCTCTTCGAGGGATTAGGTGGAGACGTGCCTGTGATTGAGGTTTCTTCAAAAACTGGAGCAAATATTAAAGAATTACTGGATCTAATCTTACTTGTTAATGATCTTCATCCAAAACCAACTGAAATTTCTGAAAATGGACCGCTTAAAGCAATTGTAATTGAATCAAAGCAGGATCCAAAAGCAGGTCCTAAGGCTACAGTTGTTGTAAAAAACGGTACGATTTCAGTTAGAGATGATGTTACGACTGGTGAAGTAAGCGGTAGAGTTAGAAATCTGATATTAGATTCTGGAAAAACCACACAATCTGCAAGAGTTGGGGACGCAGTTGAGGTTTTAGGTTTTGAAACGGCTCCAAAGGTAGGAAATGTTATATATAAAGGCTCAGAAATAAAGCTTTTAGAAGAGTCAGAAAAAGAAATTAGAAAAAAGAACAACGAGGACTATATTTCCTTAATTTTAGTAGCTGATACTTTAGGTTCTCTTGAGGCAATCGTAGCCTCACTTCCTGAGAAAATAAACATTATTTCTAAAAAAACTGGAGACATAACTACAGCAGATGTACTGCTTGCGAAATCAATTGGAGCACTTGTCTTAGGATTTAATATAAAAATTAAGCCTGATGTAGCGCGTTTAGCCTCAACAGAAAAGGTTTTGGTTAGAAGTTATGGCATTATTTATGAAATGCTTGATGAAATTAAAGATGTAGTAGAAGGAAAAGCATTGTCTCTCCTTGAAGAGGTTTATGGAACAGCAAAGGTTTTAGCGAGTTTCCCATACGAAAAGCAGATTGTTATGGGTATAAAGGTCCTTGAAGGCCGCGTTGCTAAGGGAGATAAGGTAAGAATTGAACGAGGAGACGAAATTATCGGAGAGGGTTATATTAATTCAGTGAGAATTGGAAAAGATCAAACCTCCAAAGTCGAAGCAGGCCTGGAAGCGGGTATAATAGTAGGCCCTGCGCTTGACTTTACTATAGGCGATATGATAATATGCCATAACTAATTAAGCCTATAGAACTCTATTTGGCTTATTTTATATAAACATGGATATTCAAAGACTTAGGGAAATTTTTGACAGAGAAAGCAGTTTTGCGATTGTTGTTGGTCATGACTACACAATTGATGAAATGGGAGCTTCTCTTTCGCTTTATTTAACACTTTCCTCACTTGGAAAAGATGTTTCAGTTATTTCAACAAAGCAGCCCTTAGTAGAGGTTTCAAATCTTGTTGGAATTGACAAGGTTAAATCCGGATATGAATCAAAAAATGGAGATTTAGTGGTTTCTTTCCCGTATCAAGGCGATGAAATAGGAAAAGTTTCATATACTCTAGAAGCTGGATTTTTAAATATTATCGTAAAACCTAAAGAAAACGCTCTTTCTTTTGGTGAAAAAGACGTTCTATTCAGAAGAAGTGGAGAAGTACCCCGTGTGCTTATCGCTGTTGGAGTTAAAAGACTTTCTGAATTATCATCTATATTCAACATAGAAGCTCTTAAGGATACAACTATTATTAATATTGATAAGGCAGGAAATAATGAAGGATTTGGAGATATAGTTATGATTGGTCAGTCTGCTTCAAGTGTTTCTGAGCAAGTTACTAATGTAATGTTAACCCTTGCATACCCAATTGATCCTGATGTTGCACAAAACCTGCTTAGTGGAATTGTATATGCAACAGGAGATTTCCAAAGTTCTATGACAAGTTCTCTGGCATTTGAAATGGCTGGAATCTTACTTAGAAGTGGAGCAGTAAGAGAAGGAATGGCACCAGTTTCAAGACAGGTTAGAAGACCAGTTGCACCAATGCCATCAATGCCATCAATGCCGCCAGTACAAACTGCGCCAACACAGCCAGTAAATAGTTCCGTAGATGATGTTATGCCAAACCCTTCACTGCAGCAAGTTGTTTCACAAAGACAAGCTAGGGCTACATCTCAAGCAAGATCAAATCAGGCACCATTTGATAGTACTTCTTCACAAAACGAATTCCCAAGTGAACAGAAAAAAGATGACGCTCCACCTGATTGGTTAGCACCTAAAATCTATAAAGGCTCAACTAATGTTGAGTAAATAGTGAATCTTTGATATAATACCTCTCTATATGCCGCTAAGCACAACACAGAAACAAGAAATTATAAATAAATTCGCAACAGTAAAAGGTGATACGGGAAGTCCTGAAGTTCAAATTGCACTTCTTACTACCAGAATTGAAAAATTAACAGAACACTTAAAAGCACATAACCATGACGTACATTCAAGACGCGGATTATTATCAATGATCGCAAAGAGAAGAAGACTTATTAACTTTTTAACAAAAGTCGATAAGATTAGATCAGCAGACATCGCTAAAAAAGTAGGATTGAAAGATTAAGTAGAAAGATATAAAATACATTCATATTCCTCGATTTAGTAGTGTGTGGGAGAAAGAAATAAAAATTAAATGAAAAACGCCTCAGTAGAGATAGAACTAGCAGGAAAAAAACTAACCTTTGAAACAGGTGAACTTGCAGTGCAGTCAACTTCTTCAGTTCTAGCCCGCCTTGGAGACACGGTGGTTTTAGTAACAGTTGTAGAAGGCGGAAAAACAGATCTAGACTATTTCCCACTTTCAATTGAATACCAAGAGCGTCTTTATGCTGGAGGAAAAATTAAAGGTTCTCGTTGGGTAAAAAGAGGCGGAAGACCAAGCGACGAATCAATACTCGCTGGAAGACTTATCGATCGTTCTGTTAGACCACTTTTTCCAAAAGCATTTAAAAATGAAGTACAAGTAATCATAACTGTTCTTTCAGTTGATGGTGAAAATGAAGCTGATATAGTGGCGCTTAATGCAGTTTCTGCAGCAATCGCAATTTCTAGAATTCCATGGAATGGACCAATTGGAGCAGTAAGAGTTGGATATCTAAGTCGCGAAGAAGGCGGAAAACCTGAAATCGTTGCTAATCCAATAAGTTCAGAAATAGCTACTTCAGAATTAGACATAGTTCTTTCTCAATCAAAAGATAAGACAGTAATGATCGAAGCTGGAGCAAAGCAAGTAACAGAAGACATTCTAATGTCAGCTGTTGAAATCGCTCACAAAGAAACTCAATCAGTCATTAAAGGAATTGAAGAACTAGTCAAAAAAGCTGGACAAGAAAAATTAGAAGTACCAGCTGAAGGAGATCTAAATGAAGTAGTAGCTCTTATTGATAAATCTTATAAGGAAGAAGTACAGAATCTTATTGATACAAGAGTAAATAAAGAAGGTGGCGGAAATGAAACAGGAGCATTAATTGATAAGATTTTTGAAGATTTGAAGGTAAAAGATGCTGGATCTGAAATAGACAAGAAAACTATTGCCGCAGCTGTAGAAAAGGTAATGTTTAAGTTAATTAGATCAAATGTTATTACTAAAGGAAAAAGAGCAGATGGAAGAAAAATGGATGAAATTAGACAGCTTCAGGGAAAAGTTGGACTTCTTCCCCGTACTCATGGATCTGCGCTATTCCAAAGAGGAATAACTCAAGCTCTTACAATTGCGACTCTTGGATCTCCAAGAATGGGTCAACTCATTGAATCAGCAGATGGAGAAGAAGAAAAAAGATATATACATCATTATTCAGGTCTTCCATATTCATTTGGTCAAACTGGACGCGTAGGAACTCCAAGTAGACGTGAAATCGGACATGGAGCATTAGCAGAAAGAGCTCTAGAAGCAGTTATTCCATCTCAAGCTGAATTCCCATACACGATTCAGGTTGTGTCAGAAGTTCTATCACAAAATGGATCTTCATCTATGGCTTCTACTTGTGGTTCAACTCTAGCTCTTATGGATGCAGGAGTTCCAATTAAAAAACCAGTTGCTGGAATTTCAATCGGAATGATGTCAGACGGAGATAAGTATGAACTTCTAACTGACATTATTGGTCTTGAAGATTTTTCTGGTGATATGGACTTTAAAGTAGCAGGAACAGATTCAGGAGTTACTGCAATTCAGCTCGATGTTAAAATTCCTGGACTAACTGATGAACAAATTAAAGCTATATTGGACAGAGCAAAAACAGCAAGACTTGAGATTCTTAAGGTTATTGCGTCAGTTCTTCCCGAGCCACGAAAAAATCTTTCTGACTTTGCTCCAAAAATTGAGACAGTTAAGATTCCAGTAGATAAGATCGGTGAACTAATCGGACCAGGTGGAAAAAATATCAAACATATCATTGCTACTACTGGAGCACAGGTTGATGTAGAAGATGATGGAACAGTCACTATTTCAGGAGTAGATCGGGATGCTGTAAAAGCAGGAACCGATTGGATAAAAAATATGATGAGAGAAGTAACTGTTGGAGAAGTTTTTGAAGATTCTGAAGTTAAAAGAATGCTTCCTTTTGGAGCATTTGTAGAATTCTTACCAGGAAAAGAAGGTATGGTTCATGTATCACAGATGGCAGCAGAATATGTAAAAAATCCAGCTGATGTAGTTAATATTGGAGATAAAGTAAAAGTTAGGGTAATGGAAATTGATGATCAGGGAAGAATAAACCTTTCTATGAAATTTGGTGCAGACGCTGATAAGCCATCAAGTGGTGGAGGAGATAGAGGCGGAGACCGCGGAGGATTCGAAGATAGAGGACCAAGAAGAGATGGTGGTGGATTTAGGGGAGGTCCAAGAAATGATCGCGGACCACGAAGAGATTTTGCGCCACGCAGTGACTTTGCTCCTAGAAATGACTTTGCGCCAAGAAATGATAGACCAGCTGCAAATTTTGAACAACAGGTGCCAACTGCACCTTTAAAGGGACCTCGTCATGATGATCCTGAAGCAGGACCAGCAGCGCATCCTTTAGCAATGCAATTTAGAAGAGAGCGAGAAGAGAATTTTAGAAAAAATAATCCAAGAACTGGTGGAGCACGACGTCCTTACAAAAAAACCCACTATTAAATCGCAGTATAGTTTAGTCATTAGCTTCTAGCGTTTGTTTTTTTCAATTGATAAGATATATATATGGATAATTCTGCCCTGAGTTTTGATGCTCAACTTCAAGTTTTAGAAAAAAAGATTACCGATGCCTCTTTACCTCCTGAACTTTTGGAAAAAGCTCGCGGAATGATAAGTATTTTAAAGATTTCACTCAAGCAAGCAGGAAATTATTCTAATTTAGAAAGTGTTTCGAATTACTTAAATGTAATTTCTCAAATTCCATTTGCGGCGGAGACTAAGGATAATTTAGATTTGGGTTATGCTAAGCAAGTTTTAGATAAAAACCATTACGGACTTGCTGGAGTTAAAGACACAATCTTAGAATATCTTGCATCTTTAATCCTTAATCTTAAAAGCGGTCAGAAGGCGAATCGTGCGCCTATTCTTTGTTTGGTGGGATTAGTCGGAACTGGAAAAACTACACTGGCTTCGTCAATTGCCCAGTCTATGGGTAGAACCTTTGAAAGAATTCCGCTAGGAGGAATGGGAGACGCTAGGGATTTAAGAGGTCAATCTCGTCTTTATTCAGATGCAGAGCCCGGACAAATTATAAAAAAAATGATTCATGCTAAATCAAAAAACGGCGTAATACTTCTAGATGAATTAGATCGTGTAACTGAGGATGCAAGAGCAGATATCATGGGAGTTTTAGTTGAGCTTCTTGATCCAGAGCAAAATCATGCCTTCACAGATCATTATGTCGATTACCCAATTGATCTATCAGAAGTTTTATTTGTAGCAACAGTAAATAACACTACGAATATCGCAACAGCAGTATTAGATCGTTTGGAATTAGTTCAGATGCCTTCATATTCAGATGAAGAAAAATTTATGATCGGAAAAAATTATCTGTTTCCAAAAATTTCTCAGCAGTCAGGACTTCCTCCAAAGATTTTAAAGATTGAAGATGATATTTGGCCTGTTATTGTTCGGCCTTTAGGTTATGATTCTGGAATTAGATCTTTGGAGCGCACCATTGAAGGAATCTGCAGAAAGGTTGCAAGATTAATAGTTGAGGGTAAAGTCGGCAAAAATGTTATAATAACACTGAATTCGCAGAACATTGCTCAGTTTTTGCCACATTAGATTAAATGGATAATACTTTAAAATACATTCCTCTTGGAGGAGTCACAGGCGTCACAAAGAACATGCATCTTTATGAATATAATGATCAGGTTCTTATTGTGGATTGTGGTCTTGGTTTTGCGGACGAAACGATGATAGGTGTGGATCTGATGCTTCCTGATGTTTCATATTTTCAAAAAAATCCAAATAAAAAAATCATTGGAATTGCGATAACTCATGGCCATGAAGATCATCTTGGAGCACTTCCTTATATTCTTCCCCAGCTCCAGGGGAACTTTAATATTTACGCTACACCCTTAACTGCAGGATTTATTAACGGAAAATTAAAAGAATTTGGAATAAATAAAAAAGCTATAAGTGTTAATTTTGATAAGGATATTCTACTTGGAAATTTCATGTTATCGTTTATCAGAGTGACGCATTCAGTGCCAGATACGTCAAACATTTTTATCAAAACTCCTGTTGGGAATATTTATCATGGCTCGGATTTTAAATTTGATATGACTCCATATGATGGTAAGAAAAGTGATTTTGCGAAGATAGTAAGAAAGGCAGATGAAGGAATAATGTGTCTTATGTCTGATTGTCTAGGATCTGAGAGATCCGGTTTTACTGAGACTGAGATTGGGATTGGAAATAAATTATTTGAGGAAATGAGAAATACTCAAGGTAAATTTATTCTCACTACTTATTCTTCAAATATTGCCAGACTAAATCAGGTGGTGGATGCTGCAAGAACTCTAAATAGAAGAATCTGTTTTGTGGGTCGTTCGCTTCTAAAAGCGAAAGATATGGCTACGGAACTCGGTTATATGAAGATCGATAAAAACATGGAAATCGAGCTTAATGACATCAGGAATTACAACAATAAGCAAATTGTTTTAGTTGTAGCAGGAAGCCAAGGGCAGGAGAATTCTGCTTTATCAAGAATTGCCAGGGGAGATCACAGAGACATTGTAATTAACCCTAAGGATACAGTCGCATTTTCTTCTGATGCAATTCCCGGAAATGAGGTAGCAGTAAATTCTTTAATTGATGACCTCGCAAAATCTGGCGCTAGAGTTTTATATTCTGATGTAGCGCACGGCCTTCATGTTTCAGGCCATGGACCTCAAGGAGATTTATCTCTTATGATGAGTCTGGTGCGTCCTAAAAAAGTTCTCCCAATTGGAGGAACGTATAAGCATATGGTTGCTTATAAAGCTTTGGCAATTAAAAATGGATTTTTAGAAAAAGATGTCTTGCTTCCTGATGATGGACAGGAAGTTATTTTTACTAAGACTGATGCAAAACTTGGTAAAAAAATATCTCTTCAAAATGTTTATGTAGATCAAGTTTCAGGAGAAGAAGTGGATACTTTTGTACTACGTGACCGCGAAAAGATTTCTAAAGAAGGAGTAGTTATAGTGCTTGCAGAAATTGATACTTTTGGAGGACTTGTCGACAAACCAAATATTATTGTTAGAGGTTTTTCAGGTGCTGAGGTAAATGAATTAATTAAAGGTTTATCATTAGAAATTAGTATGAATTTAAAACCTAAGAAAACAAAAATTAATGACTGGAATTATCTAAGACGAAACATAGGAAATATTTCCGAAAGATACTTATTAAAAAAACTAAAGCGTCGTCCCCTCGTTCTACCGGTTGTGATAGAAGTTTAAGTCAACTATAATCCACTCTTATGGAAAGACCAGTTTCACGACCTGATGCTATTCAACATGATCCTTCATTTGCAGCTAGATTTCACTCTGATGCAAGAAAGATGGATAGAAAGTTTAGATTTTCAGATGCTGTAGGTTTGCAAGGAGTAGATCAACAAACGCTTGTAATGTATTTAGGACTAAGACAGTTAAGGGAAGAAGCATTTTTAGCAAATAATCTTGGTTTCCATGGTTTACGAGGATTTATAAATCCTACCATTCACTATATTCATAGGCTTCAAGGAGTGAGGAATCCGTATGAAGCTGCAAGAAATAGTTATGAGGCTTCTTATAGTGCGCATATTGCCGATGAATATCCGGAGGAAGCAAGGCAAAGAGTTTATCCAATTCAAAGTAGTGTAAATGATTTAATTTTAAGATTTAGTGTTAGACACGAAATGAGAGCTGCGCGAGGAGGAATCGCTTTTGATTTGTGGGTTCCGCGAAGAGAAATAGTAGAGGAGTGGGGAAATCATTGGAGAGAAAGACTTTCTACTCAAAGAGAAGCGGGATTGTAACTTTATCTATTTGAGATCCGTCTTTTGCACTATATTGAAAAACTTCTAAAGTTCCAGTTTCTGATTCAGTATCATAACTTATCATCTTCTCAAACGGACCGAATTGTCCTGTGTCAGGAGCATTTGCTAACGTAAAAGTTTCTGTTAGTACGTTTCCCTCTGAGTCATAAAGTCTAATCGCTACATTGCTTTCAAAAGTCCTAGCATTTCCTTTTACTACAAAGTCCGATTTTATTTTGTCCCCTGATCTCGGAGAAAGGACCTCTATATTTCGAGATGAAGAAGGAGCCATGGAGATAACCTCTACTGAATTGTTACCGGGGATAAT
>CAYXTY010000004.1:18479-29776 GCA_964468505.1 uncultured Gammaproteobacteria bacterium
AGTCTTATGATGGAAGTATAAAAAAAGTAAAGAATCTGTAAGAGGTTAGCAGCTGAATTGTTTCATGCAAGCTGTTTTTGCGTCACCGCTTAGTGAATTGCAAATTGAACATTCGGATGATGCAGCTGTTCCAGATGGAGTATTTGATGCCCCCTTCATGACTCCTTGCATCATCGCAGAAATATCTTGAAATTTAATATTAGCTGGAGGAGTGAATTTAGTTGCGTCTGTTGTCCAATTAGAGCAGTCATATTCTGCATTTAAATTAGGATCAAAGTATTTCTTAGACTCTTCGTTATTAACGTATTCATCAATAGACATTGTCATTTTCAACCCAGTGTTGTTTGGGAAATCACTTCCCCAGATATAATTTTCGTCTCCGTTTCTAATAACATAAATGGTAGAAGATTTGCCGTTAGTTGAGCTCGTTACGTCAGTTCTCATCTGCTCGCCTGCGATATATGCTTCTCCATTCGTACTATTACCGTTTTCATCTGCATAGGTAAAAGTACATTGCTGGGTTTTTCCTGATTTAAGAATGGAAGCTAAATTACTTTCTAAAGAATTGGTCTCATTTGATTCATCTGTTGCAACAGTTGCAGTTGGCTGGGAATCGTTTTTATTCTGAGAGTAGAGGAAGACACCGACTGCTCCAACAAGTATAACAACTGCGGCGACTATTCCTATAATTGCTTGTTTGCTTTGCACATGGGTATTGTATTCTTGAAGCAAAAAAATGTCAAGAATCTTGCAAATATATTTTGAACCGTTAGAATTAAATAGTTAATGGATCTAGAAAATAAGAATATTTTAATCACCGGTTCTAGTAAAGGGATTGGTGAACAGATCGCATATGCTTTTTCCAAAGAAAAATGCAGAGTAATCATTACTTACAATAGTGATATTAGTGGCGCACAAAAAGTGGCACATAAATGTAAGGATTTGGGTGCTGATGACGTTATAATTTTAAAATTAGATACTAGAGATGATGAGAATATTAAAAAAGCAGTTGAAGAGGTGGTCGAGAAGTTTGGACACATCGATATTCTTATAAATAATGCTGGTGTAATCGGCTGGGAGAAATTTGAAAACGAATCATTCGATGAAATAGAAGGGCAGGTTGGGACCAATCTTTTAGGAATGATCAAAATGACCTCTGCATCGTTTTCTCAAATAAAAGAAGGGATTATAAATATTGCTAGTCGAGCTGGACACCTTCCCTACCCTGGCCGCGCTGTATATTGTGCGACGAAGTTTGGGGTTATAGGTTTTACTAAAAGTCTTGCGTTGGAATATCCAGATCTTCGAATTTTTTCTGTCTCACCTGGTGCTGTTAAGACAGAAATGTGGAATTTTGATTCAGGTGTAGATCCAGCGAAAATAGCAGATATGATTGTAAAAGGTTGGAAAGGTGAAATACCACTTAAAGATGGAGATCTTAATCTCTGGGAGATAATTAAATAGTTATTTTGATTCTAGGCTTTTCCAAAGAATACGACTAGCTATTGTGCGATGCGGAGACCACTTTTTACTAATCTCAAGAAGTTCAGTTGTTGTGGGTTTTGTTTTTAGCTTATATATTTTAATCATCGCATTTTGTAATCCTAAATCTCCTGCAGAAAAAATATCAGTGCGTCTTAAGGTAAACATTAAAAACATTTCTGCAGTCCACTGCCCCACTCCTTTTAATTTTATTAACTCCCCTATTACTTCTTCATCAGTCATCGAATCAAGTTTTTTTAAGTCCAATTGTTTGTTAATTATCGCTTCAGCAATTCCTTTTATGTATTTAATTTTGCTAAATGAAATTCCCGCTTCCCGGATTTTTTGGTCTGGAATTGTTAATAATTCTTTTGGATTAATTTTCTCTTCTTTAAATAATTTTTTGAATCTTCCAAAAATAGTGTCAGCGGCTTTTATAGATAGTTGCTGACTTACGATTGATTCAACTAAGTCTATAAAATAGTCTTCGGGTTTGATTTGTTTGGTGAGTTCAATCTTGATCGCAACTTTATATAAAATTGGATCTACTTTTTTAAAATGAAGGAGTGCTTTATCTGTCAATTAATTTATAACCTCTTGTTTTAATTGTAACAATTTCATAATTCTTATCATGGTCTTTAAGTTTGTTCCTAACTCTTGCCACCAGTCTATCAATTGCCCAGTCTGTGACTCCGAGACTTTCTGCTTCCGGCCAAACAGCTTCTATTATCTCTTCCCTTTCGCAAATTTCATTTTTATTTTCTTCAAGAAATTTTAAAAGTAAGTTTTCTTTTTTTGAAAAATCTGTATTATTTTTTTCTTTTCTTTTTTCTTCGGCTTTTGATTTAATAAATAAATCAAAAATTGGACTAAATATTTTTAATGTTTTTAAGTCAAAAAATCCAGTATTTATTAAATACTCCCCTTCTTTAATTTCAATTTCTGTTAATTTTTTCCCAGATTCAATTTTAAGAAGTATGTCTTGCTCTGATGAAGAAAGACTTTCCCAAAGTTCTTCTGATTGAAGAGAAATTCTTTCGTCACTTTTTAGAAATTCAAAAAGAGCAGAAGGTTTTATATTTCCATTTTCTTTAAGAGAAATTAATGCAAACTGTAGATACTGAGTATGTCCATCAACAAGTTTTAATAACTCAGTAATCATTTCTTCGGAAAGTTTTAAATCATATTGTTTGATGCTTGATTCAAAAACTGTTTTTATGTCAGATTTTTTATTTGGCTTTATGTACAGATTGTCAGAAAAAATTAACAAAGATTGTTTAGTAAAAATGGTTGGCTCTAAATGATTTAGAGGCCGGGCACTTGTAAAAACATAAGATAAACGGTCATGAGTTGACTCAATTAATCCCTGAAAATTTGCGAAGAAATCATGAGTAATAGAATCTTTCATTCGATCAAATCTTAAGAAAAATATAGTAGGAAGATGTCCATTGTCACAAAGAAGCACCAAGCTTTTTCTTAAGTAATCTATTGTTAGGAAAAGATCTTGCGACTGAATGCTATCTAAAAAATATAACGCAATTTGTTTCTTTATTCCTTGTGGTAAATTAGAATCTTCAATAGTATCTGCCAGTCTTTTAAAAGTTAAAATCCAAAAAGGATAAATTTCTCTTTCTACCAAATCATTTAAATCGACTGGAATAATTATGTATTTTTTATCGTCTAAGTATTTTTTAGTAATCCCGTTATGATTCAAAAAGAATCTAAGAAAATTACTAATTCCAACTCTAAGCATTCCAGTGAGCACAACGGATCTTCTATTTATAATATGGGTTCCAAGGTTTTTAGCGTCATCTTCACGGAAGTTAATTGGATAAGTTTGTTCAATTAAGTTGGGATTCATGGTGACATTTTAATTGTTTAAAAGCACATAAGCAAACAGATTTATTGTCAGGAAAGTGTCAGGAAAAGATCGGAAAAAAATCAAGCCAACATTTTTAATCTAGTTTATTATGGTGCAATGGCAGACGCATTAGCAGTAAGACCGCCAGGAGCAGAAACATGGAAACCGGCTCAAACAGCAGCACCGACATCTCTTTCCCGTGAACACGTTGTTAAGACGCTTACGGGGGAAAGTGGTGCAACAAGAATAAAGTTATCGCCTACTTTTATTGGTCGTCCAGCACCAGAAATTAGAGCGGGAGGCGGAATTGGCCAAGCAGGTCCAGGAATTGGAGAAGCAAGGCCTCTAGCTGCACAACCTTATGCCGAACAACCAGTACCTATTTTTACAGCCCCATTAGGAGAAGTAAGGATTTAATTTATGCCTCCAGAAACCAGCGCCGGCAAGGGCGCCATTTCTATTGGTTCTATTGCAAGAAGACCTCGTCCGGATGGACCAATTCACGTTATGCAAATGAGAAGGCCAGAAATTGTCGAACACGTTCCATTGGAAGAAGCTACCCGTGAAGCTGGTTTGGTAACTGCACATGTAGCATATGCGGTTGGTGATTATTTAAGAGGAAGATCTGTGCCTTCTGCGGACCAGAGAGATGCTGAAATTACCGCAATGGATAATTTTGCTGCTGATGTTTTACGAGCCAGACTGAGTTCAAATCGTAAATTTACCTGGAATAGTGTTGCGGGTGAAGGAATTTGGGATGGGGCAAAAACAGTTGTGGGTAAGTTTGGAAATGGTAGACGGCAAGTAACTATAGTTAATGATCCTGTGGAAAATAGTAAAGCTGCGATTGGTCGTCAGGAAGGATCAATAGTGGTTATGGCAGGAAGTACTCCTGGAGGATTGTGGACTCCACCTGAGGGAGTTGAATATTTGGACAAATTTGTCGGGCCTGCAGAAGTAAAGGGGAAAATTAGTTTGGATATGGAAATAGAAGACAGGCTTGATGTTCTTAGGGACGTTTTTAATGTTCGCCCTGATGAGATTGATGTAATTGCATTATGGAGACCGAGACATGAAGAGATGGTCAGGAGAATTAGGAGATATGGAGCTTCGTATGTTCCAATTGGAGCAGGAGATTTAGTTGCTGGGATAGCTGCTGCGGCTATGACTAATCCTGATAATCCAACAATATTAAATGGTATAGGGGGAGCTGAGGAGGGGGTAATTACAGCAGCAGCTGCAGAGGTTTTAGGCGGAGAGGCGTTAATGCAGGTTTGGAGTCAAGAGTATCCAGAGCTTATGGAAAGATATCCCGAACAAATGGGTTTAAATAAATTAGTTCCAGGCAATAGAGATCACACATTTGTTAATTTCACTGCTATTACTTATGAGCCAATGCTTGGAGTTCAGGGCGTAATGGATACTTATAACGGGCATATTCCTAATTCAACAGCAACAATTACTACGAAAGGTATAAGGCTTTCCGCTGCACATAGAGTTTAGTTTGCACAGCTAGAAACATCTCGTTATAATAGTTCTATTATGGCCAAGAAAAGAGGGTCTTATGGTAAGCGTGGAAAATTCAAGATAAAGCTTAAGACAAAGACAGTCTATACTATTTTTGCGTTAGGTCAGATAGTAGCAGGACTATTACTTCTTCTTTCTTTCAGTAATTCCGGAGAAACATTTATTTATATAAATACTTTTATAAGGCAGTATTTTGGGCCTTTCTCATTTTTCTTAGGGTTTGTTTTTATACTGTTTGGGTTCCTATTTTTCAAAACCAAATTTGCGCTCTCCCGTCCAAACGTAGCCATAGGATTTTTAATTCTTTTTGGCTCAGCAGTGGTTTTATTCAGGTCAGGTTATATAGGGCAGCTTATGTTTGCGAATATTTCAGATGTTATTACACCGATTGGTACTCTTTTGGTTTTTCTCGCAGGAATATTTATAGGGCTTGTAGTTTTATTTGATACCTCAGTTGATGAAATTCTTAAAGGTCTGTCTGCATTTAGAAAAACAGGCGGAAAAGTAGTCCCAACAGGTTTTCTAAAAAAACAAAAAGATCCGCTTCTTAACAAACAAATGACTATAAAAGATTCTAGTTTTAATAAGAATGGACCAATGATTATGTCTAACTCAGTTAAGAAAGACGAGGCCCTTATGTCTGAAAAACTTGTTAGTAATACTCTTTCCTCAGGATTAATTTGGGAATACCCACCGTTAGATTTGCTTGAAGACGGAGAAGGTGGAAAAGCTGATAGAGGAGACGTAAAAGCTACAGCTGCAAAGATTGAAGAGACTCTTCAGAGCTTTGGAATTATCGCAAAAGTTGTAGAAGTAAACCTTGGTCCAGCTGTTACGCAGTATGCTTTAGAGATTGCACTTGGAACTAAAGTTTCTAAGATTACCTCTCTTGCTAACGATTTAGCGCTTAACACTCAAGCACCAACTGGACAAATTAGAATTGAAGCTCCAATTCCAGGAAGAAATTTAGTTGGTATTGAAATTCCAAATAAATCTTTGGAAGTTGTAACTCTTCGTACAATGCTTTCTTCAGATCTCATGAGAAAATCAAAGTCTAAGCTTTCGGTTTCACTTGGTCTTGATGTTAGCGGAAGTCCACTGATAGCAGATATTGGTAAAATGCCTCACGTACTTGTAGCTGGAACTACTGGTTCTGGAAAATCAGTACTCGTAAATTCATTCATCACCTCCCTACTATTTAGAGCAAGTCCTGAAGAGGTAAAGCTTATTTTAATCGATCCAAAGCGCGTTGAATTAACAGGATATAACGGAATTCCACATCTTATGATTCCGGTTATCGTAGAGGTAGAAAAAATTCTTTCAGCGCTTAAATGGGCGACAAACGAGATGGATAGAAGATATAAGACTTTTGCGGAAAGAGGAGTCAGGAATATTGATGGATATAATGAGCTCGCAGGATTTCAGGCGCTTCCATATATTATTATTTTCATCGATGAGTTAGCGGATCTTATGATGTTTGCGCCAGTTGAGGTCGAAGACACAATTGCTCGTCTTGCTCAGATGGCTCGTGCAACTGGAATTCATTTGGTAATTGCGACACAAAGGCCTTCAGTAGACGTTATTACGGGTTTAATTAAAGCAAACGTGCCATGTAGAATCGCATTTAGCGTCAGTTCTATGATTGATTCACGCGTTATTATTGATGGACCTGGGGCCGAGAAACTACTAGGACGAGGAGATATGCTATATATTCCTCCAGATCAAGCAAAACCAACTCGTATTCAGGGAGCATTTGTTTCGGATAAAGAGGTTAAAAAATTAGTGGAGTTCCTTAAGTCTAAGTCTCCAGCTGTTGAATATACAGAGGAAATTATTTCTACTCCTTATACTCCAAAGGGAAGCATTGGTACATCTGGCGCAGATGGAAAAGATCCAGTATTCGCAGAAGCTGTTAGAGTTATTTGTGAATATGATAAAGCCTCAGCTTCACTTCTTCAAAGAAGGCTTTCAATTGGGTACTCTAGAGCTGCAAGAATCTTGGATCAGCTTGAAGCCGCGGGAATTGTGGGGCGAGCAGAGGGAAGTAAGCCAAGAGATGTTTTGATTAAAGATCCTTCACAAATCCTTGGTGAGCCTCAAAGCGAGTAATAAAATATGATTAATATAGGCGCACAGTTCCAGGAGGAACGAAAAAATCAGAATCTGTCTATTGAAGAGGTAGCTCGTGCTACAAAAATTAGAGCAGAGTTTTTAAATGCAATTGAGCGCGGAGATTATAAAAAACTTCCGTCTCCAGCTTACGCGCATGGATTTGTCAGAAATTATGCTAAATTTTTAGGGCTTCCTGTAGAAAGAAGTTTAGCAATTTTTAGGCGTGAATTTGATGAAAAAAAGAATATAGAAGTTTTGCCTAGAGGACTCACTAATTCTTCTGATTTTTCGATTCCCAGGTTTAAGATTGGGAAAAGCGCATTGCTAATTGGAGTCGTGTTTTTAGCTTTAGCAGGTTTCTTATTTTTCCAGTATATAGCTGCAGTGTTTAATCCAAATTTAGATGTAGATTCACCGGAAGAAAATCAGGTACTTAGCTCTCTAAATATTGAAGTGCGCGGAAAGACAGATCCAAATGGAATTCTTATGGTAGAAAATGAACAAGTGACAATTAATTCTGACGGAAGCTTTAAAAAGCAGATTACTGTTTTCCCAGGTTCTACATCATTAACGTTTCAAGTTGAGAATAAATTTGGAAGAACTACGGCTCTTGAGCGGAAAATTAATATTAAGTTAGGGGATTGATATAGTGAATATATCTTGACACTTAAGTTTTCATGATATAAGTTAATTAGTACTATGACCGATCCTGCTCAAATATTATTGTTTATCGTTATCATAATTCTAACCCTTCTTCTCTTAGTTTTAGGCATACAAGTATTTTTTATTCTTAAAGATCTTCGAAAGACCATCACAAAGGCAAATAAAGTACTAGATAACACGGGAGATATTACCGAGAGTGTATCTCAGCCTCTCACGAGTATTTCCTCTATTCTAATGGGTCTTAAGGCCGGAGGAACGATTGCCTCAATTATAAAAAAGGTTTCTGATGATAAAGGAGATAAAGCGTAATGGGTAATCACGGAAGATTTTCAGATGGAATACTTTTAGGAATGCTAATAGGAGGCGCTGCTGTTTTTTTACTAGGTACAAAAAAAGGAAATAAAATTTTAAAAACTATTACCGAGGACGGTTTAGCCGGTCTTTCTGAGGTTGCGAAAGATCTTGAAAATGATGCAAGAAGAGAGACTAAAGTTCAGCTTAAAAAAGTAGAAGAAAAGATTGAAGACTTAGGGGATTCGATTGTTATTGAAACTGTAGGGAATGGCCAGGAATCGAAAAGTTCTTCTAAGAGATTTTTCCGCAAAACCGCAAAAAATTAGAGGCCGAAGGTGGAAATATTTTCTTCGTGTTCATCAAGAGTTTGTGCATATCTATTTACACCATTTTTATCAGTTATGTAAAAAAGATAAGGAGTTTCATCTGGATTTACTGCTGCTTGAAGGCTAAGTAGTCCTGGATTTGCGATTGGTGCAGGGGGAAGTCCAGCTCTTCCATATGTATTGTAAAGAGAGGAGGACTGTTTATCTTCATTTGTAATATTATTTGGCCACCATTTTTTCGTGGCATCATCATAACCTTTTATATACTGAAGCGTTGCGTCAATATCTAGCTTCATTCCTATATCTAGTCTGTTGTGAATTACGCTTGAAACAATTGGTCTATCTTCTGCGTGTCTTGCTTCGCGTTCAATCAGAGAAGCGAGAGTAACGATTTCGTTTTCAGTTAGATTTACTTTTGAAGTATCAAGTGTTGTATATTTAGAATCGAAATTATCTCTCATTATTTTTACAACGGCGTCTACATCTGCATCTTTTGGCAAGAGATAAGTATCAGGGAATAAATATCCTTCATTTTTTTCTAAAACTGCTTCCCAGGAAGCGTCATAATTGGGCATGAGTTTTTCAAGAGTATCTGCAATTTCACCTGCACGCTGTCCTTCAGGAATAGTTATCCAAATATCTTCTGTTCCTATAGTTAATGATTGTGCGATTTCACGAGCCGTCATTGATGGATTTAATCTAAAGCTTCCAGCCTGAATTTTACTATCAAGTCCTGTTTGCTTGGTTAGAATAAAGAAAGCAGTTGGGTCTTTAATTAGTCCCTGATCTTTAAGGTTTCTGGCAATTGATCTAACCCCCTCACCTTGTTCAACTATAAATATTTTAGGGGTATTATCATTGGAGTTAGCTGGGGAAGTTCCTCTTAGCCACCAGCCAAGAGAAAGAATAATAAGTACTGCGAGGATAGCAACCGTTACGTAAATTCTCTTCATTTAAACTTTACTAAAGGGAAGTTTTCTAATGACTCTTTTCCTTCCTTAAGATTATACACAGAATCGGAGTAAAAAGTACAGATTGGCTCGTTCTTGCGAGCTTTCTCTCCAATTTTTTTATTCAAATAAATGCCAGCTGGTTTCATGTCAGGGGCGCCAAGAATTCGAGTTATCATAGTAAGATTTTTAATGTTAAAACCTGCAATCTCGCAATTTCTTGGAGCAACATACTCAAATTTATGTTTTCCAGGCTTTAAATCTTTACTTGTTACTTTTGCATCTCCGCCCTGCGCCTTTATGATTTCTTTAAGCTTTGCTAGTGCAAGTCCTGAAAGAAGAATATGAAGCGCCCAGTTAAACCCATTCTTGTGTTCCTTAATTATTTTATTTCTAAAAGCAGCAGGACTGCTTGCAAGACAAAGCTCTAGTAAGCTTCCTGCAAGATTTATGCTTCTAGCTTCTAAATCTGGAGCTCTTTTTGGATCTTGCTCTAAGACTAGTAGCGCTTCTTTTGTCTCCAGAACTGGTCCAATGCCTCGCCCTGCTGGTTCATCTGTTTTGTGAATTAGAACTTCGATTTTTACACCAAACTTTTTTGCGAGCTGTTCAAATTTTCTTTTAAGAAGTTTTGCATCATTTACATTATGAACTTTTACAGACTCACCATATGGAATATCAATTACTACGTGATTACTTCCAAATGCTACCTTTTTAGCCATGATAGAAATAAGAATCTTATCAAACGATTCAAAAAGAAGAACTTCTTCTACTTTTATGATTACGTCATCAGCTGGAGCTATATTAAAACTTCCACCCCAAACGATGCATCCATTAGTTTTTTTAACTGTCGCATATATTTTTTGTTTGGATAAATTTACCGGAGCGAGGATCTCGAAATCATCAGCGGTTCCACCCGGAGTTGTGATAGCCCTAGAAGAGCTTTTAGGTATCTTAAAACCCGCTGCCGCAATGATGGGCACCACTATCATGGTCGTTCTAGTTCCCGGGACTCCTCCTATGGAATGTTTGTCTGCGATGATTCCTGAGAAATTTAATTTTTCTCCAGTTTCAATCATGGCTTTAGTCAGATAATAAATTTCGTCGTCTGAAAATCCTTTTGAGAATCCTGAGGCTGCGAAATAAGTCGTTAAAACATCTCCAAGTTTTTCTTTGGAGATTTGATCCATGATGGCAAAAATTTCTTTATAGTTAAGTTCTTTGCCAACAAGCTTTTTTCTTATGGCGGCTATGGCCTGTTCTTTTTCATCCATGTTTGACTTGGTTAATCATGAGTTTTACTAGATTTTTTAGAAATTTTATTGCTGCAAAAAAAGTGTTATCTATGACTTTATAGATTGTCGGCCAAATGTTATATAAAACTCTTTGAATTCCCACTCTTTCCATATTATTTTACAATTCTAGCTTTAATAATTAGTCTTTTCCAAATTGTACCAGGCGGCGTACAAGTAATAATAGTTAAAAAACTATCTGTAAAATTTTGAGCTAGAACTGAAGTGTCAGTTGGTTCTACTACAGTGATACTAATTATTTTATATTTGTGTTTCGCGCCATTTACTTCCGTATTTATTTCATCTCCAACCCCCAGTTTATATGCATTTGCAAGAACAGTTTTATAATTGTTTGGATCATACAATTGCGGTAGCGTCGAGTGACCAAAGATTACAGAATTTCCGTCTTTTCCAGGCAGCGTGTCCGAATTAAACTGAACCATATGGCGAGTTAGATCTGTATCTTTATTTGAAACTTCAGCGTCAGTTATTCCTATTTTGGGAAAGGAAATTTTATAAGTCGCTACATTATTTGATTTTTGAGCTTCAGCTCCTGGATACCAGTTATAAGCATTTGTGTAATCTCTGTTCATGGATCTAGTCGCGTTCTCGATAAGCGTTCCTAAGTTCGTAGGGCTAATAACTGTTTGGTTTGGAATAGGAGCTTGGATTTTTTGAGATGCAAATGCCGGCGCAAAATAAATTTGCCATGAAAGGAGAGGGAAAAAAGTGTAGGCGAATAGTATAGCGCCAAAAATTAATACTCCAATGCTCCCAAGTCTTACGAGTA
>CAYXTY010000005.1:0-23845 GCA_964468505.1 uncultured Gammaproteobacteria bacterium
TTTAAGAAAAAAGATTTAATTCAGCTTAAAAAATGGACAAAATATTCAGCTAAAAAATCATGGAAAATTCTAACAATTAGTGAGTCAAGTAAGAATGATATAATTAAAGAATACGGGGTATCAAAAGAAAAGGTAGAAGTAATTTACCCAGGGATTAGTACAGTTTTGAGCGTAAATAATAAATTAAGGATGGAAGATTTAGAAAAGAAATTTGGAATAAAAAATAAATATATTCTTTTTGTTGGGACTCTTCAACCAAGAAAAAATATAACTCGTCTTATTGAAGCATATTCTAGGATTGACACTGATGTAGTTTTAGTTGTCGTAGGTAGGCGCGGATGGCAATACGAAGAAATATTAAATGCTCCAGATAAATATAATGTAAAGGATAAAGTTTTGTTTTTAGAAAATGTATCGGACGAAGAGCTCCCATCTCTTTATAAAAATGCAGAATTTTTTATTCTCCCAAGTCTTTATGAGGGTTTTGGCATTCCAGTTCTTGAAGCTATGAGCTATGGGACTGCGGTAATAACAAGTAATATTTCAAGTCTTCCTGAGGTGGGAGGAGACGCCGCGCTTTATGTAGATCCAAATGACGCAGAGGATATATCTAAGAAAATGAAAAAATTATTAGAAGATGATAATCTTAAGAAACAGCTTATTGATAAAGGTAAAAAACAGGTAGAAAAGTTTTCCTGGGAAAAGTCCGCTAGGGAGACACTTGCGGTTTTAGAGGAGGTAGGGCGTGGATAAAATGAGCAAAAGAATGAATGCAATAATCTTGGAATTTATTAATGGATTTTTGATTTGGATAGTCGGATTTATTCCGAGTCATCATTTAAGGCGCTTTTCATATAGAGTTTTTGGAATGAAGATTGGGCAAGGTTCCACTATTCATATGGCTCTTTCTACTTATGATCCTCATGGAATTGAGATTGGAAATGACAGTATAGTCGGTGAGTGGGCGGTTTTGGATGGAAGAGACAAACTTAAAATTGGAAATCACGTAGATATCGCGACTGGAGTAATGATTTATAACTCAGAGCATGATATTAACGACGAAAAATTTAAAGCGATAACCTCCCCTGTTGAAATCGAAGATTATGTATTTATTGGTCCCCGAGCAATAATTTTACCGGGAGTAAAAATAGGAAAAGGAGCAGTTGTGGCAGCAGGAGCAGTGGTTACAAAGGATGTTAGTGAATTTAAAATAGTTGGAGGAGTCCCCGCAAAAGAAATCGGAGAAAGAAACAATCTCGACCCCCAATATAAGTTAGGTAGAGCTGCTTGGTTTAGATAATGACACTTTCAATTGTAATATTAAGCTACAACACGCTAGATTTAATTATCGACTGCCTGGATTCGCTTAGAGAACAGTTTGCCCAGGAGCTAAAAGAAGAGAGTATAGAAATAATTGTCGTTGATAATGCCTCAGGAAAAGAAGTGGTAACAGGCATTGAAAAATATCTTTCAGGTAAAAGCCACATAAAGCTAGTTAAAAGCAAAGAAAATCTTGGTTTTGGCCGCGGATGCAATTTAGGTGCGGAAAATTCAAAAGCAGAATATATTCTATTTTTAAATTCAGACACAAAAGTAGGAGATAAAGGTTTTCTTAAGATGACTGAATATTTAAAAGAAAATCCAAAAGTTGGAATAATTGGAGGAAAGCTTTCAAATTATGACAAGACTACGCAGCCTTCAGCTGGAAAATTTTACAATCTTTTTAATTTTTTCTTACTCATGTTTGGGGGAGAAAGATTTGGATTTTTAAAAAGTAGTCCAAATAAGATTTCAAAAGTTGATTGGGTAGCTGGGGCTTGTTTGATGATAAAAAGAAATGTATTTGAGAAGATCGGTGGATTTGATAGAAATATTTTTATGTACATAGAAGATATGGAAATTTCTTACAGAGCTATGAAGAATGGATTCAGTACGTATTTTTTCCCAGATGTTTTGGTAATGCATAAAGAGCAAGGGAGTAGCAATAGAAGCTTTGCAATCGTAAATATCTATAAAGGAATTCTTTATTTTTACAAAAAGCATAAAAGTCCGATAAGTTATAAAATAGTTAAAGCAACGCTTTTCGTAAAAGCAAAAAGTGTTTACTTATTAGGAAAGATCACTAATAATAGTTATTACATTAGTACTTATGGGCAAGCTCTCGAACTTTTTAAATAATAGAACAAAAAAAATTTTTAAATGGACTTGGGAAAACATCTTATTTCTAGAGAGTCTGATATTGCTCGTTTTAATTCCGCTTTACCCAAAACTTCCGCTTCTTGATATTCAAAATACGTGGGTTTATATAAGAGTAGAAGATTTCTTAGTATTTTTTGTAATTCTTTCCTGGCTGACGCTTCTAGTTAGAAAAAAGATAACTTTGAAAACTCCATTAACAATTCCTATTTTAATTTTCTGGGTTATTGGAGCTGTAGCCACAATTCATGGAATTCTTCTGATTTTTCCCACAATTACTAACGCGTTCGCAAACGTAGCATTTTTAAGCATGGTCAGACACATAGAATATATGAGCTTATTTTTTATCGGTTACCACGGGATGAGAGATAAGAAATATTTGCCTTATGTTGTTTCGGCCGTAGTTTTAACATTAGTCGGAGTTATTTTTTACGGGTTTGGCCAAAAGTATTTGGGTTTTCCTGCATTTTTAACCATGAACGAGGAGTTTGCAAAAGGAACTCCTATCACTCTTTCTGCGCTTTCTCGTGTCCCTTCTACTTTCGCTGGACATTATGATTTGGCCGCATATTTAGTTTTAGTTATCCCAATTGTTGTTAGCTTAGCATTCGGACTTAAAAATTGGTTAGTAAGAATAGCCTTAATAGTTATTTCACTTGCGGGAGTTGCACTGCTTCTTATGACTGTGTCTCGTGTATCTTTTTTTGTTTTATTTATTTCTCTGGGATTTGTTTTGCTTTTTCAAAAAAAGAAACTTTTATTAGCGTTAATTCCAGTGGCTTTAATAGGAGGAGTGCTTTTTATCACTCTTCAATCATCGCTTTTTGATAGATTCAAAAGTACGGTTTCTGAAGCTGATGTTTTAGTAGATGCAGCAACTGGAGAGTCAATTGGACATGTGAGATTTGTTCCTAAGGAATATTTTAAAGATAAAATTGTTCTTCAGAGAACAGTAAAAGATCAAGTTGAATTAGCTGATGCAATTAGGGAAAGTCAAAAAAATGAGGTTGATTCTGAATCCGCGATCATCCTTCCATATAGATTTGTGCCAGAAGAGGTGCCAATTTTAACAGCAGTAAATATCTCAACTGGAGAAAACTTGCCCCAAGGAACTGGTTATACAAATCTTTATTTGTCTCCAGTGGTAAAAAGAGCAAACAGTTTTTTCATAGAACTTCCTCCAACTGTTCAAGCTTCTTCGGCAGCTTTAGTATTAAGGGGCAATTTTATTGTTAAGCGGGCGTCTGCATATGATTTATCTTTCACAACAAGATTTCAGGGTGAATGGCCAAGAGCAATTGATGCTTTCAAAAGAAACCTGCTCGTCGGAAGTGGCTATGGATCAGTAAGCCTAGCGGTAGACAATAATTACTTAAGAATACTTGGTGAGACAGGGCTCTTAGGGTTTATCTCATTTTTACTTTTATTCTTAATTCTAGGAATTTATACTAAAAAATTATATCCTGATATCGATTCACCTCTAGCAAAAAGCTTTATTCTTGGTTTATCAGCAGGAATAATAGGACTCTTCTTAAATGCGACACTTATTGATGTTTTTGAAGCTTCTAAAATAGCATTTATACTCTGGATCTTAGTGGGAATTTCAATTGCAACACTTGAAATGTACCGAAGACATTCATTCACTCTATTAAACGAAATTAAAAAATCACTCACATCAAGTTACGCAGTCATAGCATATCTATTTGTGTTCTGTCTTGTTTTATTCGCTCCAATGCTTGGGAATTATTTCGTAGCTGATGATTTTACATGGCTAAAATGGGCAGCAGATTGTACAAATTGCTCTGTCCCAAACTTATTTATTAATTACTTTACAAACTCGGACGGATTTTTCTATAGACCCGGGATGAAAATATATTTCTATCTTATGTATCAAACCTTTTGGTTAAATCAGGTAGTTTATCACCTATCATCCTTAGTTCTTCATTTCATGGCAGCATCCCTATTCTTCTTAATAGCCAGAAAAATATTCGGCGGAGTGAAGCTAGCTGCGCTGGCCGCTTTCACATTCTTGATTTTAAGCGGGCCTTTGGAAAATGTATTTTGGATTTCTTCAATCGGACATTTATTTAACGGTGTATTCTCACTATTAGCAGTACTTCTCTTTATTTACTGGGAAGAGAAAAAGAAAATATATTATTTAGTAGGTTCTGTTTTATCAATTTGTGCTGCATTAACATTCCATGAGTTAGGAGTTGTTACACCGCTTCTAATTCTTGCATATAAAATATTTAAAGGTGGATTTATAGACAGCATAAAAGTGCTTCCTAAAAAGTTTGATTATCTAATACTCTGGCTTCCAATTTTAGGCTATCTTATTCTTCGCGTCGTTTCTAAGAGTCATTGGTTTAGCGGCGACTATAGTTATGACCCAATAAATCTTCCATTTAATTTAATTGGAAATATATTTGGTTATCTTTCATTGGGTGTCTTAGGACCAATGTCATTTCCTTTATATGAATCTCTTAGAAATTTTGCCAGAGAAAATATTATCATTTCTCTTGTCGCAATTCCGGTTTTGCTTTTAATTGGTTGGCTTGTATTTAAATTTTCCGCACACAGATTTAGCTCATGGGAAAAGAGAATAATTGTGTTTGGCTTTATGTTCTTCGTAATTTCACTTTTACCATTCCTTGGTCTTGGCAACATGACATCAAGATATAGTTACCTCTCGACTATGGGAATTGTTTTTATTCTCGTAATAATGCTTAGGAAAACTTACGGATATCTGGAGGATAGTGGTAGGGAAATCGCGATTGGATTTACCAGCGTAGCTATTCTAGTATTTGCACTTTTCCATATAATTCAAATTCAAAGTACATTATTTAATTGGCATGAGGCTGGTAATAAGACAAAAAGATTCTTTATTTCCATGGAATCTCTTTACACATCTTATTGGTCGCAAAAAGATACACAGTTCCATTTTGTAAATGTTCCTACGAAAGATGGACAAGCATGGGTATTTCCAGTCGGTCTACCTGAAGCTGTTTGGTTTGCATTTAAAAATGACGATGCAAGAGTATTCATTCATGGCTCAGATCATGCGGCATTGGATGCAGCAGGGCTTTTATTGTCCCACCCCGTATTCAGATTTACTGAGAATGGAAATGTTGAAGAGATTGAAAGACCAATTGGTCCTCCTCCTGATTTGATAATGCCCTAGGGATAAATTAAAATGAACTTAATGAAAAGAATTCATCTGGGGCTTCTCGTAGGTATACTTATTCTAGGATTTATTTTAAGACTTTATAAATTTGATAGCCCAATTGCTGATTGGCATTCCTGGCGTCAAGCAGACACTTCCTCGGTTTCAAGAATTTTCGTAGAAAATGGATTTGATTTATTGCATCCAAAATATCACGATTTATCAAATGTTCCATCCGGATTAAATAATCCACAGGGATACAGATTTGTAGAATTTCCAATTTATAATTTATTCCAAGGGGGATTTTATAAGTTACTACCTGTTTTAACATTAGAGCAATGGGGAAGACTGATTACTATTTTTGCTTCGCTCTCAATAGTTCTCTTGATATTTTTAATTCTTAAAAAACACCAAAACGAAAGAGCGGGACTTATTGGAGCATTTATTTTTGCAGTTCTTCCGTTTAGTATTTATTATGGTAGAGCAGTTTTACCTGATACCTCGACAGCTGCAAGTGTTTTAGCTGGAATATACTTTTTCGATTTATGGATTTCAGAAAAATCAAAACTTAAAAAGCATGTCTTTTATCTACTAGCAATATTATTTACTGCTGTTTCATTTTTACTAAAACCTTTTGCAGCTTTTTTTACACTTCCGATGATTTATTTAGCCTATCAAGCATTTGGAATAAAAATGTTTTTAAATCCATATCTCTGGGTGTTTGGTGTAGTCTCTCTTATTCCAATGATCGGCTGGAGACAATGGATTACCCAGTTCCCGGAAGGAATCCCAAGCTCTAATTGGCTTTTTAATGAAGGTGGAATGCGTTTTAAAGGAGCTTTTTTTAACTGGATATTTGCAGAAAGGATTGCAAAGCTTATGTTAGGTTACTGGGGTACCGCACTTCTGGTTTTTGGACTTGTTGCTAAAACAAAAACCAGTTACTTATTTTTCTATTCTTTTCTAGCCTCATCTCTTATTTACGTCACTGTAATTGCAAGGGGAAATATTCAACATGATTACTATCAAATATTAATTCTTCCAACTCTTTGTATTTTTGCGGGACTTGGCGGAGATTTTTTACTAACACTAGGGAAAAATTTAGCAAATAAGTATCTAGCGCCTCTAATTTTAATTGGTGTAATTGGCTTTTCTATTCTGTTTAGTTGGTTTTTTGTTAGAGATTTTTACAATATAAATGGTGCAATTATCACAGCGGGAAATGCAGTTGATAGGCTTACCCCAAAAGATGCAAAAGTAATAGCAAATTATGAAGGGGATACTTCTTTTCTATACCAAACAAAAAGAACAGGTTGGTCAAGCTATCAAAATGATATTGAAGTGATGGTAAGAGATTTGGGAGCCGAGTATCTTGTGATTGCCAGCCCGAAACCTGCTGATGATTACTATAGAAAATATTATGCAGTTTTAGAAGAAACATTTGAATATATAATTTTTGATTTAAGAAAAAATCCATGAAAATATTAATTGTTTCTTCATATCTACCTTATCCTCTTTTTTCCGGGGGACAAATTCGTCTTTATAATTTAATTAAAAATTTATCTGAAAAGCATTCAATAACTTTGGTTTGTGAGAAAAGAGAAGCGCAAACTCAAAAAGATATTGACGAGCTTTCAGAGTTTTGTGAAAGAGTCTATACGGTTGATCGAAAAAAGCAATGGACAGGCGCTAATATTTTAAAAACAGGAATCTCACTAGATCCATTTTTGGTTACGGGGCACAAGAGTCCTGAAATGAAAAAAATAATCTCTAAGCTAATAAAAGAAGAAAAATTTGATTTAATTCATGTAGAAACATTTTATGTGATGCAAAATTTACCAAAGACAACTTTACCGATAGTTTTAGCAGAGCATAATCTAGAGTACAAAGTTTATGAAAAGTATGTCTCGAAGAGTTTGGCAATTGCTCGTCCGCTTCTATATTTGGATATATTAAAACTTAAAAGAGTGGAAAAAAGTTATTGGAAAAAAGCTACTAAGCTTATCGCAGTTTCAGAAATTGAAGCTAAGGAAATGGGAAGAGGTGTTGAGATTATTCCGAACGGAGTAGACATAGATAAGTTTAAGATGAAAAAAAATGTAAAAGAAAAGCGCACAAAAGTTTTATTTATCGGTGATTTTAAATGGATTCAAAATAGAGATTCAATAGTTTATATTATTAAAAATATTTGGCCCAAGGTTTTAAAAAATAATCCGGCAGCAATTCTTTGGGTGGTCGGGAAAAAAATTCCTGATTCTATAAAAAACCTTAATGATCCTTCGATAATTTTTGATGAAAATGCACCAAATGAAACTGAAAAGATTTTTCAGGAAGCAGATGTTTTGTTAACGCCCATTAGGGTGGGTGGGGGAACAAATTTTAAAATCTTAGAATCCATGTCAACTGGCACTCCCGTTGTAACTACATTGCTTGGGAATGAAGGAATAAAAGCAAAAGAAAACGAAGAAATAATTATTTGTGATAAGCCAGAAGAATTCTCAGCAAAAACATCTCTCCTTCTAGCGGACGATTATTTGTATGAAAAAATTTCAAGAAATTCCAGAAAATTTATTGAGAAAAATTTTGACTGGAAAAATATTTCTGATAATTTAGATAAGGTTTACGAAAGTTTAAATTAAATGAAGAAACTCACTATTTCAATTGTTAACTATAATGCAGGGGAATATTTAATTAAATGTTTGGATTCTCTAGAAAAAATTGAGAATGAGCTGGATTTTGATGTTTTCGTCGTTGATAATAATTCGTCTGACGGGAGTCATGAAAGAGCTAAGGAAAAATTTCCGCAATTTAATTTTATTTTTAATAAAGAAAATTTAGGATTTGGTAAAGCGCATAATTTAGTTTTGAAAAAGGCTAATACACCATATGTTTTAACTCTTAACCCGGATAGTGAAGTGCCAGAGAAAACACTTTCATTTGTTTATGACTTTATGGAAAAAAATCATGAAGTTGGAATTGCCTCTTCCCGAGTTGAGAAAGAAGATGGATCAATTGACAAAGCCTCACATAGAGGTTTCCCAACTCCCTATGCATCTTTTTTATATTTCTTTTTGAAAAACGATAGGCTTTATCATTTGACAGATAGAGATATGTTAAAAACCCATGAAGTTGACAGTGTCGTAGGAGCTTTTATGTTTATTAGAAAATCAATGCTTGAGAAGATTGGATACTTCGACGAGGATTATTTTCTTTACGGAGAAGATATCGATTTGTGTTTCCGTGCAAAAAAAGAAGGATTTAAAGTTATGTATATTCCAGAAGTAAAAATCCTGCACGTTAAAGGAGTTTCTTCTGGGATTAAAAAACATAGTCAGGATAATTCGGGCGCAGATAACTCAACTAAAAATAAATCGTTAGGATATTTTTATTCAACTATGAAGATTTTTTATAAAAAACATTATTCAAATAAATATCCTTTTATTGTTAATTGGTTGGTATATCTCGGAATTGATATTAAATTATTTTTAGCAAAAAGAAAAAAAACTGTATGAAAATAGGAATCGACGGAAGACTTTGGAGTCAAACAGGGGTGGGGAGGTATATAAGAAATTTAACAATAAATTTATCAGAGATTGATAAAAATAATTCTTATGTTTTGTTTGTTTTAAAGTCTGATAGAAAAGAAGTTGAAGAAAAAATAAAAAACAAAGAATGGAAGATTGTAATTGCAAATCTTAAGTGGCACTCAATTAAAGAACAATTAAGATTTCCTGGAATCATAAAAAAAGAAAAAGTAGATCTAATGCATTTTCCATATTTCAGCACACCTGTTTTATACAGGAAGCCATATGTTGTGACAATTCATGATTTAATTTTTCATCATTTTGTGAGCGGTGCTTCTTCTACTCTTCCGCTTTGGCTTTTAGGATTTAAAGTAATCGCATATAGAATTGTTGTCGCAAATGCAGCAAGGGTTTCAAGGAAAATTATTGCTGTTTCTGATTTTACAAGGAAGGATATTTCGGACACATTAAAAACTAACAAATCTAAGATTGAAGTAATTTATGAAGCAGCTGATGATTTGAAGATTTCAAATAAAAAAGAAGAAAAAATAAAAAATTATTTCTTATATGTTGGAAATGTTTTTCAGCATAAAAACGTAGGACTTCTTCTTGAATCATTTAAAGTTCTGGCAAATGAAGATCCAACGCTCCGTTTGGTGTTTGTCGGGAATAATGATTTTTTATATAAAAAATTAAAAGAGCATGCTAGGAAAAACATAGGAGAAGATAAAGTTATTTTCTTAGAAAATGTAACGGACGAAAAGCTGTCAGAGCTTTACAGGGGAGCAAATGCTTTAGTGAGAACAAGTCTGATGGAGGGATTTAGTCTTCCGCCACTGGAAGCTTTAGAAAATGATTGTTTGGTTCTTGCCTCAGATATTCCAGTCCATAGAGAGGTATTCGGAGATTCAATTATTTATTTTGATCAATTTAAAAGTGATGATATACTTTCAAAAATGAAATACGCTTTGAGTTTACCTTCTTCGGAGAAAGATAGATTAATTAAAAAAGGCGTAGAGCAAGCAAAAAAATATTCATGGGAAAAAACTGCCCGAGAAACTTTAAGAGTATATGAAGATAGCTCTTCGGCAAGCGCATAAATCACCTCTGCCCAAAAATATATGAAAGTCGCATTGGTATATGACCGCGTAAATAAATGGGGAGGGGCAGAGAGAGTGCTTTTAGCGCTCCATAAAATATTTCCTGATGCTCCTTTATTCACATCAGTTAGGAGTTTTGAGGGAAGTAAGTGGGCTAATGATTTTGAAATAAAAACTTCATTTCTTCAGAGTGCCTCAAAACTACGAAAATACAATGAACTTCTTGCGGTATTTATGCCGATTGCATTTGAACGCTTCTCATTTGATGAATACGATCTTGTGATTTCTGTTACAAGTGAAGCTGCAAAAGGAATCATCACAAATCCAGGGACTATTCATGTTTGTTATTGTCTTACTCCGACTAGATATTTATGGAGTGGGCATGATGAGTATTTCAGAAACCCCTTAATTAAATTTTTATCATCTGGGTCGATAAGATATTTAAAAAATTGGGATCTTGTAGCATCCCAAAGACCAGATCATATGATTGCAATTTCAACTGAGGTAAAAAATAGAATTAAAAAATATTACGGTCGGGATAGTGAGATAATTTTTCCGCCACTTATGCTTGATGTTCCAAAAAATATTAAAAAAAGAAAAAATGATTATTTTCTTTTAGTTTCCAGAATGTCTAGATTTAGTAACTATAAAAGGGTGGATCTCGCAATTGAAGCGTTTAATAAAAACTCTCTTCCTTTAAAAATTATTGGAGGAGGACCAATGATGAAAACTCTAAAAAAACGCTCAAATAAGAACATTCAGTTTCTTGGAGAATTGACAGACGAGAAGCTTAGGTATTACTATGAAAATTGCAAAGCTTTAATTTTTCCAGGAAACGAAGACTTTGGACTAGTAATGGCAGAAGCCCAAGCTTTTGGGAAACCTGTAATAGCTTTTAAAAACGGAGGGGCACTAGACATAGTAATAAGAGGGGTAACTGGTGAGTTTTTCTCAGAACAAAGCCCTGAATCATTAAATAGGGTATTGGAAAGATTCGATGAAAGACTATATAATAAGGCTGACATAGTAAGGAATTCGGAGAGATTTTCTTATAAAAACTTTAAGAAAAATTTGGAAGAATTCATAGAAAAGAATACAAATTTATGAAAGTAGTTATTTTCGCAGGAGGAGTAGGAACAAGGCTTTGGCCGCTGTCAAGAAAAAATACTCCTAAGCAGTTCGGAAAATTAATAGGTGACAAGTCCACTCTTCAAGAGGCAGTCGCAAGACTTCAGCCAGAGTTTAGCCCAGAGGATATATATGTCGCAACAGGCGCACGATATAAGGATATTGTAATTTCGCAGCTTCCCGAGATACCCAAGGATAATTTTATTTTTGAGCCAGAAATGAGAGATGTAGGACCTGCAATTGGACTAACAACGGCCATAATTAATAAAAGATTTCCAAATGAACCGATGGCAATTATTTGGAGTGATCACATGGTTAGGGAAGTTAAGATTTTCCAAAGGGCACTTCGAATGGCTGAGAAATCTATAGCTGAAGGGAAATCTGACTTTGTTTTTATAGGACAAAAGCCAAGATTTGCTAATCAAAATGTTGGATGGATTTATTGTGGAGACGAAATGTGGGAAGAGGATGGCTTGAGAGCACTTGAATTTAAAAAGCTTAAGTATCGTCCAAAATTATCCCAAGCTGAAGATTTTTTCCAGGATGCACATTATGTTTGGAACTTGGGATATTTTGTTACAACGCCTGCATATCTAATTGAAAAATTTGAAAAATATGCTCCGCAAATGTACGAGGATCTAATGAAAATTGTTGATTCCCAGAATTTCGAAAAATCTCTAAGTGAAATATATCCAGGCTTAGAGAAAATCAGTTTTGATGACGCAATACTTGAGAAATTTACTACAAGTAAAATTTCTGTTATCTCAGTCGACATAGGATGGAGTGATATTGGAGCTTGGGAAGCGCTTAAGGAGGCTCTTAGTGAGGAAGTAGACGAGAATGTCACTAAAGGAAAAGTTATGGTGGAGGATTCAAGAGATAGTCTTGTTTTTAATTATACTAATCAGCTGACTGTTGGAATTGATTTGTCTGAAATGTTAGTGATAAATACTGAGGATGTTGTATTGGTTTGTCCTAAGTCATCTGTTCCTAAAATTAAAAAGTTAGTCGAGAGTCTCGCAGGAACTCCCCACGAGCACCTTACATAATATGCCAATTATTGAAGTCAGAAAAAGTGTTTTGTATGAGTTGTTTAAAAGACTTATAGATATAGTTTTATCTTTAATTCTTATAGTTATTTTTTCTCCTATTATTGTTCTAGTCGCGATTGCGATTAAGATGGATTCAAAAGGACCAGTTTTAGCTGATACACCTGAGCGAGTTGGAAAAAACGGCAAGCTTTTTAAGATGTATAAATTTCGCTCAATGATTGAAAATGCTCATGAACTTTTGCGCGAAAATCCTAAATTTGCTGAGCTTTATAGAGATTATAAAAAAGGTAGTTATAAGTTAAAAGATGATCCAAGGATCACTAATGTCGGGCATTTTATAAGAAAACATTCGCTTGATGAGGTTCCTCAATTTTTTAATATTTTAAAAGGAGACATGAGTCTTGTGGGTCCTCGAGCATATTATCCAGATGAACTGCGCGACCAGCAGGTGAGATATCCTGAAACTCGGGAGCCTGTAAAAATAGTGCTTTCAGTTAGACCCGGTGTAACTGGATATTGGCAGGTTTCAGGTAGATCGGAAATAAACTTTGATAAAAGAATAAAAATGGACGCAGAGTATGTTAAAAAAAGATCAATTACTTATGACATATCTATCATAATGAAAACTCCGGGCGCAATGGTCTCGGGTAAAGGCGCCCTCTAGCCTCTTCAAGGCATGGTGTTGTGGAATGTTTGCGGTTCGATTCTTCAATTTGACATGACAGTTTGTGACCTAGTATCATATATTAATGGACGGATTTGAAAAGATTGAGCTTAGCTCAGAAGCGCCCGTAAAATCAACAAATACTCCAATAGAAAAAACCCAAACAAGCCCTAGAGCAAATTCTAGGTTTTCAAAACTTGGCAAGCTTAAGAATAAAAAAGTGGGCATCGGGCTTCTTGTTGTTTTTGTTATTTTAGTGCTTCTAATTATTATTCCGGGTTTTTTAACATATCTTTCAGCTAAGAAGACATATGCTCAAGTTAACGCTACAGTGGACGCACTTAAAAAGCAGGATATAGAAGCTACGGGCAAGGAGCTTAAGAAAACTCGCGAGGCTCTAAAAGATACTCAGAAAAAACTAAATTTGCTTTTCGTGATGAGGTTTATTCCTGGGCCTAATATTTACTATAACGACGCAAGGCATATGGTAAATGCAGGATTTCATGGACTGGATGCAGCTGATGTTTTCGTGGAATCAGTTGAACCATATGCAGATGTTCTGGGTCTTAAGGGACAGGGAAGTTTTGTTGGTGGAAGTGCAGAAAAGAGAATTGAAACGGCAGTCCAAACCATGGGAAAAGTTACTCCTAGAATTGATGATATTGCTAAATCTTTAAATCTTGCTCAAAAAGAAATAGAACATGTTAATCCAAATGACTATCCGGCATTTATCGCAGGAGGAAAAGTTAAAGAGGGTATGACTACCATGAGAACTTTGGCAGATGACGGGACCAAGTTTATAGAAGACGCAAGTCCATTTATCAAAGTCCTCCCACAGCTTCTTGGGGAAAAAGAAGAAAAGAAATACTTTGTGCTTTTCCAGAATGATAAAGAGCTCAGACCTACGGGAGGATTTCTTACAGCCTACGCCATATTTAGAATTAATAAAGGAGTAATTAAGGTAGATACTTCTGAAGATATTTATACACTGGACAACACTATCTCAAATAAAGATAAAGCTCCTGAGCCAATCTTAAAATATCTTCCAAAAGTGCCAGTTTTGAATCTTAGAGATAGTAATCTTTCTCCAGATTTCCAGGAATCCATGAAAGAATTTAGAAACATTTATGGTGAAGCTGGGAATTACGTGGATGTAGATGGAATTATCGCAATCGATACTCATGCGCTTGTCGCTGCAATGAATGTTTTAGGAGATATTCAGGTAAATGGTCAAACTTATACAACTAAAATTGACGAGAGATGTGATTGTCCGCAAGTTATTTATGAGCTAGAAGAATTTGCAGGAATTAGAGTTCAATATATTAGATCAGACAGAAAAAGCATTATTGGGGACCTTATGCTCGCAATTATGAATAAAGCTTTCCAGTCCTCGCCTAAACAGTATTGGGGACCTCTCATGCAGGCAATGTTCTCAGAGATCGGCCAGAAGCATATCTTGTTTAGTTTAGAAAATAAAGATGCTATGGAAGGTTTGTCCGCTGTTAATGCGACTGGGCAAATCAGAGATTTCGAGGGTGACTATTTCCATCTTAATGAAGCTAATTTTGGAGGAGCAAAGTCTAATTTGTTTGTAGATCAGAACGTAGAGCAGGAGTATACAGTAAGCGATAATGGAGTAATTACTAAGAAGGTTACAGTTAATTATAGAAATCCACATAAGCCTTCTAACTGTAATCTAGAAGCTGAAAATAGCCTTTGTCTTAATGCGCCATGGAGAAATTGGTTTAGAGTATATGTGCCAAAAGGTGCTAAGTTAAAAGATTCCTCTGGATCTGAAGTAAAGATGACCACATACGAGGAGTTTGATAAGACAGTTTTTGAAGGATTCCTGACAGTTAGACCGCTTGGAATTGGAAAACTTACGCTTGAATACACTCTTCCATTTAAAGTGGAAAAGGGTTCACCTCTTCCAGTGATGATTCAAAAACAGCCAGGAACGGCCGAAGATGAATATACGCTTAAGGTAAACGGTAAACAAAAACAAAAGTTTATACTTGATCAGGATAAAGAAATTGAACTAAGCTTGTAATATGAGATCCTTTAAAACCGAAGGAATTGTCATAAAGAGAAAAAATTACGGAGAGGCTGATAGGATCCTTACAGTTTTAACAAAAAATAGAGGAAAAATCTCAATTATTGCTAAAGGAGTTAGAAAGATTTCAAGCCGTAGGTCTTCACACATAGAGCTTCTTAATTTAAGTATTTTTAATCTTCATGATGGCCGAATGCCAATACTCACAGAAATAGAAACTTTAAATCATCATTCAGGATTAAAATCTGATCTTGAAAGAGCGGGATATGCTTTTTATGTATGTGAATTAGTTGATGGTCTTTTGCCAGAGCATCAGGAAAACCGCGCAGCTTTTCATCTTCTTCAGCAAGTTTTCTATGATTTAGAAATAACTCCTGATCCTAGAAAAAGAATAAAAAGATTTGAAGAAGAACTGATTGTCTTGCTTGGTTTCTGGCCAAGAGAGCAAATGTTTTTAGAGGATTCAGAAAGCTTTATAGAGGGAATTATGGAGAAAAAAATTAAAACAAAACGCATAATCCCCCAGATCTTCTAAACAGTTATGTGGTCATCCTTTGTCCACCCTGGCTCTGAGTAGATTTCAACCCAACATTCGTTATTACTTTTAGCCCAATGAATTACTCCGGGAACAACAGTGAATTTATCACCAGGATGTAGGTTTAAGATTTGATCATCTGCATGAAACTCTAAATCTCCAGAGAGAACAGTATAATTTTGTGTCATTTTTAAATGCTTATGAGGTTTACTCTCAATAATAACCTCAATTGCTCTATCAAATTCAGGGTGGTCGTTGGAGGGTTCAAGTTCGCAAACAAAATGTAATCCTCTGCCATCTAAATCAAAAGAATTTTTACTCGGATTCTTCGATTTTAATGATTTTAAAATTCTTTTTGAGCGATCGTTCGCTGATTCATCATTCATGATTACGATTATACACCTAGTGGATAGGTTTATAATCATCAGCTTTTTTGCTATCATTGCGGTATGGACGGGAATTTAATGGAAAAAATAGTGGCACTTTCTAAAAGACGTGGATTTATTTATCCAGGATCAGATATTTACGGAGGTCTTGCAAACAGCTACGATTATGGACCCCTCGGAACAGAGTTATTAAGAAATCTAAGAAATCTCTGGTGGAAATTTTTTATTCAGGACAATTCTGATATGGTAGGTCTTGATTCAAGTATTATTTCTCATCATAAAGTCTGGGAGGCTTCAGGGCACACTGCAAGTTTTGCTGACGCCATGATAGATTGTAAGAATTGTAAAGCTAGAATGCGGGCGGATCATCTTATCGAAGCCGCTTTTGAGAAAAAAAATGAAAATAAGTTAGTTGAAGGTTTGAGCCCTGAAGAACTTGATCAAATAATTTCAGAAAATGAAATAAAATGTCCGGTTTGTGGAAAAAAAGACTGGACAAAAGTAAGAAAGTTTAATTTACTTTTTCCGGTGCAATTAGGAATTGTAGAGGGAGAACAAGGTCAAGCATATTTAAGAGGTGAGACTGCGCAAGGAATATTTATTAATTTTAAAAATGTTGTGGATTCTACTCGTGTTCGTTTGCCATTTGGAATTGGACAGATTGGAAAAAGTTTTAGAAATGAAATAACTCCAGGAAATTCCATATTTAGAACAATTGAATTTGAACAAGGAGAAATTGAATATTTCTTTGATCCTAAAAGAAGCAATTGGGAGGAAATTTTCAATGAGTGGAAAGAGAGAGTTTTTGAGTTTGTGCTTAAGGATTTGGGAATTCAAGAGGAAAATTTAAGATGGCGTGAGCATGATGAGAAAGAAAGATCTTTTTATAGTAAAAAAACTGAAGACTTAGAATATAAATTTCCCTTTGGATTTAAAGAGTTGTGGGGCTTAGCTTACAGAACTGACTATGATCTCACGAAGCACTCAGAAGTTTCTAAGAAAGATCTGACTATTATGGATCCGAATACTAATGAGAAAATTACTCCTCATGTGATTGAGCCTGCTGTAGGGTTAAATAGGCTTTTGCTTATGGTGCTTATTGATTCATATGCTGAAATTGACGGCAGGACTTTGTTAAAGATTTCCCCAAAAATTGCTCCATTTAAGGCTGCGATATTCCCTCTTCTAGCAAACAAACCAGAATTGGTTGAGAAAGCTCGTGGAATTTATGACAGTTTAAAGAAAGATTTTAATGTGTCCTGGGATGATAGAGGAAATATTGGAAAGCGCTATCTTTCTCAGGATGAAGCTGGAACACCGTTCTGTATAACTGTGGACTTTGAGACCCTAGAAAACGATACTGTGACCATCAGAGACCGTGACACAGCTACCCAGGAAAGAATCGAAATAAATAAGCTCCACGATTATATAGCTGAAAAATTAAAATAAAATGGGTGAATTCGCAGAGTCTCCAGTCGAGATTGAAAATATTCCTTTTAGTGCTCAGGTCACAACAGCTATGAATGAATTAGCCGAGGGGATTGGCGCTCATTCTGAAGCATTTACGGAAATAGTTGCTCATGAGCTTGAGTATATTAGATCTGGAGCAAAGCCCCCAGAGTTAATACCTTTTGACATAGATGGTAAATCCTATGGTTATTCTGCAGCTGTGAAGGAAGCTGAAGGAGTAGAGCCCATTAAGGCACTGAGGATCGTTGAAGGAGATAGGAGTTTGTTTCTTCAAGTTTCTAAATCTTCGGGAAATTCAAATGAACTTGTTGGAGAAGCAGAATTCTTGACTGGCGACGAGCATCTTATTGGCAAAGAAGCTTTAAGTAGAGCGAGAGAGGGATTTCCTGAATTTTATCCAGCTCCAAAAGCTCAGGCTGCTTGACAAAAGATTAAATTTTTAGCTATTCTAAATCTAGTGGAAATATTAAAAAATAAAAAAATTATTGCAGCGGTGGCTGTATTTTTAATTTTGGCTTTAGCAGGTGGTGCGTTTTTATGGATGCGACAAGGATCAGGAAGTGAAAGTCCATCTGATGAAATTACTGAGTCAGATCTACCTACTCTTACCCCAGAAGATATAGGTATGGAAGTTACCGTAAGACAGGATAATAAGGCTCTTATGTTTGAGCTAACAAAAGCTGATGACATTGAACTCGTCGAATATACCATCGAATACGAAAAAGAAGTTGAAGGCGAGACTGCAAATGAAGGAATATTTGGAGTTATGGAAATTGGAAAAGACGGAAGAACAGATACTGATTTTAGAGAGTTTGGAACTTGCTCTGCTGGAAAATGCCGCTATGATAACGTGATCTCAGATATCACAATTAACCTAAAAGTGACTAAAAAAGACGGAAAAGAATATCAAGTTCAAGAAATCGTAAAGCTTTAACACCTCTATCTTCGATTGACTTCTAATAATAATTCGTGGTATAAGTTCCTTTATGGTTGAAAATAGTCCTAAAGAAATTAAGATTGATGCGCCCGCAGATTTGAGATGGCCAAGCGTTATCGACAATTTAGTGCGAGATGGAAGCGAGCTTGTGTTTATGCCATATCAGGTTGGTGAGCCCATGAAGGAAGAAACACGAGTAATTTGCTTCGTGGTTCCAGGTGGTACCTCTTTAGTCCACCAAGGTGAAGGTATCTGGGGATTAGAAAACAGTCAAGGACAATACATAGGTCCAGGCAGGCAGCAATGGGGACTTACAATGGAAGAAGCAGAGGAAATATTTATTAGAGTAAATCCAATGCCTCCTTCTCCTGCAGGGTTATAAATTATTCCCAGCAAATTCCTATAAGCCTACTTTATCTAGTGTTTTAGCTTGTCAATTCACACTATTTTCGTGAAATGCCCCTTGACACTTTTCACGGAATTAAGCACAATATGTTTATGGTTCAAAGTGGGAAAAAGTGGGACAATTGATCCACATTGATCCGATCAGGCAATATGTTAATAGGCAGGCAGGATACTAAAATTGATGAGAAAAATAGAATTATATTACCAGCTAAATTTAGACGTGAACTGGGCGACAATTTGATTGTTACTCAGGGATTCGAAGGCTCTTTGATAGTTATATCGGTTAGTAAATTTGAACTTCTTCTCGAGGGAACAAGAGGAAAGCCAATTATTGATAAAAACGCACGAGAGATAGAAAGATTTCTCTTGGGAAATGCTGAAGAAGTTTCACTAGATGACAAAGGAAGATTCATAGTGCCTAACTATTTAAGAGAATATGCAAGCCTGAATGAAGAGGTGAGTATGTTGGGGGTAATTAGATATGTGCAAATTTGGGATAAAAAACGTTGGGAAACACACAATTCAGAATTAATTAAAAAAATCGAACCAATCACTGAAAAATTATCTAAAAATAATGAAATATCATAAATCTGTACTTTTAAACGAAGGAATTAATGCGCTGAATGTCGCTAAAGGTCGAAAATACATTGATGCGACTCTTGGTGGCGGCGGACATACTGAAGAATTATTGAATCATGGGGGAATTGTTCTGGGAATTGATCAGGACGATGAAGCCCTCTCTTTTGTTAAAAGCAGACTTGATGATAAAAATCTAACTCTTGCCAAGGGAAATTTCAGGAATATTAACACAATAGCTCGGGAACACGGATTTGAAAAAGTGTGGGGAATCCTTTTTGATTTAGGAATTTCTTCACACCAAATTGATACAGCTGAACGAGGATTTTCATATATCTTACCTGGACCACTGGACATGAGGATGGATAAGAGTCTAACTGTAGCAGCAAGCGATCTAGTAAATGCCTTAGGTAAAAGTGAACTTATAGAACTATTTAGAAACTTTGGTGAAGAGACGAATGCGAATAGGGTAGCAGATTTAATTATTAAGAGGAGAAAAATAGCGCCATTTAAAACAACAGACGATTTAACTCTAACTTTAGCAACAGCTTATGGATTTAGAACAGTAAACGATTTCGCAAGAGCAACATCAGGAAAAAGAGTTTTTCAAGCCTTAAGGATTGCAGTTAACGACGAATTAGGAAGTTTAAAAGAAGCGCTTCCTAAGGCATTAGATTTACTTGAAGAGAATGGAAGAATGGCAATAATTACATTCCATTCTTTAGAGGACAGGATTGTAAAAAGAGCATTTCTAGATTTTGAAGATAAGAAGCTTGGAATAGTAAAAACAGATAAACCGATATTACCAACACAGGAAGAAGTTAAGGAAAATGGCAGGAGTAAAAGCGCAAAGCTTAGGATTTTTGAGCGTTCGACAAGCTCAGCTAAATAAAAATTATGAAAAAACCAGTATTTGTTTTAGCCATTTTAATATTAGTAATTGTAGGACTTTTTATAACAAGAACCGTGATTTCTAATAAAATTTCTACTAAAGGTGTTGAACTAGGAAAAACTCAGGATGAGTTGGTTAAAGTTAGAACTGAAAATGTAATCTTAAGAGAAAAAATTTATTCTTTAAGCTCCTTGACTCACGTAGCCTCTGAGGCTGCAAGGATTGGGTTTGTTGACAGTAAGTCAAATTTTGCCCTTACAAAAGCTAAGCCAATTGCATCTCTTAGATGATTTTAAGATATCGTACAGTACTACTTTTTTTTACTTTAATATTCGGGGTCATTTTACTTCGTCTCTTTTACTGGCAAGTCGTTAAGGCTGAGGAATTATCAGAGCTTGGACAAATCCAATACGGACAGTCTATAAAAATTGAGCCGGTCAGAGGAGAAATTTTGACTTCTGACGGTTTCCCAATTGCAGCGAATAAAATTACATATCTTTTATATGCAAATCCTAAGGAAGTAAAAAATAAAACGCAGGTATCTCGGGTTTTATCCCAGACACTGGGAATTGATGAGGCTTCAATAAGTGCCCAGCTTGGTCAGGATCTTTTCTGGGTGCCGATTGCGCATGGAATTGATCCGCAAGTTCGAGAGCAAATAGAAAAAGAGGAAATATTAGGTCTAGGATTTGAAAAACAGTTTGAAAGATTTTATCCAGAAGCGTCAATGGCGGCAAATCTTTTAGGGTTTGTGGGAAAAGATGAAAATGGAAGCAGTAAGGGCTATTCCGGGATTGAAGGTTATTACGACAGGCTTTTAAAAGGAAAAAATGGCTCAGCGGTTCAAATACATGACGCGATCGGTAGGCCAATTTTAGCTAGAGTGGATGATGAAAAATCTTTTGGAACTGATGGAAGTAGTTTAAATCTCCATATAAATAGATCAATCCAGTTCTTGGTAGAAAAAAAGCTAAAAGAAGGGATTGAAAGATATGGAGCTAGTGGAGGAATGGTAGGAATTATTGATCCTAAAACAGGCGCCATACTTGCAATGGCAAATTATCCTTCATATGATCCTGCAAGATACGGCGAATATTCAAGTGATTTATATAAAAATACATTTGTTACAAATCTTTATGAGCCGGGCTCTACTTTTAAGCCTCTAATTATGTCCGCCGCCTTCAATGAAAAGCTTTTAACACCTCAAAGTAAATGTCCGATCTGCGCAGGACCTGTCTCAGTTGGAGGTTATGATTTGCATACATGGAATGACGAATATTTTCCAAATGCGACAATGCTTGAAGTAATTCAACACTCAGATAATACAGGAATGGTTTATACAGCGCAAAAATTGGGTTTAGACAGAATGATTAAGTATTTGGATCGCTTTGGAATTGGAAAATTAACGGGAATTGATCTTCAAGGGGAAGTAGTTGCAGAAATAAAACCTAAAGAAGATTGGTATGCAGTGGATCTTGCGACCACAGGTTTTGGTCAAGGAATCTCAATTACTCCAATTGAGCTTTTAACTGCATTTTCTTCAATTGCAAATCTTGGGACTATGATGGAGCCTCATATCGTTTCCTCAGTTACTGATATTCATGGACAGGTTTCGAAAATTCCTCCAAAAGAAATTGGTAAACCCATAAGTCCAGCTACTGCAAAAGTTATGACGCAAGTATTAGTAAATGCAGTGGATAAAGGGGAAGCAAGATGGGCAAAAATTGACGGATATAAGGTGGCTGGAAAAACAGGAACTGCCTCGATTCCAGTTGAGGGAAAATATGATCCTAACAAAACGATTGCGTCATTTATAGGATTTGCGCCTGCAAATGACCCTAAATTCGTTATGTTAGTGATTTTAGACAGGCCAACTGCTAGAATCTACGGTGCAGAGACAGCTGCTCCTGTTTTTTTCGGGATTGCGCAGGGACTTTTCACATATTATGGTATAGCTCCCGAAAAATAATTTTATCTAGAATATGAAGAATTTATTTATAAAACTATATCTTTCTTACATTAGATATTTTGCTAAAATTCAGCTTAAAAAAATTAATCCAGTAATAATTGGAATTGGAGGCGCGAGCGGAAAAACTTCGACAGCGCTTTTAATTGGAAAAGTTCTGGGATCTAAATTTAATATAAAAGAAGGAAAAGGAAAAAATAGCGAGACGGGAATTCCCCTAAATATCCTGGATATTGATGTAAGCAGCTACACTATTAAAGAGTGGTTTAAGATTTTATTTTTGGCGCCTCTTAAGATTATTACAAATAATAAAAAATATGAGTTTTTGGTTTTGGAAATGGGAATTGATAGCCCAAAGCCTCCAAAAAACATGGAATATCTTCTTTCAATTGTTACTCCAAATGTAGGACTCTTAACAAACATTGATATTGAGCATAGCTTTAACTTTGATAATTTAATAAATGAGGAAAATGAATTAAAAAGACGCGAACAAATATTAAATTTAACAGCTAAGGAAGAAGGAAAGCTTCTTAAGTCCATAGATTCAAATGGCACTTCGATTGTAAATTTGGATGATAAAAATATTTCAAATCTTTTACCCTTGAAATCAAAAATTGTAACAATTTCTTCAACTGATAAGAGAGCAGATTTTTATATTTCAAGTATTCAGGTTACAGAAAAAAGTTTTGCAGTTAATTTTATTTTTCTTAAAGATCGCTATGGTCTAAGGATTCCAAAGCCTCTTCCTAAATATTTCGCATATTCTCTTATTGAAACAGTGGCCACTGCATTTGTTTGTAAGTTTAGTATTAATGAAGCAGTAAGGCTAATTGAAGAAAATTTTTCTCTTCCACCAGGAAGATTTTCAGTATTCGAAGGAATAAAGGATACAATTATTATTGATTCCTCATATAACTCTTCGCTTACTGCTGCAAGAGGCGCAATTGAAATATTAAAGGATATTAATTCGGGCAGAAGAGTTGGGATTCTAGGAGATATGAGAGAGTTAGGTACGCTTGGTCGTGTTCAGCATGAAGAGCTTGCAAAAGCAATTCTTAAAAATTTAGATTTTGTAATTTTAATAGGACCATTAACTGGGGAGTATGTAGCTCCAATTTTAGAAAAAAATAATTTTAAATTTAAAAAGTTTGAAACTTTTAAAGAAGCAAAGGAAATTCTAGTAAATGAAATAAATAAAGGAGATTTGGTATTAGTTAAGGGATCACAAAATACACTTTTCCTTGAACGCGTGGTAGAAATGCTTCTTAAAAATAAATCTGATGAAGAATTTTTACCAAGACGGGGAAGTTTTTGGAATAAAAAGCGCCGCGTATAATTAGGAGTATAATTAGATTATGTTTCAAAAAATAAAGAATGTATATCACCACGTTGTCGCTTTTTTTGCTAACCTAATGTATCTATTTCCGGGAAGAAAGCTAACTGTGATAGGCGTTACTGGAACTGATGGAAAAACTACGACAGTAAATCTTATTTATCATATTTTAAAATCTAGTGGCAAGAATGTATCGATGCTTACGAGCATTGGAGCTTCAGTTGGAAAAAAAGATTATGAAACAGGTTTTCATGTAACCACTCCGAGTCCATTTGCTCTTCAGAAATTTCTAAGACAAGCTGTGCAATCAGGAAGTGAATACTTTGTTCTTGAAGTTACATCCCATGCGCTTGATCAACATAGAACCTGGGGAGTTCCTTTTAGGATTGGAGCATTAACAAATATAACTAGCGAGCATTTAGATTATCACAAGACATTTGATAAATATCTTCATACGAAAGAAAA
>CAYXTY010000006.1:0-17480 GCA_964468505.1 uncultured Gammaproteobacteria bacterium
CAGAGAAAAACAATTACCGCCGCCATATTTTCAAAGAGAAGGCGTTGCATATAGAGATGATGGATTGCATGTTTCAGTGGTCTCGCTTTCTTTAGAAGAAGAAACTGTTTTTTCAGATCCCGCGTATGGAGAAGGAAGAGCTGTTTCTAGATCTGTTGCAGCAGTAAGTTTAATTTCAAAGCTAAGAAGAAATCCGAATTTCCAGCGGTACTTAGAATAAAAAAGTATTGACAATTCGGGCTAAACGAGCGAATATTGTTTTATGCCAAGTCCTGATGCGGCTCCGCAAATTGAGCATTTTGCTCTTTCTCCAGAAAGAGAGAATATGACTCGTGAAGACAGAATAAAGCATAATATTGCACGGCAATTTGCGCTGGGTCCACTTGGAGACCCAACTGTTACTGGGTTGAAGTTAAGGCGCGATCCGTATAGCAATGAAATAGGTAATGATATTCCTATGAGTGCGAGTATAGCTGAGTCTACTGATCCTTATAAAACATGGGATACTCAAGTTCTGGATCCACGTGGGGTATTTGCAAGTCCACAAGAGTTTGCTCTACTGGTTAGGCAATATCGATTAGAATTGACCCAAGAACCCGTAGCTGCAAGAAGAATTGCTATAGAAGAGGAAGAAATAGTTCTTGGACAGCAAAGGCAAAAAGAAATTTGGACTATGGAAATTGCCGCTCGTGATCGAAAGCTTGCTGATGAACGCAATCGAACACTTGCAGCGCTAGATGCCAGAGATGAATCTAGGCCACCTCAGGATGTTTTTGTAGCGGAAGGTTTTGACGATCAGAGAGCTGCTTAATTCCTTGACATTTTTTAATGAGTTTTCTATTATCATTCCACATGAAGCTTAGTTTTATATTTAATTTACTCCCTCAGAATGTTGCATTTGCACACTGTGATATTCCATGCGGAATCTATGATCCACATCAGGCGCAGGTCGCCGCACATACTATTATAAGAATGACTGAGCTTTTAGGTTTGATAAAAAGAGACGACGAATTAAAAGCAGAGCATGATGTAAGTAGGGTTACTCATGTAAAAGAAGAGCATTCAAATATTTTAGAGCATGAGCTTGGAACTTTAGAAAAAGATTATTTTAAGGAAGAGCATTATTCTGAATATAAAGAATTAAAAAGTTTATTTGAAAAAGCTTCTAGGTTGGGAGCAAAAACAAGACAGGGAATAGATATGGAATCAGGAAAAGATCTTTTGGAAACTGTAATGCAAATATCAGAAGTATTCTTTAAATCAAAAGGACTTGAGTCACATAGAGTCAAAGCCCCATATCCTACTGGCCTAGAAATTGTGGTACAAAGTTAATGCTTCTTCTTTCTCGTTTTAAAATTTCAGGACATTCTATGACCCCTACATATTCTGAGGGGGAAAGTGTACTAGTGAGTTCTATTCCTTTGTTATTTTCAAAGCCCAAAAAAAGAGACGTGGTAGTTTTTGAAAAATTCAACAGATTTTATATTAAAAGAATTGATAAGATGGAAAAAGGAAAATACTTTTTGGTTGGCGATAATAAAAAGGACAGTTTTGATAGTCGCCGGTTTGGATCCGTTAAAAGGGAGCAAATAAAAGCCAAGGTAATCCTCAAAATTTAAGTGATTATAAATTTAATATTTTTAGTATTAATAATTTTATCTTTAATTCTTCTCTCCTGGATTTGGCCCCCTGATTCTCCTTGGGCACCAAACTGGAGAACAAAAAAGCGTACTGCAAGAGCTGCCTTTAAGCTGGCAAAAGTTTCAAATAAAGATATAGTTTATGAGCTTGGAAGTGGAGAGGCAACAGCGCTTATGGTAGCCGCTAAGGATTTTGGTGCAAAAGGAGTAGGGATTGAAATAGAGCCTTTTAGGTTTTTACTTTCTAAATTTACCATTCTTAGGCTTGGATTATCAAAAAGAATAAAACTTATCAGGGGGAATTTTTATAGAGAAAATTTAAGTGACGCAACTGTTCTTTACGTATATTTAGTTCCCAAGACTTTGAATAGGTTAATTCCTAAATTTAAAAAAGAATTAAAGAAAGGAACAAGAATAGTTTCTTATAAATATGAAATGAATTTACCACTTAAAAAAATTGACAAAGAAAACGAGCTGAGGCTTTATGTTATCTAAGTTTTTTAGTTTTTAAATATGCCCATCTTACTTTATCTGCTACAGTTAAGAGTCTGTAATTCAATGGATTAATTACTAAGTCATAGCTTCCAACAAATTCAGTTAGTGCTGCTCCAAATCCTTCTTTAAATCTGTGAAATCCATAATATGGATTATCAGGTTTTGGATCCGGGACATTTGCAGCTCCCCACATGTCAAATTTTGTTAGCCCTAGGCTTTTACCGAATTTAACGCCCTCCCACATAGTTAAAGGAGAAGCCATCACTTCTCGATTTTCATCACTTGATGCGCCATACGGATAGTAAAGCGTATCTTTAAAAGTAAATAGCACAAATGTTACTAGGGTTTTATTTTTATATTCGCCGCGGAGCAAATGTGCTTGTAATTTATTTGGATTAAAATCTTCATTGTTTTTATTTCCTAAAGTCTCCCACATTAATTTATGATACTTCTCGTCATGTGCGTAGAATTTTTGTCTCTTAGTGGTTTCTTTTGTAAGTTTTAGATAATGCTTGAAAGATTCATCGCTATTGTCAATTCTTACACTTACTCCGTGTCTTTGGGAAAGCCTGATGTTGTACCTTGTTTTAGAATGCATATTCTTAAGAAGTTCTTCCTCGGAAAGAGTTAGGTCCAGAATAAAAGAATATTTTGTAAAAAGCGGATGGAAAGAAGATCTTAGATTCTTGCTGACTCCTGCTTTTTGGTCAGCATATATATTTGGCTCCAGCTGAATAAAGCTTAAATTGTTTTCTTCACCAGTTTTTTGAAGTTCTAGTATCTCATCTTCTGATGGGAGTTTTCCTTTAGGAAAGTAACCAATGAGATATGGAAAATTTGGAGTTTTATGAACTGATATTTGATATGGATTAGTTACCTTACTTCCATTTGCAACACCTCGTCTAATAATTCCAACGCCTGTTTTCTTTCTAAACTCTCCCCACTCAAAAGACTGTAGCGGATGATGCGCGTCGATATTAAATGAATCTGCTAGATTTTCCCCGATGTCTGAGAAGGTCATAGATATTCAGGAACTTCCTCGTTTTCAAAAGAAGCATTCATGATAATTGTATCTTTTGGAATGTCTAAAATAAAGCGAGATAAAGTGTTTGAAGATCTTTGTCCGTATATAAGGCGATTTTTAGAGTAGGTCATAAATAGCCTTTCCTTGGCTCTAGTTATTCCGACATAGCAAAGTCTTCGTTCTTCCTCAAGCTCTCCTTTTTCCATAAGAGATCGGGAGTGAGGAAAAATCCCTTCTTCCATTCCAATCATAAAAACATGAGGGAATTCTAATCCTTTAGCTGAGTGGAGAGTCATAAGAGTTACTGCGCTTTTTTTATCTTTCTTTGCGAGTTCTGAAAGTTGTTCTTGTTCAACAAGCGAAACATTTTCTAGAAATGTTGAAAGATCTGAAAATTCAATTGCTACTGAGCGGAGTTCTTTTATGTTTTCGAGTCTGCCAATATCTTGTTCATCTTTTGGATCATAAAGTGAAAGATAATCCACTGCTTCAATTACTTTATCCATAATCTCAATTGTTTGCATGTTTTCCTTATCTAGATTTTCTGTAAATTCCATGAATTTTTTAAGTCTGGTTTTACCTATTTTTTCTAATCTTCTAAATGAAATATTATCTTTTTCGTTATCGATTACTCGAAGATATGCCAAAATATCTTTTATCTCTTTTCTCTCATAAAATCTAGTTCCGCCGACTAATGAATATGGAACTCCGTGATGCAAAAAAACCTCTTCGACCACACGGGATTGAGCATTTGTTCGGTAGAGAACTGCGACTTCCGATGGGTTAATCCCTAGACTAATGATTTGGGAAATAATATATTCGGCTTCATTATGTTCGTTCGTTGCTTCATATAAGATTATTTTTTCGCCACCTTTATTTTCTGTCCAAAGTTTTAAAACTGGATGAGAAGTATTTTTAGAAATTACTCCGTATGCACTATCCAAAATTGTTTGAGTAGATCTGTAGTTTTGTGACAGATGGAAAGTCTTAACATTGTTAAAGTCTTTATTGAAAGTAATCAAATTCTGAAAATTTGCACCCCTGAAGCTATAAATGCTTTGGGAAAAATCTCCAACGACGCAAATATTTTTCCATTTTTTTGAAAGCATTTTAGTTAACATGTATTGCGCTTGATTTGTGTCCTGATATTCATCAACTAAAATGTATTGGAATTTATCCTGATACTTTTTTAATACTTCTGGATTTTTGTTAAAAAGTTCAATTGTTTTTAAAATTAAATCATCAAAGTCTAGAGCATTATTCTCCTTAAGAATTATTTGATAAAAAGGATATATCTTTGCTACATTTTCTTGAAAATATCCCCTGGCCAAATTTAAATACTCGAGCTGATTTATTAATTGATTTTTTGCTTGAGAGATTGTGGACTGAACTGAGTGAGGCTTAAAATCTTTCGTGGAGATGTTTGCGCGTTTCATAGCTTCTTTAATTGCATCCACGCTGTCAGATGAATCATAGATCGTAAACTTTTCAGAAAATCCAATATATTTTCCTTCAATTCTTAAAATTCTTGCGCACAGAGAATGAAAAGTTCCAATTAGAGGTTTATCCGGACTGTCAGATAATTTTTGGATTCTTTCTTTCATCTCGGTAGCAGCTTTATTTGTAAAAGTTACCATTAGGATATTTTGAGGACTAATTTTTTTTTCTTGAATAAGATATATGACTTTGTAGGTTAAGACTCTTGTTTTTCCGCTTCCGGCCCCTGCAAGAATTATCATTGGGCCTTCGCTATTTAGGACTGCTTTTTTTTGTTCTTCATTTAGATCCTTGAGAATAAGATTGTCCATACTTTATAATGAGTCTTGGCCCATTGTATCACATGAAAAACAAACTCTTAGCTTTAAACTGGAAGTCAAATAAGACCAAAATTGAGGCTAAAGATTGGTTAGTTGAGACATCTGGAGTAGAAATCCCAGAAGGAATTCAGGTAGTAGTTTTTCCTCCATTTACTCTTCTTGATGTAATGAACGGTTACGTTAGAGTTAACAGTCTTCCTTTAAAAATTGGGGCGCAAGATGTGTCCCCATTCGATAAAGGTGCATATACAGGAGAAGTATCAGCAGAGCAAATTAAGGAGTTTTCAGAATACGTTCTAATTGGACATTCTGAGCGAAGAAATAACTTAAAAGAAGATATTGAAATAATTTCTAAAAAAGTTGGCCAAGCTTTGTCTCAAGGGCTAAAAGTAGTAGTTTGTGTTTCAAATTTAGATGAGCTTTCTGGGCTCAATTCAGAAGGATTAATAATTGCATATGAGCCGGTTGAAGCGATTGGGACAGGAAATCCGACGGATCCTGCTGTTGTTGAAGAGATGGCGAAAAAAATTAAAAATATAGGATTTAAAGATGTTTTGTATGGGGGAAGTGTAAATTCTGAGAATATTAAAGTGTTTTTAGATCTTCCGTCAATTGACGGAGCACTTATTGGTGGAGAAAGTCTTGATCCGAAATCTTTTGAGAGTCTAATAAAAAATGCTATTTAAAAAACTTTTCATTTTTTTGTTTTTCGTAGTTGTGCTAGGGCTAGAAGTAATTATTAAAGGCGGAAATTTATCTCCTCTTATTTTTCAAATAATTTTTAATAAGAATATAGATCTTAAAAAAACTGACCAGCACACAATTAACATTTTACTTTTAGGAATTGGCGGAGGAAAACATGAAGGACCAAATCTTTCAGATACGCTTATTTTTGCAAGTCTAAATATTAAAGATTCAAAAGTGACCTTAGTTTCTTTGCCTCGAGATGTTTGGTCATTTGATGTTGATGGAAAAATTAATACAGCCTATGCTAAGGGTGAGCTAAAAAAAGAGGGCGGTGGATTAGTTCTAGCAAAAAGTGTTGCAAGTAAAATTACTGGACAAAATATAGATTATGGAGTTGTAATAGATTTTTCTGGATTTGTAAAAGCAGTAGACCTAGTGGGAGGGCTTGATATCGATATTGAGAGAACTTTTGATGATTATGAATACCCGATTACTGGGCGTGAAGATGATCCATGTGACAATAAAGAAGAGGATTTGGATAAATTAGCTTCAGTTTCTTCTCAGCTGGAAGTATTTCCATGTCGTTATGAGCATTTGCATTTTGATAAGGGAATGAATCATATGGATGGAGAAACAGCGCTAAAATTTGTTAGGTCAAGGCACGCAAAGGGAGAGGAAGGAACTGACTTTGCGCGGTCACAAAGACAGGAAAAGGTTATAAAAGCATTTATGGATAAAATATTTTCACTCCAAATTATTTTTAATCCAACAAAAATTTTTGGACTATATAATGCAGTCGAACAAAGTGTAGATACAGATATTCAAGAAAATGAGTTAGATGATTTTATAAAACTTGCACAGAAATTTCAGAAGGCAAAAATACAAAGTGTTGTAATTGATTATGGGGATCAGGAGAATGATAGAGGTGGACTTTTAACCCATCCGCCAATTAGTGAAAAATATAATTTTGAATGGACTTTAGTTCCAAGAATTGGCGAAACAGATTATTCTGAGATTCATGAATTTATAAGGTGTAGATTAACCCAGGAGGAGTGTATCGTTTCTCAAATTCCTTAACGAATTTTATAGATTCTAGAAGTTCCTCTCGCGTAAATTAAAAAACCTAATTCAGAAAATTTCTCTTCAAATAATTTATATTTTTCTTTTTCCATTTCTCCAATGTAGACATATGAAATGTCGTATTTATCAATTATTTTTTTTGTTAAATTCTCGTCAGGAGACTCGTATAGATTTTGAATATCTGAAAATCTTGCAGCTGGAACATCATAGGTTCCACGCCACAACCATTCATGAACCGTCCAGCCAAGAATTGTAGGTAAACCAGTGTTTGCGGAAATTCTCGCAAAATCCGTATAGGAGTCTCCTTGTGCTTCGAGGATCACAGGTTGTCCTTTTATGTTTTGGTTGATCCAGATTATTGCGTCATGATCCCCGGGTTTAAGAGTTTTAAGATAATTTGTTCCGTTAAGCCCTTTATATGTTTTTAGATCTCCATATCCAGAAGGAACTGAGAAATATGGATAAATTGAAATAATAAAAATTAAGATAAATCCGACGGTCAGAAAACCTATGACTGAAATTCTTGAAAATCGAGATTTAAAATCAGTTTTAAAAGAAAAAATAACTCTAAATAAGATATAAATACTTGAAAAAGAAAGCATAATAAAGGCTTGATATGCGAGCTTAAACATAGTGTTCGCTCTAAAATGCCCAGTGTAAATATCTTTTAGATAAATTATTTCAGGAGCAATAAGAAGGAGAATTGAAAAAATGGAAATTATTCCTATAAAGAAATCTGCTGGATTTATTTTTTTATTTCTTATAAATGCAAAAAATCCAAAGAGCATGAAAACAAAGAATCCATAAAGTATACCTAATTGCCATAACGGAGAATGCTGACATTGGCCTGCTTCAAAAACAAAGGGTCCAACACTTTTTATATCGAGTAAAAGTTTTGGGGCACAGTTAATTCCTATCTCGGAAGCAAAAGGAGCAAAATTCATACTAAAAACAAAAGTAAATACGAAGAAGAGAGATCCGATTATTGGTATATATCTAATTGATCTTAAGAAAGAATTTAAGAATCGCTTTAAAAAGCTTTTATTTTTATTATTAATAAATTCTAAAACAAAAAGTATGTTAATAAATAAACCAATATAGATAAGCCCATCCCATGCATTTGTCATATATGCAATTGAGATAAAGAATGACGAGAGGATTAATAGCGGAATTTTTATTTTATTTTGTAAGAACATCAGGAGTGCAAAGGCAATTAATGTAATAACTATTGGAATATCTAAAACATGGCCGTGTAGATCAGCTACGACAAACGAGTATGAGGGGAATTCGTGAATAGTGTGATAAATAAATCTTGTAGCATTTGGGTACCAGTATGCGTTTGGAAATGTAAAAATGGAAAATGGTAGGTCCCAAAAAGGAACAGGTGATTCTCCTTCATAATTTTTAAAAAGTGAATAAATTGTTTGTAGGTTTCCAGAAAGGGAAACGATGTAGGCAAAAACAAAACCCAAAACGAATGTCTTCTTGAGTGACATTTTTTTAATTTGCTGAATTAAATTAATCCCAATTGAGAATGAGAGGCTGAATGTGAATGCAAAAATCGTAGCGACCATTAAATTGAAAGTGATATGTGCTGGTACATGAGATATTTTTGTAACGACAGCTGTAAATAAATGTCCAAAATAATAATAATTTATCGAGAGAGGAGTAAGCCACATGTCACGAGGTGGGAAATATTCTGATCTCAGAATAGAATTTATAAAACCATAGTCCATGAACTTCTCAAGATCATGGATGTCAGGTTGATGCGCCCTCACAAAGGACCAGATGATAAGGGCAAATAGAAAAATTATTTCTTCAAATATAAATATTTTTAAATACTTTTTTAAATTAAAGCTTTCTTTTCTAAGAAAAAATAAAGAAATAGATGCACACGCAAGCCAAACAATAAAGATATTTAGCGTAGTAAATTTCAATAATTGGAATGAACCGAGCACATAAATTACATAAGATATAAGGACCATTCCGAAGACTTTGGAGAAAATATATCCCTTATCTATAAAAGAGCTAAATATTTTAGAAGTAAGTGGTAAAAAAGTAATCCCTAAAAAGAAAAAAACTACCCACCATTTAGAAATGTATAAGAGATCGAGTATTGGCATTTTACCTAATTTGAACGCAATATAAGGCAGGATTTAGTTTAAGTTCATTTAACATTTTAACTTCATTATTTGGATCAGGTAATATCCATCTACAGTACCCGCTTACTAATTCATTACCGTTTGTATTTCTTATCATCTCAGATCTTTCTTTTGCTATTAAAAGATATTGAATATTATATGTTATGCCGTCATTTCCTGCCATATGATCATTTAGTGCATAAATATTATTATTGAAAATGCTTATGTTTCCCCATATTTTTTTAGCAACTGGATCGGCTGAATTAAAAAGAGAAATTAAAATTATTACAAATACTAAAGCACCAGTTATTTTTATAGCAGTATCATTCTTTAGGGCAGTTATGCTTTTTGAGAGTCCGATTATTAAGAACGGAATTACAGGTAAAGCATATCTAGGGATGGTATATGTTTGAAGCGAGAGGACTGTTAAGAAGTAAGAGATAGCAAATAAAATAATTACAAGCAAGGCTTTAGTGTTTTCAGGGTTTTTATGAAATTTTATTTTTTTAAAATTAAAAATATATAAAAAGATTGCAGAAATAATAATTAAAATATATAACCAGTTAAAATTAAGAAATATTACCTGTTTCCAATGCCACTCGGAATAAGGATTTATAAATTGAAGAGTAATTAGGTTATTTATAATCGTAAAGACTGCGCCTTTGTTTTCTGTCTCTGTAAAAATCCATTCACTCCATGAATTTTTACCGTATGAATTTAGGATAATTTTCCAAACGTAATAAACGCCTAGGGGTGCTAATAGCGCTATGTAGTTTATGCTTTTTTTGAAATTAAATTTTCTTGCTTTTATTAAAAATAATATTTCTACGAATAAAACAATAAGAGGTAAAAGAAGAGCTGTTTCTTTAGTAATAACCGCAAGGGATGAAACCAGGCCGTAAAAAATAAATTGTTTTCTTCTATAGAAAAGAAGGGATGTGATGATGAGTGATGTCAAGATTGCATCTCTCATTGAAAATATAGAATTAGAAATGAAAAGCGGATATATGGAAAAGAAAAGAGCAGCTAGGTTTGCGGATAATTTACCAAATAGATCTTTTGTTAAAAAATAAATTGAAATAATTCCAATTAATCCAAAAATAATTCCCAACACTGAGTAGCTGATTGGAGAAATTCCAAAAATAAAATAAAAGGGCGCTGTTAGCAGGAGTTTTAAGGGAGGATGTACTGTGTTCCAGTTGGAAAAATATTGATTTAATCCTCCCTGATTGAAATCAAGAGTTTGCACAAAATCAATATTCCCATCCATATAAGGAAGTGTGTTTATGAACGGAATAGTCAGAGAAAGAAACAGTGCGACGGCTATTATTAAGAATATATGGTTTTTTATTTTATCCATTTTAAGTTTTTAATCGTTCCAATTTTAGGATGTGGAATTTCCTTAATAAATATTATCACTGAAAGAATGACAACGGGCAATAATTGAAAAAATGAAGTAATTTGCCAGCCGTTAATAGTAGGGTTTGGTCCATAGATTGGATCCATAATAAATTCAAAATTTAAAAGTCTTAATATAAAGAATGCAGTTGGAAAGCATGTTGTTAAGATTAAAATTTTTACAAGTCTTGTTTGGAAATTTGGGAGAGTTAAAAGGCAAATCGGTAAAACAGCTCCTAAAATGCTGAAGTGATACTGGAATAAATGATCATAGAAAAATAAAAAGTAAGCTGTTGAAAGGAAAATTAGAGTTAAGACATGAGCTTTCTTGTTAAAGGCCATTAAGTAAATAGAGATTAGAATAATGTACTTAAGATATTTAATAAAATCTGGAGATACATTAAATGTATATCTTAAAAACGCTTCTAAAGACATAAAATCTATAGACTTTCCTTCTTTGGGATTTAACAGATGATAGACTAAGTTGTCTGTAAAATAGTTACCGATATTTAAAACATTAAACGTAATTGTTGAAGCTAAAAAAATACTTATTCCTAGTATTGCCGGAATGTAATACTTTTTAATTATTAAAACCGGGAAAAACAATAAGCTTATTGGTTTAGCTATTAGTGTAAGGAAAAATAAAGTTCCCCGTTCAAGTTCCTCTTTCTTTTTCACTAAGCTAATAAGAAGGAGCAGAAGGGAGATGTTAAAGATAAATTGATATTGAGATATTCGAATTTCGCTGTATTGAGAAAAATTTGCTAAAAAGATAAAAATTGCGAGATTAATAAACTTATTATCGGAAAAGTTTTTATATAAGTAATAAACGATTGGAATAGTAATTAATATTTTTACTATCATCCAATAATAGAATGAGAGATTCGGATCAAAAATTATTATTAGGCTCCCAATGATTAGTGCGGTAATCGGGTGATAGTCATTTGGATTGCTCAGGGTATTAGAGGAGTAAGGTCTTATGCTTGCTGGTAAATTTGAGCCACTAAGTTCACCACCATTTATAAATGAATAAACTCCGTTTGGGATTCCATAAAAATCAATTCCCTGACAGCAGTAGTGAAGTGAGCTTCCAAAAAAGAAAAAATCAAACCAATTTGTCTTAAGCGCAGAGATGTTAAATAGAAAGTAAATTAAAAAGCCTAAGATTACCAGTTTACTTCCTAAAATATAAACCAGGAATTTTCTTAAATCTTTCATTTATAATCCGCAATTTTTATTAACACTGTAAATAGAATAATTGGTATTTATATTTTCGTATGATTTAGTGAATTCTTCTTCAAATAGATCTGAAATTGGTGGGATATTAGGGTCTGGAGGATATTGTATTTTTACTTCAACGTAATCGATTTTATTTTCCAGGAGTAAGCTGCATGCCTCAGATTTATTAGTGGATCCCAATATGGATTTAATGACGCCACCTCTTTTATAGGTGTCATATCCTTGGGACCAAGCGAAATATGGCCATCCTAGAAATATTTTTCTGCCAGCAAGAGATGCAGGGTTATAAAGAAATGTGGTGTTTAGAAAAATGGAATCATTTTCTGTATTTTCCATAATCCACTTGCTATCGCTATTTGCCATGTAGTCATCGATTTCATATTTTCTGTCATTAAGTATTGGAAATAAGTCTATGATTCCTCCAAAAATTATTAGGAAAATTAATAACGGAGCTAAAAAAGAATATACCCCTTTTTTAAAAATTTTAATTATCGCAAATGCTGAAAACATATTCCCTAGAATTAAAAAGAAATTAAAGAATTTATGGTTTGCAGCAATTTCTGGTGAAAACTGAAGTGAATTTCCGATAACAAATAATACGAAGAAAGCTACGAGAATTTTTTTCTGAAATCTATCTGCGAAAATAAATCCAAGCGGAATCAAGACAATGCTTATTCCTAAGTTATAGATCCAAAACTCAGCAAAGGTTCTTAGGGTTAAGTCCCCAGAGCTTAAATATCCAAAACTGAAGTGAGGAGAAAATCCTGGTGAAGAATTTAAATATAGATACTGAGGTAGGGAAAATAAAGCGGCAAAAATAAGCAGAATAAAAATATTTTTCCTAAGTCCTTTTAGTTGAATTAAAAGTGCTCCGAAAATTATTATGGTCATTAAAAATACTGCTGTGTGAAGATAAAAGCTAAGTCCCAAAATAATTCCAAAAATTGGATATGTCCATAATTTCGATTTTTCATTTTTCAAAATAGGTTTTACTGCTAGATAAATTATTAGAAGTGACAAGCCAAAGGAAACTGCTAAGTGTCTTTGATTTGTATAGATATTTAAATTCCAGAATGCTGAAATAATTCCATCTCCATATGGCGCAAAAGAAAGAAAATCAGTGTTTTTTATTATTTGATTAATTGAGTCAATTGAAGGCGGATATTTTATGAAAAAGTAAACGTATGAAAGAGAGGAGTTGAAAAGAAAAAATATAATACTTAAAATTCCTATAACTTTTGATTTAAAAATTTCTTTTGCAAAATAATAGATCATGAATATTAAGAAAACAAAACCTAAGAACGAAGGAATGTTTAGAGCAAGACTAATATTAAGGCCCATTTTTTCTAAAAGACCTACTAGGTAATAGAAAATAAAATGATATTTTATTGGCTCACCAGGAAATAGGGGAAATTGCGGAGGAAAATTAAAGCCAAGAGAGAAAGATCTAATTAAAGGAATATGACTTGCGAAATCGCTCCAGGCTTTGGAGGCTATAAAAATTTTATCGTTTTTTTCATAGAATGTAGAAAAAAATAATAAATATCCAAAAGCTGAGCCAATTATGAGAGCTATGATTTCAGAAGTGTATTTGTTAATAAGATTTACTAATCTCATTATTTGCTTATTAGTGTAGCTACTTTTTTTCCGAGTTCGACTGCGTAATTTGTTCCTCTGTCCCAAGGATAGACCTGCTGGATATTTGCTAAATAAACATTATCTAAAGGCGTTTCGATTGGAGGAATCATTTTAGAATAATTAACTGGAATTACGGGTTGAGCAAAAGGAGCTTTGAAAGCTTCGAAATCAATTAAGCTCTTTTTGTAATCTGGATTTAATTTTCTTAAAAAGGGGTCATATTTTTTTAATATATCTTGTTTGTCCATCGAAAAATACTTGTGATCAGCGGGCAGGTAATTTCCTAAATAAAGTAAGTTTTCGTTATTATAATTTTTTTTATCCATAAAATTTGTATGCTCAACGATCGCTAGGATTGGGGCATTTTTATCGCATACGCTAAGCCAATAGGTTGAATCTTTAAAGAATGGTTCTTTTAATCTTAAAACTAGATTGATTGCTCCCAGGCCTTTTAAATTTGCCATTTTACTTAAATAGCTTTCTGGGAGGTCAGCAATTTTTGAGAAAAAGAATGATGGGAGAGTAACAATAACCTTATCGAATTCAGATTTTTTACCATCTGATTTTATGATTACTTTCTTATTGCTCTCAATTTTTTCTACTCCAGAATTAAATAATACCTTTCCTCCCATTTTTTCAATCTCCTTAACAAGATGATTAGCAAAATCTAAGAATCCTCCTTCCGGATATGCAAGCTTTGTTGTTCTCTTGTGAACTCTTGCCCAAAACCACGCTAGTGAAACATCATTTTTATACTTTCCAAACTTACTAAGGAGTTGAGGCTCCCAGATGAGTTCATAAGTTTTTTTACCCATCGTGGACTTCAGAAAAGGCTGCGCATTTATTTTTTCAAGAGGTTTCCAGATAGGATTATATTTAAAGAATAATCCAAGGACTGCGGCCATTCGCAGTCTTTCAATTATTGATAGCTTTGCAAATTTCAAAACTGCAATTGGTGAGTCTAGCTGGTAAATTTTTCCATCATTTAAATAAACAGAGGTGACTGGTCTTTTAATAAGAACATCATGATTTATTTCCTTAGCTAAATCCAAAACGCTTTTGTCGTTTGTAAACCAATGATGATAGTGTTTTTCAAGTGTCCAGTCCCATACTTTTTCTTTAAATCCCAAAGCGAGTCCGCCAGGGATTTCGTCTTTTTCAAAAACTGTAACCTCATGTCCCTCTTTTAATAAATAGTATGCTGCTGATAACCCGGTAAATCCGGCTCCAATAATTCCAATTTTCATATAGCGTTTTTTACCCGAGTGAAGAATAGTGCGATTATTCCTGAAATTGTGGCTATAAAACCAACAATACTAGCAATTATAACAGAAGGATTTCCTGTTGGTGGGAGAGTTGGAATAGGGCTTAATTGCGCAAATACAGATGGGGTAGGGGTTTGGGGTAATATGCTTGGGGTGGGGCTAGCGCTAGGACTAATTCTTACTGTAGTCGGCGAAGGGCTTAAGGTTGGGGTTGGGCTAGGTGTTGGTGTCTGGGAAATTATCTTATTTACCCCGCCCTGTTGGTTTAACTGACCAAACTTTGGAAATGAACTTTCTTGATTGTTGTTTTTTGTATTATCTTCGTTTGTTTTTGAAAAATCATAATTTCCAGAAAGAGTGATTAATGGAACTGGATTAATTTCATTTGGTTTAACACTTATTGAGGAAGATAATCCTCCAGCAAAAATATCAATATTTATAATTGTATCTTCATTAATTTCTATATATTCATCTAAATTTAATCTTCTTAAAGTATTAAGAGGAACCGTATAACTTCCGCGTTCTTTTAAAAGCGATGAAATAGTTTCTGAATCACTTATTTTTACATAAACTATTCCATCGTTTGGACTTGTACCATCTGGAAGCGTCACCCTTCCGCTAATTGGCACTTGAGAAGAAGGGTTTTCGGAAATTTCTCCTTTTGTTGTGAATTCAAATTTAAAACCAACATCTACATATTTTTTGCTACCAGAGGTAATACTATAATAGTACTTAGTATTAGGATTTAAATTTCTTACTGTAATAGAGTGAGAGTTATATTTATTAATCTGTTGAGAAACCTGGTCTCTGTCGTCTAGTGATATCCCGTCTAAACTGTTTGGATCAATACCGTAATTAACAGTACTAATAACCTTGTCATCTGTTAAATAAGAAATTGTAAATGAGACTTCAGACACATTAGTTATCTTTATGTTTTTTGGATCCATCCCGGGACCGGCTCTGATTTGGAAAATTGTGTCTCCTCTTACTAAAATTGTTGTTACAACAGTTCCAATCAAGATTAAAATAAGACCTATTAAAGTTGGAATTTTTTTACCCCATACATTGTTCATAGTTAGTTCTGGGAATTATCTTGATTAGCGTCAGCGGCTGATTCGCTTGCTGTTTCCGCTGGAGTTATTGATACAGAAGGCGTTGGTGAAATATCATCCTCTTCAGCGGCTGGAGCGACAAATAAAGGCTCAGTCCTTTTTCTGTTTTTAATACTTTCAAGAGAGGTCTTATTAAATTTTCCATCAAGTGGGATAATTTGAACTGTCAGAGGATCAGTGATGGTTGTAGTAACGTGGTTATGATAAATGTTAAATATAACCCAGAGGATGGTTACTAAAAACATGGGTATTAAAAGTGTAAGTAAATCTTTTTGTTTCATTGTTTTTTATAATAAGCTGAACCTTTTAAATCAAGCTGTAGGGTTTCGGAGTCAGCGTTTTTTGTTAATGAAATTGTTTCAAGGGAAATAATCCTTTGCATAAGAATTAATTCAGATATGAATGTATCAAGGCTTTCGTAAGTTGAAGTTCCAGTTAGTTCAAAACTAAATTTAGAACTGGTTGAAGCACCCTCTTCTGTTAACCCAACCTCAGATACATCCAGTTTTTCTATCGCAACATTTGAAGACTGAGCTATTGTTTGGATTTGTCCGATTAATGTTGGTGCCTGTGGTTGCTCAGGAATAGCATCCAATACAACCGGAATATCAGATTGAATTTGGGAAAATTCTGTGGATAGACTAGACAAGTTATTAATTTTTTGTGTTAGTGCGGCTTCTACGAACTTGCTGTCTTGAATTTCTTTTCTAAGTTTTACGATTGTTGAAAGTGTAGGATTAATTGCAAAAAGAGCGAAGAATATAGTTGCTCCTAATGTTAGGATAACCATAAAATACTCCTGATTTTTTTGTTTTTTTAAATAAGGAAGAATATCCTTATAATACTTTTCGTATTTTATGCCCTTGAATACTTTTTTCATTGAGCGGTTGCTCCCTTCAGCTTAATAGTTATTAAAACATTTACTGAATTTGTTAATGATTGGTTGTCGATTTTATCAATTGTTACAGAGCTAGTTTCGGGATAATCTCTAATAATTGCGAGAAAATTCGTAAGAGATGAAATGGATTGAATATTTGAGTCTATCGAAACTTTATTCTCGCCGATTTCAAATGAGTTAAATGTAATTTCTGAAGGTGTGGCTTCGATTAGATCATTTAGTATTTTTACATTCTTATTCCCATTAATTGAAATTTCTGCTGCATCATTAAGTCTTCCCTGGAGATTGCGGTAAGTTGCCTCTCGATCTTTCAAGCTCGCGACAATTGCTTGTTCCTGTTCTATTTTATCGTGAAGATCGATAAGGGTTCTATCGAGAGTGAATCTGTATATAAAAGTCGAAAATGCCACGATCTCAGTTAGAATTATGAGAAGTCTACCTACGCTTAAAGCCCATCTCAAAATATCGTCAATTATATTCGATTTACTCTTGATTAAATTAATAGAGGCAGAAGATTGCATGCCATTTTAAGTCTATGGGTTTTTTGGTATTTTGTAAAGTAAAACGAGGTTAATTAAGGCTATTTTTTCTTTTTTACTGGAGCTGGTTTAGAAGGAGTTTTTGAGCCTGATAATTTAGCTAATCTAGATTTAAGTCTAGCAGCTTTGTTTTTGTGAATTACATTTTTCTTTGCAGCCTTATCTAAGACCTTTGCGGCTTCTGCTAATTTTTTTGCTGTAGGACTTGTTCTTGTGTCTTTAAGAGTTTTTTTGAATTTTGATTTTAAATCTCTATTCTTTATTTCTCTTTTTAAGTCCTGTCTAAGTTTTTTTCTGGCCTGTTTTGTTACTGGCATGCACGCATTTTAGCATGATATACTGATATTCGCAAGCTAATTTGCTCTTTTTATGCCTTTACGTTTTTTCCAAAAAGGTCTTTCTCTTCTTTTAAAAAAGCAGACAAACATTCTTTCCGCCGCTTTAGTTTTGATGGCGACTGTAATTCTTTCCCAGGTCTTAGGGCTTTTTCGACAGCGTTTACTAGCT
>CAYXTY010000006.1:17490-20473 GCA_964468505.1 uncultured Gammaproteobacteria bacterium
CATCAGATACATTAGGAGTCTATTTAGTCTCTTCTAAGCTTCCTGATTTTTTGTTCCAGCTCATAATTGCAGGCGCACTTTCATCAGCTTTTATTCCTGTTTTTGCAGATCTTCTCCATAAAGGAAGGGAAACGGAAGCAAATAAAATGGCGTCTACTTTAATGGTCATGGGTTTTGCTTTTTTTGGTTTGGTTTCAATAATTTTATTTATTTTTGCTCCAATTTTCCTTCAGCTTTTTAATTTAGGATCTGGATATCCGCCGCATCAAATGGATCTAATGACAAATCTTATGAGAATAATTATTTTTGGTCAAATAATTTTCTTAGTAGCAACTTTTTTTTCTGCAATTCTTCAATCCCACAATCATTTTTTTATTCCAGGAATCGCAGCCGCTCTTTATAATCTTGGAATAATTATTGGAATTTTATTATTCTCAGATAGGATTGGTATTTATGCGCCAGCAGTTGGCGTAATAATTGGAGCTCTTTGTTATGCGCTATTTCAAATACCTCTAATTAGACGAGTGCATTTTTCTTTTAGACCTACGTTTTCATTTGACACTGCCGGAGTAAAAGACGTTTTAAAACTTATCTGGCCGAGAAGTTTATCATTATTTATTTTTCAAATTGGAACGTTAATAACTGTTTCGTTAATTTCTTTTCTCCCATCAGCAGGAAGAAATTATGTTATTTTAGATTTTGCGCAGACTTTAGCATTTGCCCCGATTGTTTTATTTGGTCAATCAATTGCCCAAGCGGCATTTCCAGTTTTGTCCCGTGAAAAAGATAGACTGGATATTTTTAGAACAACATTCCTAACGAGTTTTAATCAAATGCTTTATCTGGTTCTTCCAGTATCAGTACTATTTATAGTGCTACGTATTCCAATTGTCAGACTTATTTTCGGAGCTGCAAGATTTGACTGGGAAGCAACAGTTTTAACTGGAAGAACTTTAGCATTTTTCGCATTCGCAATTTTCGCACAGGCTTTAATTTATTTAGTGTCTCGTGCTTTTTACGCACTTCATGATACGAAAAGCCCACTTATAGTTGGAGCAATTTCTACCGTAATAATGCTTATTTTAAGCTTCTTTTTCGTAACTTATTGGAATACTAATTTGGTAAGTCTTGCTGAATCTTATGGAAGATTTAAAATCATACCTTTTGGCGTAGAGGGAATTGCATTTGCGACTTCAATTGGAGGATTTATAAATCTTTCAATACTTCTTTTCTTATTAAATAGAAGAATAAAAATATTTAATTTAAAAGATTTTTGGGTTCCACAGTTGAAAATATTTTTATCAGTGATATTTATGGGTTTTGCATTATATATTCCAATAAAACTTTTAGACCAATTAGTTTTTGATACCACAAAAACTGTAAATTTAATTGCTCTAACCGGAATTTCAAGTATTGCTGGTCTTTCAATTTATCTGTTTTTAACGTGGCTTCTAAATGTAAAAGAAGCAGAAACATTTTTATATATGTTCAGGCGTTTAAGTGGGTATAAAGAATTAGTAGATAAAAGTGAAAAAATTATCGACGTGAAGGCTAGTCAATAATTGCTTTTAATCTTCAGGCAAATTATACTTGCAGCTTATGAATTCAAACATTAGAAATTTCGCAATCATCGCTCATGTCGATCATGGTAAATCGACTCTTGCTGATAGATTTTTAGAGTTAACAAAAACTATGACTCTAAGTAAAATCGGCGAGCAGTATCTTGATACAAATCCAATTGAGAAAGCCCGCGGCATAACTATAAAACTGGCGCCAGTTAGGATGAATTATCGTTTGGAAGATAAAGATTATATATTGAACTTAATAGATACTCCGGGTCACGTAGATTTTTCTTATGAAGTTAGTCGCACTCTTGCAGCGTGTGAAGGAGCAATTCTACTTGTTGATGCGACACAGGGAGTTCAGGCGCAGACTGTCGCGCATTTTTTCGCAGCACAAAAAGAGGGCCTAACGATAATCCCTGTTATTAATAAGATAGATCTTCAAAGTTCCAAAACGGAAGAGGTGGTAAAAGAACTTGAGGAAATTTTTGGAATTAAAAAAGAAGAGATTATTTATATTTCTGCAAAAACTGGTCAAAATGTTCCAGAACTTTTAAAAGCGGTTGTTGAAAAAGTTCCACCACCTAAGGGATTGACCACTTCTCCGCTAAGAGCTTTAATATTTGATGCTTTATATGATGAGCACAGAGGAGTTATTGTTTACGTTAGAGTTGTGGACGGTACACTTCCTAAGAATGGAAAAATAACTTTTTTTCAAAGTGAAAAAACTACAAACGCTGGGGAAATTGGATGTTTTACTCCTTTAATGACTCCTCGAAATGAATTAATAGCTGGAGAAATTGGATATATCGTAACTGGGATTAAAGATATTCATGAAACTCAAGTTGGAGACACGATCTGTCTCGTTTCTTCTGGAGTGGATCCGCTTCCTGGATATAAAAAACCTCAGCCGATGGTTTTCTTTGGGGTCTATCCAAAAACAACAGACGAATTAGTAAATCTAAAAGAAGGATTAAATAAGTATGCGCTTAATGATACGTCGATTACGATTGCTACTGAATATTCTTCATTCCTAGGTAATGGTTTTCGCGTAGGATTTTTAGGACTACTTCACGCAGACATTGTCCGCCAAAGATTAAGGGAAGAAGAAGATGTGGATTTATTTTTGACTTCTCCTCAAGTGCTTTATGAAAAAAAAGAAAACGGAGATATGCTAGAGCCTTATATGAACTTAACCATCTTCGTTCCTTCCAATTATGTGGGGGGTGTGATTTCAATTTGCCAACAAAGAAAAGGAAATATGCTTGATGTTAGTTATTTTCAGAGTAGTGCAATTCTAAAATATGACATGCCTTACTCTATGTTAGTTAGGGGGTTATCTTCAGATTTAAAATCTACGACATCGGGATATGCCAGTATAGATTATGAAATTTCAGATTATAGACCAGCGGATTTAGTAA
>CAYXTY010000007.1:0-361 GCA_964468505.1 uncultured Gammaproteobacteria bacterium
AAAATTATTTATGCAATTCTTGGATTAATAGTAGGTTTTGCTTCTTTTATGATAATTAGCACCGTATCTGCTTTTTTCCAAGTAAAGGTTTTAGATTTACCTACTAGTGCTCCAAGATGTGGAGGCGATACGTTTGGATCTTGCCCAAATCCAGACAGACCGTTGTGTCGAAGAGATGCTGACACCGGAAGATATCGATGCCAATGCACTCCATCCAGGCCTGGATGCGCTTTTTAGCCTCAAATTTACCCACTTGACAAACAATTCAAAACCTCATACGATCATATTACTAATGAATAAGTTATCTGCCCTGATATTTTCTACAGCAACCTACATAAGCCTTACCCCTATTGCTTTTGCT
>CAYXTY010000007.1:371-5454 GCA_964468505.1 uncultured Gammaproteobacteria bacterium
CCGATAATCCTGGTGGAGGACTAAACTTCGCATCTCTTTGTGGACTTGGATCAGATGGAGTAGGACCATTAATCTCAAATATAATTACCATTCTTTTTATAGTTGCTGTACTCTTAGCTATTGGATTCTTGGTTTATGGAGGCATAAAATGGATCATGTCAGGTGGAGATAAAGGAAAAGTTGAAGCTGCAAGAGGCACAATAGTAGCTGCGTTAGTAGGACTAGTATTAGTATTCGTATCTTACTTTATTATCAACTTCGTACTACAGCTATTCGATGCAGGCTCTCTAACTGGAGGCAACATAGTTATTCCTAACCTCGTTGACTAATCCACTCCCCTTGTTTTTTAAATCTCTCTTTGTTACGCTAAATTTATGTGGCAAGCATTAAAAGATAGTGGATGCTTAGTTGGAGGAAGTGACCAGGTAGCAACAGTTAACTGTTTTCCGGTAATTCTAGGAAATGTTATCTTCTGGCTACTGATCCTATCTGGATTAGTAGCAATTATATTTATTATATTAAGTGGATTTAAATTTGTTACCTCCGGAGGTGATCCAAAGCAAGCTGAGGGAGCTAGAAAAACCCTAACCTTTGCAGTTTTAGGATTCGTATTAATACTTTTATCTTTTATAATCCTTCCAATAATCGCAAAAGCTACAGGTGTACGTGAAGCATGTATTACGAGGTTTGGATTCTCCCAGTGCGTCCCATGCACGGATCGATTCGATTGTCCAAGACCGGATATTCAACAATGTCGCGCAGGATCATGCTTTACCCCATAGAAAGTTTAAGCTCGTTTTCACAATTAGCCTCAAAATTCTCCAAAACTGATCCATTTCGATAGCCTTGAATAGCTTTTTTTCACGTTATATTCTATTTACTAGCAAATAGGTACTAGATACTGGTAGATATTTGTTTGCTGCCTATGGATAACCATCCAATACCACAAGACATTACCGGGTTTCAGTTTAAGCTTATTGGCAACATGACCATTAAGCAGTTTGCATATCTAGCTGCGGGCACAGTTTTGGCTTGGTTCTGCTTCTTCATACTACCTCTTTTTATAGTAATTAGGTTCCCGTTGGCCATAATATTTTTAGCTCTAGGCATAGGCCTTGCATTTGTTCCAATTGACGGAAGACCAATGGATGTCATGATCATAAACCTGATTAAGGCTATGTTCGCTCCAACTCAATACATATACAGGAAAAACGGAGGAAATCTTGCATCAAATGCCGCTCAAGCGCCCCAAGCGCAACCTCAAAACACAATACTTAGTAATTATCCAGCCCAGATCAACGCTCAGCCAGTACAGGCTTCCCCTGCCCCACAACCTATTGCCCAGGCAGTCCAGTCTTTTCCACAACCTCAGCCTCAAATGGTTAGCCCCACAGCTCAGCCAGCACCAATCCAGCCGCTAGATTCTGGGCCTGGAAAAGTTATTGAACTACCGGACAACTCCCTGCCGCCTATAATCTCTGGAAATCTTGATGATCTTGTTAATGCTAAAGCTGAGGAAGCGGAAGAAAAAATTGAAGAAAATGAAAAAAAACTTGAAGAAGAAGTTTCAACTCTTCAAAAAGAACTTGAGGAAGCAAAAGCGCTTGAAAACACAGAAACAAATATTACGAATGTGGGATCTGCACACCAAAAAACTCAAGAGCTTGAGAAAGCATTAATTGAAGCTTCGAGACAAAGAGAAGAACTAGAAAAAGAATTGTTAGCGCTTAAAGCAAAACTTGAGGGACAGACTCAGCCAAAATTTAATCCAGGCACAGTGGCTCCCCTACCTCAAACTCAAAGGGTAAGAAAAGTTCCACCAGGGATGGAAAAAAGCGTAGGCGTGCCAACTGCTCCCCAAGATCCAAATCTAATCACGGGAATAGTAAAAGATCCTAGAAACAATCCGCTCCCAAACATTCTCGTAGAAGTTAAAGATCCCGAAGATAATCCCGTTAGAGCATTTAAAACAAATGGGCTTGGTCAATTTGCAGCCGCTACAACTCTAGCAAACGGGAAATATTTAATCTCTTTTGAAGATCCCAAGGGACAAAATAAGTTTGATACTGTCGAAATTGAAGCCAACGGAACACCAATTATGCCCTTGGAGATAATTTCAGTAGATCCTAGAGAAGAATTGAGAAGGGAGCTTTTTAACTAATGGCAAACTCTGCCCAAAAAATTACCGCAACCACACAAAAATTTATCGAGATAGAAGACATAATTGACAACTTGGTTCTTATCTCAGGAGGAAAAGCATGTCTAATTATGGAAATTGTGGCCACCAACTTCGCCCTACAATCGAAAGAGGAGCAGCAGGCAAAAATTCTTTCATATGCTTCGCTCTTAAACTCTTTGTCTTTCCCGATTCAAATTGTAATCTTAAGCAGAAAGCTCGATATCAGCTCTTACGTGGGACTACTGGAACAGCAGGCAATAAAAGCTCCAACTCCCAATCTCGCGGCGCAAATTAACATGTATAAAGATTTTGTAGCTCAGTTGGTTCGCGATAAATCAGTTCTTGATAAAAAGTTTTACCTTGCGATTTCATTCTCATTCCTTGAAAAAGGGGCTGGAGGAATAGCAAACTCGAAAAACAAACAAGCAATAATTATTGATGCTAAAAATCTTCTAATGTCTAAAGCCCAGTCAGTTATTCAGGAACTCTTAAGGGCTGGCCTTAAATCGAAAATTCTTGAAAAAAATGAACTGATTAGAATTTTTTATGAAATCTACAACTCCGACAGCGGCGCGCACATTTCCGAAGGATTAAGCGATACGTTAGTAAGAAGCACAAACCCAAACATTGGAGGCGCTAAATGAAATTATTTAATAAAAATAAACAAAATAATCCCGTACAGAATCCAAATCCAGGAGCAACTACTCATCCCGCAAATGAAGGAATAAAAAGAATTGAAAGAGGTATGAATTCGGTTACAGATATAATCGCCCCTCCATCAATTGAGGTAGATTTCGGTCATATTAGAGTGGGAGAAAAATATCATAAAACATTTTTCGTTGTAGGATATCCCAGATTTGTCTCGCCAAACTGGCTAGAACCTTTAATAGACTTTGATCACTCGCTTAATATCTCTATGTTTGCCTATCCAACCTCATCTCCAGACGCATTGGAAGATCTGCGAAGAAAGATCGGAGAAATGGAAGCCACCTTAATGGAGCAGCAGCAAAATAATAAAGTTTTGGATCCATCTGTACAAGCAGCGCTTGAAGATGCGCTAGCGGTGCAAGAGGAGCTCGCAAAAGGCATCGAGCGATTCTTTCAGTTCAGTCTTTATATAACATTAGTGTCGGAAGAAAAACATGAGCTTGATGAAGCATCTAAGAGGCTCAGAACTTTGCTTGCTTCAATTTTAGTAATCGCCAAACCAGCAACCCTTCAAATGGAAGATGGCTTCAAGTCTACAATTCCCCTAGCGCAGGATCAGCTTTTCCTACCAAGAAATATGGATACGACTTCGCTTGCATCCACCTTTCCTTTTACCTCAGCAACTCTGACTCAAGATAAAGGCGTTATGTATGGAATAAACCAACTTAATGGCTCTTTAATCATTTTTGACCGTTATTCACTTGAGAATGGGAATGAGGTAGTTTTTGGTAAATCAGGATCCGGAAAATCTTATCTGATTAAGCTTGAGGTGATGAGACAGTTTATGTTTGGCACAGAAGTAATCGTAATCGATCCTGAGGGCGAATATGGAATCCTGACAAGAACAATGGGCGGAGAATACATAGAATTTACCCCTGCTTCCCCGGTTAAAATCAATCCTTTTGATTTATCTGGAAGATACGAGGAGGGAGAAAACGAACTTGGACTTAAAATTCTTTCGCTTCATGCGCTCTTAAGAATCGTTATGGGAGAACTTGATGCATCCCATGATGCAATCCTGGATAGAGCGCTTGTTGAGACATACAGACAAAAAGGAATTACAGCAGATCCAACTACGCAGACCAAAGAACCTCCACTCATGGAAGATCTTTATAAAGTATTAAATGGCAACGAAGATGCGGTGTCAAAAGATCTAGCATTAAGACTTGAGAAATTCATAAAAGGCAGCATGGCCGGGATCTTTAATCAACAATCTAACTTTGATATTAAAAACCCACTAACTGCTTTTTCTACACAGGGCCTTGAAGATCAGCTTAGGCCAGTTGCAATGCAAATAATTTTAGATTTTATATGGACAAGGGTCAGAAAAGATCTAAAAAAACGCCTTTTAGTTCTCGACGAGGCATGGTATTTAATGAAATACGAGGATTCTGCATCATTTATTCATGGCGTTGCCAAAAGAGCAAGAAAGTATTACCTAGCGCTCACTACAGCAACTCAAGACGTACAAGATTTTCTATCTACTGACTATGGAAAAGCAATTCTCTCAAATTCTTCAATTCAAATGCTCTTAAAGCAAAGCCCGACCGAGATTGACCTTGTCTCCCAAATATTTTACTTGTCCGAACAGGAAAAACAGCTCCTTCTATCCGCAAGCGTTGGAGAAGGGTTATTTTTCGCTGGCCAAAGCCATGTTTCAATGAAGGTTCTATCAGCTCCATTTGAACATGATCTTATCACCTCGAATCCAGAGGAGCTTCTAAAAAGAGCTCAGCAGGAAAAAATAATGAATGACACCTCACTTGGCGACGCCCCAATCCCGGGAGCAATACCATTCCCTCAACCAGCTCAGCAACCAGCCCTAAGCAATGATGCGCAAATTGATCAAAGTCCAACTCAAGCTCAAGTAATTCCAGGATTTTCTGATTTTGATCAAAATAAGTAAATATGGCTGATAATGAAACGAAATTAAGCCTAGAAAATGCAAGAAGAATTGCTAAAATTCTTCGCCCTCTTCCACCTCAAGCAAGAAATGAACTACTCAGAGCTAAAAAAGATGGGGATTTTCAAGAATTTCAAAAAGTAGCATTTAAAAATCGTCTGGATTCCTCTTCGGTCTGGACAGGAATAGACGACCTCTGGCAACAAGCCGCACAGGGAGTTGAAATTCCCCTAGACGGTAACGAACAGAAGCCATCGGATACTAAGCCAAGGGGATTTGGAATCGTGGGAACA
>CAYXTY010000007.1:5464-7310 GCA_964468505.1 uncultured Gammaproteobacteria bacterium
TTAGCTACAAAAGCATTGCTCGACAGAAAAGAAGGAACTTACGAAACATTTCAAGAAGACTCAGATAAATATGCAAGCTATGCACACAAATCCTGGGAGGAAGAGGAAAAAGAAAGATTGAAGAATCCAGGCAAATTCAAACCAAGGCCTGGCAGAGCCGGTAGCGCACAGGAAGCTTACGATAGAGCTCATAGAGAATATCATGAAATGTTTGCGCGAACGGATGAGAAAAAAGCTAAAGAATGGCTTAGGAATAATCCAACTAACGCATCTCTCGCAAGAGCTATTAACAAGGTTTCAATAGAGAATAAAAATCTTACATATCAAGATTTCAATACTATTAAAAATAACCACCTAACGACAGTTGCTGCTGAATGGGACACTAAAGATCCTTCTAAACGCTCTGGAGATAGGATTAGCGCGCTCAAACAATCTCATGAAGAAATCCATGATCACATAGCTCTCCATTCACCTAAGCTCGCAAGGGAATGGGCGCAAAAATATAATGACGCAGAGCTTTATGCGGCAATCGAAAGAAAAAGATTAAGAGATGAAGCAGCTGCTATTCAAAATCAAAATAGATTATCAAAAGCGCTTGGGAGAAATCCTACTAGGAATATTCCTCAGCCTTTAAGGCCCGCTCAACCAACACCACCCAACACAACGGCATGGACTCCTATCCCAGCTAACACATTTCCAGGCACACTTCCTCCAAATACCCTTAAGAATCAAGGGGCTCCAAATACTTTAAAAAGCTCTCAACCTCCTCAAGGCCTTAGGAAAAGAATAAGCTACTATAGTCCGGGTCAAATTAGGAGCAGAGGAATCGCCAGAGCACAAAATAGAATTATCAATTCAAATATTGGTCAGAGATTCCAAAAGACTCGCCTTGGAAGATTAAGCTCTAGGCTAAATAAAGTAAGTAAAAAAATTAAAAAACTTCTGAATCCTCTTAGCTACCTCCTAAACTTATTTAAAAGATCCTTAATTGGCTCGGTCGCAAGTGCGATTGGGGGATTATTATCTTCTACTCTTAGCGCTATAGCAGGCGGGATTTTGGGAATTGGCGGCACCGTAATCGGAATAACATCCTTGGTACTTGCAAAGATATTGACGGGAATCGGCGTATCTCTTTCTACCGTAAGCCTACCGCTCGTAATTATAATTGCAATAATAATTTTTCTTGTAGTTACAATATTCTCTATATTTTTCGCTCCCGAAAATGAAGGAGATCCTGTCCCAGAAAGCCCATACCCAGGAATCACATACTTTATCCTAGGCCCATTCGAGGTTCCAAACGGAGATAGCATTGATTACAACATCGCGGTTTTATATGATGAGGAAAAAGCCACAGTCCCCCTTTCAGGAATAAGTCTTATTTCTGACGTTCCACCAGGCACAAGACTAGTGTCTACCGGCACAACAGGAACCTACGTTCAAAATCCAGCAGAAAATAACGTAAGCTGGGATTTGTCGGATAACCAACCAGAGTCAAGCGCTCAGGGAGTTTCCGCTTATCAATTTACCCTAAGGTTAGATCCTGACGACGACATAACCGTAGAAGTAAAGATATCTCTTCTAGGTGCGGGCGCTGGAGGAGGCGGTCCGCCAGTAGTCGGAGGGGACTGTGGGGGTAAATATAATTCGCGAAATTCAGAAAGAGGAAACTTTGGTGATCCTTCATGTGATCATACAAAAAACGGGGCTGCAGATTTGATGAGTCAGCTTGACCCAGCAAATGCCCCCTTCTGGTATTTAGTGGCTGAATGCGAAAGTAGTCATTGGCCAAATGCATTTAATGGAAATGCTGTTAGAGCTAGTGGTGCTTGGGGGATGTATCAAATGG
>CAYXTY010000007.1:7320-19640 GCA_964468505.1 uncultured Gammaproteobacteria bacterium
AGAATCTACCACCAGCTATCCGTATACTGGCGGAAATCTTCCCTGGAGACAACAGACTGAAGTAGCTTTTAAGAGAGAGACTGAGGTTGCTGAAACACGACAATATAATAATCCATTTGATTATTGGCAATGCGAAACAAATGCTTGTCAAGACGCACCAGGCATGTGCACAAATGGAGAGTATAATGTTCAAGGGAGGACTTGGTAGATGAAGCTAGATAGACGTCGGGATTATGTTTTTTTAATTTTAGCAGTAGCATTAATTGCGATTTTTGTAATTCTTGCAATAGTTGTAACTTTTGGGGAGATTGGCTCTGGCCCTAGACAATCTATCCAGCCATCCGGAGAGTCAGAAACAGCTCCAAGAGTAAAATATGAATCAGGATCCTTGGGTAAATCATTAGTAAAACTTACTTCGAGGACACCATTATCCCCTGCTGACCAATCTGCCAAAGAACGACTAATAAACATAGCTGACGGAAATTCTGGACTAATCAGCGAATCAACCAATTATTCAATTGAATATATTAGAGCAATGGATGATATTGAAGTCGAAATCTTAACTGCAAATATTGATGTAGCCAAAACGGAAGCTACAACATATCTAAAAAATCAAGGATTAAGCGATCAAGGACTATGCAACCTTCCGGTAAGGTTTTACCTAAGCTACGTCGTTACGAAAGAAATCCCATCCACAATGACCTTTAATCCTCTCCCTCCAGGCTGCTAATGGTTGCAAATTAAACCTACATTTACTTAAAATAGATTAGATGAGAAAGGCTGCCTCAATTCTCCTAATTTTTAATCTTTTATTAGTGGGATTTGTTTCTTCTCCTGTTTTTGCGCAGAAACTTCCGGTTAAAGATACGGCAATTACCGTAGTGGGAGAAGGATCAAACATCGGTGGCTCTACACCGCTTCCTGCAAGGCCAAGCAAAAATGACTTTTTCAAATGGTTTGATGTGTACAACTGTTCCTCAACTAGCCAGACCAATTATAACTGCCCTGAAGCATCAGACAGCAGAAAAGACTTTGTATACAATAGGCTTGCTGACCCACTGAGATCCCCTGACTTTAGGCAAAAAATCACTAGTGATGGAAAAATTCGAGTCTACCTAAGGCCACCTTTAGATGAGGGCGGATTCACGGGAGGAGCAAAATACGGAGGCGATATAGTGCAGTATTGGGGATATGTTGAAAACGGCGATGGACTGGCGGGAAAATGGAGCATGATTCATGAGCTAGCACACGTTTATGAACTCAGAAATAGTGGCAAATACAATGATTTTCCGCTTGCTTCCCTTGCATCCTCATCAACTGACAGTGATTGTTATGAGAGAAGAAGCGATGGAGATACTTACTTCATAACATATAACAATGTTAATGTTTCTGCCAGCAGTGGAAAATCAGAAAGCTTTGGTGATGTTGTTGGAGGAAACGTAATGTGCGGTCCAAATACGACATGTGACAAAGGAGGTGGAGGAGATGGATTAGGTGTTCCAATTGCCAACTATCCAAAAAAGTGTCCAAAAACATATGATTGGGTTAGGGAAAATATTTTTGGGAATGTGGACTTCTTTGGAATAGGCACAGGCGGAGAAGCTGATGATTCTGGATTTGTGTTTTATTGCCAAGGAGATCCCGACTGGAATGGAGCCGGATCAATTTGCGGAGCTGACGAACTCACTCAACACGGATGCCTACCCACATCAATTGCTATGATTTTTAGCTCGCTTGGCAAAACCAGAACGCCTCCCGACATAATAAGATCTCTTAAGAATTTCGGTATTCCAAGCAATAGAATTGGATGCACAACTCCAGGCTACGTTACTGATTTTGTTAAGGCCGGATGGTTTCAAGATGAAGGCTTTAAGCTTTCTCAAAACCTCGTCGACTATTCCGGTTCCACCGGCAAGCTAAACTTAAGAAGAGCAAAGGATTTTTTAAATGGCGGAGGGAAAAGATATATCATTTCGGGCGCCGCTGACTTTCCCTGCACATTTAGAGGCATAACGGGCAGATGCGGAGATCCAAATGATAAAATTGGCCACGCATTTGTAATCACAGACGTAAACCCACAAACAAATACTGTTACGATTCGTGATCCAATTGGTTGCACAAGAACTGGAAAAGAGACAAACTACGTAAGAGAAAGACCTGTTGATTTTGTGTCAGACTGGAACTCATCCTACGGAATCACAAATTAAACATGAATAGAATTAGTAATTATTGGCTAAATATCGAAAACAAAAAGTTATTTATAGCTTTTTTTGGGTTTATTCTGGTCGCAATAATAATGTTTATAATTTTAGCTTATGGACTAATTTATGGATCTTATAATTCCCAGGAGTCTTCTAATATCGATCCTAATGGGCCAGCTGAAGAATACACAAAAGAACAAGCTGAGCTTGAGAAAGAGTTTCTAGACGACGACAAGGCAAGCTCTAGGGTCTCTCAGCTAATCGACAGCTTACCCTACAAAGGAACATATTTTTCTTTGAGCTATGATTACGGAACACTTCAGTTCACCCTATCACTACTACAAGAAAATGAATCCCAGGGCCTTTCTGAATATGGAAATTTTATTAAAGCAAATGGGATAGATGCAAGCTTAGTTGATGAAAATTTAATTAAAACAACTTCTTCTAGTCTGTAATCCTAATAGGCATTATTAGGTGGAGATATGAATTGTCTCCTACCACTCTAAACACCCCTGGATTAAGAGGCCCTGTCATCTCAAAAGATACTTCTTCAGCGTCAATTGCCGAGAAAAGCTCGAGAAGGTATCTAGCGTTAAATGCAATTTCATTTTCCTCACCTGTTGTTTTTGCCTCTACTTCCACCTCATTCTCCCCTACCGAAGATGCTGAAGCAGAAAAAACAACTTTTCCACTTCCAATATTCATCTTCACTATATTTGCAGCTTCTCTCGCAAAAACAGAACAAGCTCTAATAGCAGATTGCGCCTGATTCTTATCAAATACAGCTTTCGTGGTCGATTCATCAGGAATTATCTTTTGGTAATCAGGGTATTCTGCCTCAATTAGCCTTCCAATAATTGTCGCGTCCCCGCACTCAAATAAAACCTGATTCCCTTCTTTTGCAACATACAATGTAATTGCTTCATCTTCTCCTTTAAGACCTGCTAGTTCTTTAATCACTCTAGATGGCACTAAAAGATCCATACTCTCCCCCGCCTTAAGCTTTTCAGACAAACCTTGCTTTAAAGATAATCTATATCCGTCAGTAGCGACCACCACAATCTCTCCATTTGAATTTTTTCTTATTAATACTCCTGATAATGCTGGTCTTCCCATGTCCCCTGCTGAAGAAAATACAATCTTTTGTATTTCTTTATCTAGTTCTTCTTTTTTAAACTCTGCTTGCTTCTCTCCTTTTGTTTCATATAGTTTTGGGAATTCCTGAGCTAGAAGTGTCGGGAAGGATGTTTTTAGCTTATCTGCTTGAAGCATTAAGACATTTTCCCTTAGTTCTAGAGTTAATTTTTCTTGATCTATATTAGAAACTAAATCCACAAATGTTTTAGCAGAGATACTTACTTCCCCTTCTTCTTCTACTTTTGCTGGAATTTTTATAATTATTCCTATTTCTAAGTCTGTAGCTGATATAAACAAATTTCCATCCTTAGCGCTAAGTAGAAAATTTAAAAGGATTGGTAACTGACTCTTAGAAGAGATGGCATGATTTGCAAAAGATATTCCACTCTTTAAATTAGAAGATAATACTGTTGTTTTAAACATATATATAAATTTGTAGTTGTAGTAGGTTACCAGGAAAAGTGGAAAAAAGCAACGATTCGTGCCTAGAAAATTGTGGATAACTTGTAGATAACTGAGGTGGATTACTGGTTGATAAGTTTGGGATTTTCATATGTGTATAAAATTAAATAGTTTTCAACATTAGTTTTTCTGACTTATATCTTTTATTCCCAATGATTCTTCTGTAAGCTTGTGCGCAGATATTAAGCCTTCTATTTTATCCACACCATGCATAATTGTCGTGTGGTCTCTTCCCCCAAGTAGATTGCCTATTTCAGAAAAAGTTAAACCGCTTTCTTTTTTTAAAACATACATACATGCCTGTCTAGCTCTGACAAGCTTGGCGTCTCTTTTAGTTCCTTTTAACTGTGTAGGTTTAATCTGATAGAACTCACATATGCTATTAATTACATCCTCGGGTCTGAGCTCCCGCCTAAGATCATCATTTGATTTTAGGGCTTTTTCCGCTAAGCCGGGACTTGCGTCGCTGTTTTCATTCGAAGCCTCAGTCATTACTCTAAGAAGTAGGCCTTCAAGTTCTCTTGTGTCTTCTGTTTTTTGGGCAATAATCTTAGCTGTTTCTATATCTAAATCGAAGTTAAACTTTTTTGCTTTGGTTAGTAGAATTGCGCATCTTAATTCGTAATCTGGGGAATCAATATCAACTGTTAAGCCTCCGGAGAATCTGGAAACAAGTCTCTTTTCAACTTTTCTAAGCTCAGATGGTGGCCTATCAGAAGTAAGAATAATCTGGGATGAGTTATCCACGAGAATATTAAAGGTGTGGAAAAGTTCCTCCTGGACTCTTTCTTTGCCTGCAATAAATTGAATATCATCGATCATAAGTAAATCGAGATTTCTAAATTTTCGCTTCATTGAGGCTGTGTTATTTGCCCTAATCCCCTCAACTACCTCGTTTGTGAACTCCTCGCTAGTAATATAGAGGATTTTTTTATTGGGATCCTTTTTGTAAAGTTCATTTGCAACAGCCTGCATTAGATGGGTCTTCCCTACCCCAACCGGTCCATAGATAAAAAGCGGATTGTATGCAGTTCCGATTTTTTCAGCAACAGTTGTCGCAGATACAAATGCCAATTGGTTTGTCCCTGAAACAGCAAAACTTTGAAATGTAAAATCTGCCCTAACTCTTGGAAGATGGCCAAGGGATGCTTTGGGTGTTGGAGCGCTTGAAAAAAGAGGACCTGTTTCTTTATTCGCAGCTAAAGCAGGGGCTTTTGGAACAAAAATTAATTTGGTATCAGCGCCTAAATGCTTGTCGACTGTTTTTTTAATTACGTCATAAAACCTTTTGTTCAAAAGGTCAATTATCATTGTTGAAGGAGCCGAAATGGTAGCTACGTTGTCCTCGTAGGAAATTAAGGTGGTGTTTTTAAAAAGTGTTAAGAAGTTTGCGCTTGAAATTTCTGTCTGAATTTCAGCTAGAATTTTTTTCCAAAGATCAATTGTGGATAACATAGGTAAATATGAAGTTTAGACAGAGTCCCCTCCCCTGTCAATATCGCGAAAGTGGATAAAACCCCATCTTTTTTTACCACTTTTAAAGAATTTACTATTTTGATATACTTTATGCTTATAAATGGAAAAATTTAGAAAGCTAAAAAAACTAAAAAGAGCAAGAAAACACGGCTTCTTAAAAAGGTCATCAACAAATGGTGGACAAAAAGTTCTTAAGAGAAGAAGAGCAACTGGTAGAAAAAAGCTTACTGTTTAATGCTTAAAAAAGAATACAGACTAACCTCTGGTTCATTAAGTAATCCAAAAAACTTTAAGCAACCATTGTTTAATCTTAAGCTTGGTAGAAATTCTCTAGAAATAAATAGATTCGCATTTATTATTTCAAAGAAAATCGACCCAAGAGCGACCCAAAGAAATGCATTAAGAAGAAAAGTCAGATCTTGCATAGAGGAAATTTTTGATAATATAAATCCGGGAAATGACTTTATTTTTTATCCAAATGCACTTGCAAAAGACAGGGACAGAGCGGAAATCTTAGAAGAAATAACAAGATTATTTAAAGAAAACAACTTATTAAAATGATAAAAAAATCCGCAATAACTTTAATTGAAATCTACCAAATTTTTATTTCAACAATCTTAAAAAGCATTTTAGGAACAAACGGGTTTTGTAGATTTGATGAAACATGTTCCCAATACACAAAAAGAGCTATAATAGAAAATGGAATATTGAAAGGAGTAGGATTGGGATTGGCTAGGATTTCAAAATGTCAGCCATTCTATAATCCAAACAAGATAAATGGAAATATTTAACATTGCAATCGTAAACCCAATCATAAATGTACTTGTCGCCATATACCAGGGTCTTCTTGCCATAGGTCTCCCCTATCCGTTAGGATTTTCAATAATTGCGCTAACAATTGTAATAAGAATTGTTTTATATCCTTTAATTTCTGCGCAGCTTAGGGCTAGTAAGAAAATGCAGGATTTAGCCCCTCACATCTCAAATCTCAAAGACAAGCATAAAGGTGACAAGAAAAAGCTTCAGGAGGCTACGATGCTTCTTTATAAAGAGCATGGGGTAAATCCAGCAGCAGGCTGTTTACCAACCCTAATTCAGCTACCGGTTATTTTTGGTCTTTATAATGTTTTAAATAGCGTTGTGCATAAGAATTCAGGCGAGCTTTTAAGTTTTATAAATGGAATCGTAATCGATCCTTTGAAATTAACCTCAGCTTGGGAGTCTACTTTCTTTACGATTCCTTTGGGTCAAAGTCCATCTCAGCTTTTATCGTCTGCTCCTATTATTGCGATTGGAGTCCCCCTTCTTACCGGTCTTCTTCAGTTTTTCCAAACAAAAATGCTTTTCTCTTCAAAGCCAAAAGATAAGAAAAAAAGAAATGATGATTTCGCTTCAGTATTTCAAACACAGTCAACTTACATCTTCCCTGTCATGATCGCATTCTTCTCATTTACCTTGCCTGTCGGATTATCTCTATACTGGAATACGTTCTCAATTTTTGGTATCATACAGCAATATAAAATCGTAGGCTTAGGAGGCCTTGAAGATCTATGGCAGAAAACAAAGAAATTGCGAAAAAGCTAATCGAAGAACTTTTTGATAATCTTGGAATCAAGGATTCATTTGACGTAAATGAAAGCGAAGAATCAATAGACATTGTTATCAGCTCCGAAGACCCAGGACTCATTATTGGTCATCATGGCGACACTCTTGATTCAATCCAATTAGTTCTTTCCTTAATGCTAGCGAAAAAACTTGGAGAGTTTAAGAGAGTAAGCGTAGAGGTCGGAGACTATAAAAAGAATCGATCTGATTATCTTAAAAATTTAGCAGCTCAAACAAAAGACAGAGCGCTTTCAGAAGGTCAGGAAATTTTTCTTCCAAATTTAAAATCTTGGGAAAGACGCGAAGTTCATATGTATCTTTCTGAAGATCCAGATGTAATTTCAGAGTCTGTTGGTGAAGGAAAAGACAGAACTTTAGTTGTAAAACCTAAATAACACTACTCCCCTATTTTGCCTCGTTCTAATCTGTTAAAATAACTTTTGAAGTACTATACCCTAATAATAATGAAACGCTGGATTTTATGCCACAAGCTTCAGAAAAAATTATTAGAATAGCTTGTTTTTGAGGCCCAAATCCAAAAAATTATTTCAGAACGGGAATACGAAATGAATGACGTTTTAGCCATAACAATCTATACAGATGGAGGGTCCAGGGGAAACCCAGGGCCCGCAGCGACAGGAACACATATTGAAGACCAAGATGGAAAAATTCTTGCAGAAATTGGAAAGACAATCGGTATAACCACAAATAATGTTGCAGAATATAAAGCCATAGTGGAAGGGCTTGCTTGGATTTTAGAAAACAAAAAAAAATTAGTAAATTTAAAGAAAGTGGATTTTCTAATGGACTCAAATTTAGCAGCAATGCAATTAAATGGAATTTACAGAATAAAAAATCCTGGACTTCGGATATTGCTTTTTGAAGCAAGACAGCTTGAGTCTCAAATAAAACTTCCAATCACATATATACATATTCCAAGAGAAGAAAATAAAAAAGCTGACAGACTTGTAAACATCGCGCTTGATAATGCAAGCTAACTTCACTAAAATTTAAATACTCGATGAAAGTGCCTGTCCAACAAACACACGAGGTGTCTTTAAATACGCCCCCAATATTAATAGTAGATAGAATTGGATTAATAGGGGAGGAGTTGGCTAGGGAATTTGCCCAGGACTATCTGGTCGTTCTGGTTTCTCCCAAACGCTTTTCTCAAAAAAATGGAAAAGTTATGCATGTCCCGTTTAAGAGAAAAATTCCCCAAGTTCCAGATAATAGATATTCAAAAATATTTATTATTGACGATGGACAAAAAGTCACAAAAAAGTCTTCTTTTTCTTTTATTAAAAAAGCTAGAGAGGGGAATGCATCGTTTTATTTTATAGGCAGTGTTAGAAATACTGACATAAGACATGCTGATGAAATTGCTGCTGCATACTCAAAAGCTCAAGTTTTAATTTTTGGAGATCTGTTTGATAAAAATATTTTGTTTGATAGATCGTCTTCGATAAGTAGATTTTCTTTGCAAGCGAGAAAAAACGAAAGAATAGTTGTTGAGGGGGATGGATTAATGCTTAGTTACCCAGTCACATTTAAAGACACGATTAAATTAATAATTAAAGCGTCACACTTAGATATTTCTCAGAAAACAATTTTACTTTTTAGTCCACATCCGATAACTGATATTTCACTAGCTTCTAAATTTAAAAAAATTAACCCAGACGTTAAAATAGATTTTGTAAAATCAGTAAGAAAAAGCGAGTTTTATATTCCAAAAAATTCACAATATGCATTGAGTAAATATAATCTGGATGAAAAAATAAAAGAGTTAGGAATTGAGGAAAAAGAGAATAGGGAAGTGCGAGTTGTTGAGAAATCTAAAAAGAAAAAAAACTTTTTAAAACCTATTTTGTCATTTGCGCTATTAATTTTATTTATTTTACTGCTGCCATTTATTACAACTAGCGCATATATTTTGCTGGGGGAGAGAGAAATAAAGAACGCATTTGCTTCAGCGCAGAGTGGAAATTTTGAAAAAGCCGGCAGACAAATTAAAAACTCAAATACTCTTTTTGATGTTGCATTAAAAACTTCTCAGCCACTAGTTCTAGAAGGTAAGTATTTGGGTATGAAGAAGTCGGCGGAAAATATTAAGAAAAAAGCAGAAACCGGAAAAACAATATCCCAAGCTGGCTTAAATATTCTAGATGGAGGAATGATTCTTGCGCAAATTTATAATGATGAGAGTAGAGATCCGGGGAATGATTTTTTGCTAGCATCTAATTCTTTTAAGAATGCAATTTTATTAATTCAAAAAGCAAATGCAGAGGGTCATTTATCAAATGAGTTAAAAAAAGATTACGATAGTATTTTGCCTTTCATAGATTTGTTTTCAAATTCATCAGAAATTCTTCCTGATGTTCTAGGTTTTGAAAAACCTAAAAAATATTTAATTTTATTTCAAGATAACACAGAGCTAAGACCTGGCGGGGGAGTTGTTGAAGTTTTTGCAACAATGGAAATTGAAAATGCAAAGATTACAGAGGTCTCGCCACTTGATGAAAAACCAATTGATGAAAATTTAAAATCAATTATCGACCCCGCATTTGGACTTAGAAGATATTTGCCATTAGAAAATTTAACTTTAAGAGACAGTAGTTTTGATCCAGACTTTATTAATAGTGCAATTTCAGCTTCTAATATTTATTCACTTGCGACGGAAGAAAAAGTAGATGGAGTCATTGCAATTGATTCAATTTTTATTAAAAACATTCTAGCAGAATTAGGACCAATTGCCGTTAAGGGGCAAAGCAAAAAAATATCAAAAGAAAATGTTGAAAATATTCCCCTAGAAACAAATAATTTCGGAATAGAAATATTAAATTCTTTAAAAAATGAGCTAGATGGTAGGGAAGAGCTCCCGCTACTTTTGTTGGCTAAAATGGTTGGTAATTCTATTTCTGAAAAACACTTATTGTTTGCATTCCCAAATCCCTCAACTCAAAATATTTTTACAGCAAATGGTTGGTCGTCATCTCTCTGGGACAGTAGGGAAAAAGAGAATAATAAAATTAATGATTATCTGGGAATAAGCGAAGCGAATCTTGGAAAAAATAAAATTAACAAGTTTGTTTCAAGAAGCGCGTTAAAGAAGTTAGTAGTTTCTGCTAATGGAAAAGTGTCATCAGAGCTTACAATTTCATTTAAAAATAATGCAGAAAAGGGGACAGGAGTTTATAAAAATTACATCCAGTTGGTATTACCAGAATCAAGTAAGATCTCGTCGATTTCAATTGACGGAAAGAATGAGAAAATTGAAAAAGCTATAACTAATGCTGCGCAGTATAATGGGGCAAATTTTAAACCACCAAGTGGTCTTGAGGTTTACGAGCGGAATCAGATGGATAAGAGTGTTTACGGATTTTTAGTTCAAATTCCAGAAAAAGAAATAAAAACAATAGTTGTTAACTATGACATTCCTTATTCGCTACCATCAACTCAAAAGTCTGCAGTTTATTCGTTGAAGGTCTATAAGCAGCCTGGGCTTGATTCATATCCGTTAGATATTTTATTTGATCTCCCGGTTAATTTGACTGTCTTAGATTTTGAAAAAAGTCTCTCAAGGGAGATAAAAAAAGACGAAGAATTTAGATTTATTTTCTCCCAAAGATAAACCCGCACAAAAAGCCTCAAAATTTGATAAAATGATGACATGGAATTATTGTTTGTTATCATGACCATTCTGGGTCTCTGTGTCTTTGAGGTTATTACTTCAATTGACAACGCAGTTATCAATGCAGAAGTTCTATCCGGAATGAGTAAAAAGGCAAGGCGTTGGTTTTTGACCTATGGATTTTTCTTTGCAGTTTTTGTGGTTAGAGGACTTCTCCCGTTTTTAATAATCTGGGCAGCAACTCCAAGTCTAGGCCCGATAGAAGTGCTTGGTGTTTCGATTAGCGGAAGTGAAGCAGCGAAAGAAGCAATTGAGCATACAGCGCCTCTTCTTCTACTAGGTGGAGGAGTATTTTTGATCTTCTTGTTTTTCAACTGGTTATTTCTTGAGCCTAAGAATTTTGGACTTAGAGGAGAGAAATTTTTTCAAGGTCAAGGAGCATGGTTTTTTGCAATTGTCTCAGTGCTATTAGCAGTAATTGTATATCTTGCTTTAAAAGTAGATGACATGTTAGCATTTTCTGCAGTTATTGGCTCTACTGCATTTTTCATAATTCACGGTTTTAGGCAGTTCGCTGAACAGCAGGAGGCAAAATTATTAGATAAGAAGAATAAAATGAGTGATGTTTCAAAAATTGCATACTTAGAGGTTTTGGATACTACATTTTCAATAGATGGTGTTGTTGGGGCTTTTGCATTTACTTTTTCAGTTCCGTTCATTTTAATTGGAAACGGAATCGGAGCGTTGATACTCAGAAAACTAACTATTTCAAACATAGATAGAATTAAGCAGTATAAATTCCTAAAAAATGGAGCAATGTATTCCATATTTTTCCTAGGAGCAATAATGTCTCTTCATGCGTTCCACATAGAGGTTCCTCCATATGTTTCACCAATAATTACTTTTGGAACAGTCGGCTACTTCTTCTGGAAATCTAAAACAGACTTAAAGAAAATGGGAACTGATATTTCCGCTGTGGTAAGCTCCAAAAAATAACATGGATAAGGTTTATGACCACAAGAAAATTGAGGAAAAAATATATAAAAAATGGGAAGACTCAAAATCCTTCTCTCCTGAAGTAAACCCCAACGGAAAACCTTTTACGATTATTCTTCCTCCCCCTAATGCAAATGCCCCTCTTCATTTTGGACATGCTATGTATGTGGTTGAAGATATCCTAATTAGATATCATAGAATGCTTGGTGACGCATCTCTGTGGCTTCCAGGTGCAGATCATGCAGGGTTTGAAACGCAGTTTGTTTTTGAAAAGCAGCTTCAGAAAGAGGACAAGTCTAGATTTGATTATGATAGAGAAACTCTTTATAAAATGATTTGGGACTTTGTCCACTCAAATAGAGGAACCATGGAATCTCAGCTCAGGGCTTTAGGTTTTTCGCTAGACTGGTCAAGAATGAAATTTACCCTAGATCCAAAGATTGTTGAGATAGTGTATGGAACATTTAAAAAACTTTATGATGATGATTTAGTTTATAGAGATTTAAAGCTTGTTAACTACTGCACAAAGGATGGTACCTCTTTTTCAGATCTTGAGGTAAAACATGTAGAGCAAATTGACCCCCTTTATTACATGAAGTATGGACCTTTTGTTTTAGCAACCGTTAGGCCTGAGACAAAATTTGGAGATACAGCCGTTGCAGTGCACCCAAATGATAAAAGATACAAAGATTATATTGGTAAGGAAATTGAATTTGATGGGCTTATTGGCAAAGTAAAATTAAAAGTAGTAGGGGATGAGGCAGTTGATCCAGAATTTGGAACTGGAGTTGTGAAGGTAACTCCAGCACACG
>CAYXTY010000008.1:0-6868 GCA_964468505.1 uncultured Gammaproteobacteria bacterium
TACCTTTGTCTCCTGTCTTTGTATAAATCGGTCCTGCCATAAAAAAACTCCTCGTTCTCGAGAAGTTCACCAAAAAATCTTGCTCGAGAATCTACATAAGGTGGTTTTCCGACTTTACGGTAGCGGCACTGTGGAGGATTTACGCCTCACTTACCCATTCCCTATTGAACTAAATTAACACTCAGAGTGACCGCAAGCATAACACTTGCCGCATCCCTCTTCAAATACGAAAGCTGAAGTTCCGCATTCTGGACAAATATCAAAATTATTTGTCTTAGGTTTTGTATCAATTGTGATTCCTTCTTGAAGAGGAAGCTGTTGAAGAACTGCTATTTCCTCCTGTGGCTCAGATTTTGTTTCAACTGGAGCATCAGCTGTTAATTTTATTTGGGCGTCTGGAGTACTTGATGGAGGAACTAATTTATCCTCTACTACTCCATTTACTTTAAATGCATATTGTCTTGCAAGAATCTTTGCGACAGCATCAGGAAGAGATCTTACTCTATTCTCTCCAAATCCAACACTTCTTGCTCCTCCAATTCCAGACAGCTGAGATATAACCTGGCGGATCCTCTCGCGCGGCGGCAGGTTGCCTGCGAGACTTAAATTCAAAGAAATCATGCGTCCTAATGCTTCAGCCATGGCTGCAACATCAGAACCTGTTTTACCAATTGTTATAAACATTTCAAATGGTTCTCTATTTTGATCATGATTAAGAGTGATATAGGTGTCTCCTACTGGAGTTTGAGTCTTATATGTAACTCCTTCCATCATCATAGGCCTTGGGGCTCGTACTGTGTGATTTGCAACATCTGGAACTTTTACCTCCTCCTTCTTTTCTTCTACCCTGGACAAAACTCCCTCCCTACTTCCATCTCTCATGTAAGTTACGCCCTTTAAACCATTGTCATAAGCTGACATATAAAGATTTTTTACGTCGTCGACAGTATGAGCATTTGGTGCGTTAACCGTCTTACTTATTGAGGAGTCAATATATTCCTGAGCAATTGCCTGGACCGTTACGTGCTCTTCTGGAGTTAAGTCATTTGCCGAGACAAAATATCCTGGTTTTTCTGCATCTGGATTCTCTTTTCTCCATTCATCATATAATGGATGAAACATCTTGTGCTCCCCTAACCTATCGCGTCTTATAAATTCAAACTCATATACTGGCTCAACTCCAGATGACACTCCTGAAATCAAACTTGTGGTTCCTGTAGGAGCAATCGTTAATAAAACTGCATTTCTGATTCCATTTTTTGCAATCTTATCTCTAATTGGCTGAGGTAATCTTTGAATGTGATATCCCTTTAGATATTTTTCTTTATTAAATTTAGGAAATGCTCCTTTTTCTTTCGCAATATCAGCTGAAGCATCATATGCTTCATTTCTTAGAGTTTCGAAAATCTTTTTAATAGTGGCTTCTGATTCTGGAGCTCCATACTTTAATTTCATTTTTATTAAAGCATCAGCAAGTCCTAAAATTCCTAAACCAGTTCTTCTAATGTCTTTTGCTACTTTTTCATTTTCTTTAAAGAAGTAGTATGTATCATCAATTACATTATCTAAAAATCTCATTGCGACTCTTACGTCTTTTCCAAATCTAGTGTATTCAAATTCTCCTTTTTCATTTACATAAGCTGATAAATTCATTGCTCCTAAATTACATACTGCCCAAGCGCCTAATGGCTGCTCTCCACATGGATTTGTAGCGATTAGAGTTTCAAAATATGCTGTGTTTGATCTCTTATTGCTTCTATCTAAAAAGTGAAGGCCTGGCTCAGCTGAAGTCCATGCAGCCGTACAAATAAGATCCCAAAGATATTTTGCTTTAACGGTTTTTTTAACTACGACTTTTCCTCCAAGCTTTTTCCAACCTTCAAGATCTCCATTCCACTTTTCATCATATTTCGGGTCATCTAAATCTGGGTATTCCAAATTCCAATCAGCATCCGCTTTTACTGCTTCCATGAAGGCGTCAGAAACACAGACTGATAAATTAGCTCCATTTATGCGAGTTAGATCCTGCTTTACGGTAATAAATTCTTCAATATCTGGATGCCAGTCGTGAAGCATAAGCATAAGCGCTCCTCTTCTACTCCCCCCCTGCTGAACAATATCTTTCGTAGCTAGAGAATAAAGCTCTGCCCAGTTCATAGGACCTGAAGAAAAACCATTTACTTTTCTGACACGGGATCCTTTCGGACGAAGACTTGATAAATTAATTCCTACTCCTCCACCTCGAGCCATGATTTCAATCATGATTTTAAGATTATCTAAAATTCCATCCCTGGAATCTTTTGGAGATGGGATAACAAAACAATTAAAATAAGTGACATCAAATCCAGTTCCTGCTCCAGCTAGGATACGTCCCCCTGGAAGAAATTTAAATCCATCCATAGCCTCATAGAATTTTTTCTCCCAATGCTTCTGATCAGACTTTTTTTCCTGTCCAGCAATCCCCTTAGCAACTCTTCTCCACATTTCATCTGGAGTTTGTTCCATAGGATTTCCTTCCTTATCTTTTAAAGAATATCTGTCTAAAAATACTTTTTGTCTTACGCCGTCTAATTTCATAATTTAATTTATTAATTTTTTGACTTCTTTTTCAAAGTCTTCTATGTCTACAAATCTTTTGAATACACTCGAAAATCTTATATACGCAATCTTGTCTAATTTTTTAAGTCTACCTGCTACCATTTGCCCTATTTTTTTACTTTCTACTTCTACTGAATCAGCTCCTCTTAATTCTCTTTCTACTTCTACTATTATCTTTTCAATGTCTTCAACTGATACTGTGGTCTTTTCGCAGGACCTACTGATTCCATTTCGCAGTTTATCTCTATTAAACTGTTCTCGTCGTCCATCTTTTTTTATAACAACCAGATTAACATTCTCTACTCTTTCATATGTCGTGAATCTTTTCTCGCACTTAACACAATTTCTTCGTCTACGTATTGTTTCGAGATCTTCACTGTCTCTGGTTTCTACTACTTCTGTTTCGCGTGAACCGCAATATGGACATTTCATAGCTTATTTTTCTTCGGGCAAATTCTTAAAGTTCTGACACTAAATCTAGTGCCAAGATCGATCATATGCCCCTAACAGTGGGGTGTCAACTAACAATTACTAGATCAAAAAATATCAGTCTTTTTTCTAGCCTCATTTTTAAACGTGACCAAAATTTAAGCAAAAATTAAGAAAAAATCGGGTATAAAAATGTGTTTAAAATTCTTAGTGCTGAGTAAAAAATTAGAACAATGTTTATTAAAAGCTATGTTTTACGGCTTAAGCTGATCTGCATTTTTTTCAATGTTTTTTACCTTTTCTAGGTCATCAGTTAAAGTTACCTCTTTTTCTTCAGACTTTCCGCTTAAAATTTCAATTTCCTGTTTTTGTTTTGTCGAGGAATCTTTAATTCTTGCAAATATATCCCCCACATCTTTTCCCGAACTCTTTGCTTCCTGCGCTTTTGCCAAAGATTTTTCTAAATATTTTTGGGCTTTTGTTAAAGTAGTTTCCGCCATTTTTTCGTCTCCCTTTTCATAAAGCATTAAGGCGCTTGCTGTTCTTTTATCTGCTTGAAGCAGATAAAAATTAGCTTTTTTAACAGGATCCGATGTTAAAACTTCAACAATGCGATCTCTTATCATTTTTATAGAATAAAGTGGACTTCCGGGAAGAATTCCAGGATATGGAAGCTGATATTCGACAGTCGTAGGAATTGGACTGGGGGTAAGACTAGTTGTAGGCATTGGGATACTCTCTGTAGGTTTTGTGGTTACCTCTATCTCCTGCGCTTGTACGGGGGCTGATACTAGAATTATGAAAAAAATGATTCCCGGTATTAACTTAATTAAAGTCTTCATAAATTAAACTTGCGGAACTAGCCTACTCTACCACTATGAAATTTTAATTTCAAGAAGTTTTCTTTGAAATACCAAGCTGCTCAAGAACTAAACTAAGGCTCTCATCTGCATTATGAGAATATGTATTGACTATAAAATCATAATATTTTCGATCCCAGTATATCCAATTTTCATCTCCGTTAGCATAAATTCTCCTCCACTTATCAATATCATTTTTTTCTCTTTCAATTACCTCTTGCTTTGCGCTATCAAGCGACTGCTGCTCTCTGTTTATTAATCTGTCAATTCTAATATCCATGTGATCTTCCCCCGCAGAATCCTCACAAACAACAAGAATTTTAAAAACTCCGGGAATATTTTGTGCGTTATATCCCGCTAATTTAGTTTCCAAAATTAAATTTTTCTCGTCAGTTAGCATCTTCTTCAATTCTTCATCAAAAACCTTATCTTCATCATCTGGTCTCTTATCCGTGTCTTTTGGATTCAAACCAAGCCTAGATCTTACTCTTTCCCAAAAAATATCTCCACCCTCGACATGGCGCCATCCTAAAGTATCGGCTAAATTCTTTGCAAGAGTTGTAGAACCAGAGGCGATTCGGCCCGAAACAGTAATGTTTCTTATATCGTTAAGGTCTTGGGGTGTCATCTATAGAGTATAAATCTAAGTACGAAATTCATCAAGAGTTATTTTGAAGAGCAACAACTCCGGGAAGCGGAGCTCCTGATAAAAACTGGAGCATCGCACCTCCACCCATCGAAACGAAGTCAAACTTATCAAACAAATTAAGTTTATTTAGAAATGCTACAGTATCTCCTCCCCCGGCAATTTTATATGCATTACTATTAATAATGGCTTTTGCAATTGAAAGAGTACTTTCTTCAAGTCCACCCTCCAAGTATCCCATTGGCCCATTCCAAACCACCATTCCACTTTTTGAAATAATATCTTCAAATTCTTTAATAGAATTTCCATCAATGTCCTTATCATTTGAAGTCAAATTGGCGATAATTACTTTTGCTTTATCACTCTTAATATCTTCTATTGTTTTTCTATCTCTATCAGTAAATTTCCCTCCAATCAAAACATAATCTGCGATATTTTTCATCTTGGCAATTATTGGAAGCTTTGTTTCCATCTTTGCTCCCCCTAATATAATAGTAAGTGGTTTAATTGGTAGATTTACAACCTCATCTAGAACTTTTACTTCTTTTGTGAAGTGAAACCCCGGAAATGAGGATAAAAACTTTGGGACTCCCACAATAGAAGCGTGCTCTCTGTGACATGATCCAAAGGCTTCGTTAATATAAATTTCTCCAAGACTTGCTAATTCTTTGGCAAAATTAGAGTCATTCTCCTTCTCTTCTTTAAAAAAGCGTAAGTTCTCAAGCAGAATCAAACCTTCTTTAATTTTCCAACCCTTAAACCTACCTATTTTTGTTTCAGATTCATGAGATTCAAATGCATTCGCAAACCATTTAGCAACAGGAAGAAGACTGTATTTCTCATCCCAACCCTCGGGACGCCTTAAATGACCGATAACTATTACTTCGCAGTTGTTTTCAAGAAGATACTCTATTGTAGAAAAGCCTGAGATTAGCCTTGTTTCGTCAAGAATTTCATTACTGCTTGAAAGCCTAACATCGCACTCGTATCTAAGGACTACTTTTTTATTTTTAATATCCTCAGATTCTAGGCTCGGCAAATTCGTCATAAGTTAATCACTAAATTCCTGGCAAAACATTTCTCCATAAATTCCCCCATCGATTACTCCTATCCCAACTCTTCCAAAATTTTCTGAAAGTATATTTTCCCTATGCCCTGCGCTATTCATAAGCCCTTGCATGGCAAGCTTTGTGCTTGGAGCCAATGCTAAATTCTCCCCGGCAAATTTATATGCGATATCTGCTTCAGCCATTCTGTCAAATGGGGATTTCCCTTCAGGCGTATAGTGAGAGAAATACCCACGTTCTAGCATATCCGTACAATGCGCTCTTGCAACCTCCCTAAGACTTTGGTCTTCTTCAACTGGCGGAAGATCTAAATTCGCTCTTTCTGCATTTACCAGATCAAGCATTTCAACTTCAGACTGCCTGTCGACTTTTACACTTGTAGTTTTAAAATTAAGCTCTAAGAGTTCATCACTTTTTGGCTCAACTGTTAAAAAAGTCAGCGCATCATTCACTGCTCCACCAAAAACATCATTAAGCTCTTTATCAAAACCTTGAATATTTGAAACAAGCGGTGCTCCAAGCTTTGAAGCAGCTACTGAATTTTTCATGAATGGAGAAAGCGGAAGAGCAACAACCATAGTTAGGATGAACGATAAAAGTACAAATGCTGATGAAATTCCAGGTAAGATTCCCAATACTTTTTCAATTTTCTTAGGATAATTAATCTTTTCAAGTTTTCTTAAAACAAATGGAAGAATAGTGTTTCTAAGAAAAATGGTTAATGCGATCTCGCAAATAAAAGCTGCTAGGAAAAATCCTAATGCATTTCCAAATCCTTTTGGAATATTAAAAGTATTAACTAAAAAATTTCCAAAAATATCATAAAAAGTAAGGCCAAACAAAAATGAGGCCACAAAACTTACTAGATCTGCAAATCCCTTTATAAAACCCAACGCATAACCTTCAAGTGCGTAAAAAGCGATTATCATGAAGATAGCCAGATCAATAAAATTAAAATTTACAAATGGTATCGTAAGGAAATGTAAAAATGCCTGAATCTGTTCAATTGAAATCACAGAATTATTATAGATCATCCTGACTGTTTTTTCTAAGGGTGTTGCTTAAAATCAAGCCACAAACTAAAAAAAGATTTATGGTAAATTGTTGTCTCTAATACTACATGAATGATATTATTATTTAATGGATACTATAAGAAAAATCTATCGAAAGTTTCGAAAGAAAAGATATTTCGGCATAGTTGTTTTAATACTCGCAATAATTGCTGGAGTGCTTGCTTACAACTTCATACTAAAAGATCTTCCCTCCCC
>CAYXTY010000008.1:6878-18918 GCA_964468505.1 uncultured Gammaproteobacteria bacterium
GGTTATTCTACTCCTAGCAATCCCCTTATGCATATTTCTATATAGTTTCATTTTAAAAGATCTTCCCTCCCCTACCAAACTAAATAATCCAACATCGATTCCAGAATCAAGCCAAATATTTGATAGAGATGGAAAACTTCTATATACAGTTTACTCAAATAAAAATAGGACCCAAATCCCACTTAAAGAAATCCCAAAACATGTTCAGGAATCAACAATTGCTGTTGAGGATAAAGACTTTTATAGGCACGGCGCAATAGATATTAGAGGAATAGCTAGGGCTCTTGTTGCAAATGTTTCAGGAAAGCCAATTCAAGGAGGCTCAACTCTTACACAGCAGCTAATCAAAAGTAGCCTTTTAACCTCAGAGCGCTCAATTCAAAGAAAAGTTAAGGAGATAGTCTTAGCTTTTGTAACTGAGGTTTTATACTCTAAATCTCAAATTTTAGAGATGTACCTAAACCAAATTCCCTACGGAGGAACAGCATATGGAATTGAAGCGGCTTCTAAAACGTATTTTGGAAAAAGCGCCAAAGATTTAACGCTTGCTGAGGCTGCACTCTTAGCAGGACTCCCCCAAAGCCCTACTCTTTATTCGCCATTTGGGTCGCGTCCAGATTTAGCAAAAGATAGGCAGGAGTTAGTCTTAAGACAAATGCGAGAACAAGGCTATATCACAGAAGAGGAAGAAAAGGCCGCAAAAAAACAAAAACTTGAATACAAGAATATTTCAAATAACATCCAAGCTCCCCACTTTGTTCTCTACATTAGAGATTTAATGGAAAAAAAATATGGAGAGAAGTTTACGGAAGAAGGAGGATTTAGAATCACAACTACCCTAGATTCAAGTATTCAGGAATTTGCAGAACTTGCTGTAGCTACAGAAGTCGCCAAGCTTAGATTTGCTAGAGTCTCAAATGGCGCAGCTGTTGTTAGTGATCCATCAAACGGAGATATTTTAGCAATGGTTGGAAGTAAAGATTATTTTGATACATCAATTGACGGAAATGTAAATATTGCACTAGCCTTAAGACAGCCTGGTTCTTCAATAAAACCTATTAATTATGCTGTAGGAATTCAAAATGGCTACTCAGCAGCTACAGTTTTTGTTGATAAAGAAACCTGCTATCCCCAATCAAATGGCCCTGGTTATTGCCCGAAAAATTATGACGGGAAGTTTCATGGAGCAGTAACACTTAGGGAATCTTTGGCAAGCTCTTTAAATATTCCTGCGGTAAAAATGCTAAAACTAAATACTGTGGAAACCATGATGGCTACAGCCGCAGCCATGGGAATTAATACATTTACAGATCCCGAAAGATATGGACTTTCTCTAACTCTCGGAGGAGGAGAAGTTACAATGCTTGATATGACTACGGCTTTTGGAGTATTTGCAAATAAAGGTTACCGTGTAGATTTAAATCCAGTAGTTGAGGTAAAAGATGGCCGGGGAAAAACTCTTGAAAAAAAGAAAAATCAGGCTGCAATTTTTGGTAAAAGAGTTCTCCCTGAGGAAGTTACATTTATAATTTCTGACATTCTTTCTGACAATCAAGCCAGAGCTATGGCATTTGGAACTAATTCAGTTCTTAATATTCCAGGCCAAACCGTTGCGGTAAAAACAGGAACTACAAACGACTACAGGGATAACTGGACAATTGGATACACTCCAAAATACGTAGTAACAACTTGGGTCGGTAATAATGATAATTCGCCAATGGGGGCAGTGGTTTCAGGAGTAACTGGAGCCTCCCCTATCTGGAATGAGATTATGTCATTTCTGCTTGAAGATGAAAAAACTGCGCCTTACATTCCTCCACAAAATGCAGTTAGATTAAATGTTTGTCGCCAGTCTGGATTATTCCCGGCAGAAGGAACAACATGCGACACGAGACCAGATTATTTCGTAAGAAATAAATTTCCTAAAAGAAGAGATCCGGGTAAAACAAATGTTTTCGTAGATAAAACTACTCAAAATTTACCAAAAGATCCAAAACAAACAGATAACTTAGAGCTCAAGGAACACTATGTTATAACTGATGATACTGGAGACAGATACTGTGTGACATGTGCACATCCAGAACTTTCCCCATCCCCAACTCCTAACCCCTAAAGTCCCTATTTAAAGTGAGCTTGTAATTTTGTATAATCCAGCTTGGACTTGGTTAATTTCTGAGGCTAAAAGACGCACTTATCTCTCCTGCTCATTTATAAATTATGGAAATATTAAAATCTTTGATTATTTTTGTGGCAAAAATCCTAATATTTATTGGGGATGTTACCATTTTTATATTCTTATTTCCATGGAAAATAATTAATGCACTACGCACATCTGGGGATTCCGCAGAAAAAGAAATATTTAGCCTGGAAAAATCTCAAAAAAAGAATGTCTCGTTAAGCATTCCTGAAATAAAAAGGCCAAATGTAAAACTTCCAACAATTAATATTCCAGAATTAAAAATTCCTGATATTAATTTCAGCCTTCTAGTTTCAAGATTACCAAAAATAAAACTTCCAAGAATAGTTATTCCCAAAATTAGCACCCCTAAGCTTACATTTCCAAAACTCGAAATTCCAAAAATAACTTTCCCTAATATTTCAATCCCAAAAATTGAAGCGCCAAAGATAAAACTTCCAAAACTTTCAACTCCTCACATAAAGAAACACAAGAAAAGAGGTAGACCAAGAATCCCGGTAACCTTACCATTTAAAACTAGATTTAAGTATGCATTTATCGGAACACTTTTTTCATTTTTATTTATTTTTCTGCCAATCATTTCCTACGTATTTATAAAAAATTTACCAAACCCTGCTGAACTTTCACATCAGGAGATTGCGCAAACTACAAAAATTTATGACAGAAATAAAGTTCTTCTTTATCAAATTTATGCTAACCAAAACAGAACTAACGTTCCCCTTTCTGAAATTCCAAAAGATTTTAAAAATGCGACAATTGCGATTGAAGATAAAAACTTTTACACAACTCCTGGATTTGATATTCAAGCGATCGCCAGATCTGCTTATGCTGATTTATCCGGTAAACCCTTGCAGGGAGGCTCTACCATCACTCAGCAACTCATAAAAGCTAGACTTCTGACGCCTGAGAGAACAATTGAGAGAAAGGTAAAAGAGGTAATTTTATCTGTTTGGGCCGAGCAAATTTATTCAAAAGATGAAATTCTAGAAATGTATTTTAATCAAGTTCCATATGGAGGAACAACTTGGGGAGCTGAGGCTGCCGCTCAAACATATTTTGGAAAAGATGTAACAAAGTTGACTCTGGCAGAAAGTGCTTTCCTAGCAGGCCTACCACAGGCTCCATCAATATATTCACCATATAGTCAGACTCCAGATCTTTGGAAAGAAAGACAGAAAGATGTATTAGAAAGAATGACCGATCTTAAATTTATAACACGCGAACAAGCATTAAAAGCTGAAAAGGAGAAGTTAGTTTTCAAACCTAACCAAAACAATATTAAGGCTCCACATTTCGTAATGTATGTAAAAGATTTATTGATTGAACGATATGGTCTACCAGTTGTTGAACGTGGAGGTCTAACAGTCATTACAAGTCTCGATCTAAAAACTCAAGATATGGCACAAAAAATAATAACGGATGAGGTGGAAAAAGCAGGATACCTTAATTTCACAAATGCAGGTGCATTAATCACAAACCCCACAAATGGAGATATTATAGCTATGATTGGCGGTAAGGATTATTATGATCCAAATGGAGGTAATTATAATGTTACAACTGCCTTAAGACAGCCTGGTTCTACCATAAAAGTTGTTACTTATTCAGCGGCTCTTATGAATGGATATACTTCTGCAACAAGTATTCAGGACACACCTGTATCATTCGCCTCCCCTGGATCTCCTCCTTATTCACCCGTAAATTACGATGGTAGATTTCATGGCAATGTAACTTTAAGAAATGCTCTTGGAAATTCTATAAATATTCCTGCTGTAAAAACCTTAAATCAAGTAGGAGTTCCTACAATGGTAAATCTTGGTAAAAAAATGGGTATCTCAACTTGGCAGGATCCAGAAAACTATGGCTTAGCAATTACCCTTGGAGCAGCAGAAGCAAAAATGACAGATATGGCGACAGTCTATGGAACATTGGCAAATAAAGGAAATAAGGTAGATCTAAATCCTATTCTAAAAATTACTAATTATCAGGGTGCAATACTAGAAGAAAAGAATGAATTAAAAGAAAAAAGAGCCATGCCTGAAGAAGTTGCATTTATCATTTCAAATATTTTAGCGGACAATAACGCACGCGCAATGGGATTTGGATTTAACTCACCGCTAAATATTCCCAAACACACAGTCTCTGTAAAAACAGGAACAACGGACAATAAAAGAGACAACTGGACAATTGGCTATACTCCAAAAATTCTTACAGCTGTTTGGGTAGGAAATAATAATAACGCTCCGATGAACCCCTTATTAGCCTCAGGAATAACAGGAGCAGCACCAATCTGGAATAAAATAATGAATAATTTATTAAAAGAGAGTAATCCAAAAGATGAAATTTATGCCCCTCCCTCAAATATAGTTGCTCGTCCATGTGGAGGGAAAAATGAATACTTCATAAAAGGAACCGAAAACAGAGGATTTTGTAGACCAATTAGCCTGAATGAGCAAAGACCAAATCCCTAAAGAGACTCGAGTAATCTAAATTGAGATTTCGGATCTCCCTTAAACAAAAAGCTATTTACACAAAACATCGATGCCCCGTTTTCTTTAAGTTTTGGTAAAGTTTCGTCATTTACTCCCCCATCAACTTGAATGTTTGTAAAACCTTTGTCTTTTATTTCTTTAATTTTTAAGAATACTCTCTCATCAAAAGGACGACCTGAAGCACCAGCATGAATTCCCATAAGGAGAACCCTATCTAAGTCCTCATAGGAAACTTTAATATCCGAGACTGGAGTGTCAATATCTAAAGCGAGTCCAACTCCACCAAGCTCCTGCCCCCGAGCTACAAACTCCACCTGGTCACTCATTTCTTCAATATGCCCTAGAAAAGTTTTAAAACCAGATTTTGACAAATTTTCAAGATAATCAATTGGCTCTTCGACCATTAAATGCGCTTCTAAATCAAAATATTTTGAATATTCTGAGAATGGGACTGGATCTAAAAAAGTTAGATTCTCTTCAAATTTACCATCTAGAAAATCTATATGAACGGATTTTGCAAACCCTTTGTAGACTTCAAACTTTCTTTCTATTTCCTCCCAGCTTTTCTCGAGGATTGTAGGAATTATCATTACTTACCTATTATAACCAAAGCGTCGTAACTTGTCGCCTCTGGGAGATCCGTAGAAGTATCACCAATCGTATAGTCAGCTGACAAAGCTTCTTCAAGATCGGCTAGGATACTTTTCTTTGAATTTTTTACCTGAATTTTCACATCTGTATAATCAAAATTATCAGCGTTTCCGGTTGATGCCACTGTGAACCCTGCTTCTCTTACGATTGCTGCAGCAGTCCCAGCAACTCCTGATTCTCCGCTTCCGTTCTGAATCGCAATTGATCCACCACTTGCAGGTGTATCCTCTGAAGACGGCGCTTTAGTTGGTGCTTTAGAAGGTGTTTTTGAAGGAGTCGGAGCTTCAGTCTCCAAAGGCTCTTCGGTTGGTTCTTCCTCTTCTATTACCTCATCGGTTGATTCTTCAAGAGTAATTGACGTGCTATCCTCCTCCGAAGGCTCACTCCCACTTGTTACAAAATATGCAACACTTCCAAGTAAAAGTAAAATGATAATGAAAAAAATTCCAAATAGGGCAACTCTTTTTGAAATTCTTTTTTTTGAGGGTGATGCTGAACCTGAATAAGAGATCTCTTCCATACTAGGGTGCCATAATATCACAAGAAATTCTATCTATCAACATTTGATTTGATATAATAACCTAATGCCCAAATTTTCCTTTTTAATATTTGCGTTTCTTCTTATCTTTTCACTCGTATTTAGTGTTGGGAAAGTCAGGGGAGATGAGCTTGATGATCTAAACAAACAAATCGCAGACCTTACAAAAGCTCTGAATGATTCAAAATCTGCGACCACTCCGCTAGAGCAACAAGTGGCAGGCATTAAGTCTCGTGTAGCATTTATCGAAGCTGATGTAATAAAAAAAGGTAATGATATTGATAAAGGTTATAAAGATTTAGAAAAACAAACAGATAAGTTGAATTTAGCAATAAGAAACTATTATATTAAGAGTCACTATAATTCTCCGATACTTGTTTTTCTTTCATCAAATTCCGCTTCTGAGATAACTCAGATACTTGCATACCAAAAAGCAGCAGCCGATCAGGATAAAATGATAATTACTAATATTGCGCTTTCAATTAATACTTTGGAAGAAAAAAAAGCAGCACTCGAAGGAGAAAAAGTAAAACTTGCTTCAGTTAAAGCAAATTTAGATAAAATTATTGGAGATGCCAAAACCTACCAATCTAACTTAACAGGACAAATTGCAGCATTATCAGCAAAACAGCAGGAAATTATTAACTCTAGATCTGGAACTTTTACTGCGACCATCGGAGACAGTAGTTTAGCTGATGATTACAATGCTTCAATTGTTGGATTTAGAGAAGCTGCTCCTTCTGGATACTTCGCAGTATTTGCATTTGGCGCACATACACACAGAAAAGGAATGAGCCAATACGGGGCTCGAGGAAGAGCACAAAGCGGGCAAAGCGTAAATCAAATTCTTAATGCTTATTACGGAAAGGATCCAGTCGGAAAAGATACCGGTGGAGATATTCAAGTGGCTGGTTTTGGAAGCATGAACTTTGAGGAAAGGTACTTAATGGGAATTGCAGAAATGCCCTCAACTTGGCACCCAGAAGCATTAAAAGCTCAAGCAATCGCAGCAAGAACTTACGCTTATAGATATAAAGCCCAAGGCACAGAGATATGCACAACTGAAGCCTGCCAAGTTTATAACGACGGCAAAGCTTCAAATCCACCTGAAGCTTGGAGACAAGCCGTACAGGCAACAAAAGGACAAGTTATAGAAGATGTAGTTACGTATTATGCTTCAACTCATGGAGGATTTACTACTACTCGAGGCTGGGATACAACCGACGGAAGTGGCGGAGGTAATTTTATAGACAAAGCCTATGACAAGTTAGGTGGATCTCCCTGGCTATATAAGGCATGGTATACGCAGGGATATAGTGTTTCTTCTGGAAAATGCGGAAGAAACAACCCTTGGTTATCCCCTACTGAAATGGCTGATATAGTTAATGCGGCAATTGCACTTAGAACTGGTGGAATTGATACATCCAGAATTACGCCTGTCACAACTGACTGTTGGGGAGGAAATCCATACAGCATGGATGAGCTTAGAAATTTGGTATCAGGTCAAGGCGGAATTAGCCAGGCGACGAGCGTTTCCGTATCGCAAGGAAATGGAACCACTTCAAACGTGACTATAAATGGCGTTTCTCTTTCTGGAGATGATTTTAAAAGAGCATTTAATCTTAGAGCGCCGGGTCATTTATCAATTCCACAATCAGGATTTGCATTCTTTAATATTGAAAAAAAGTAACGTATAATATAGTACGCCCGCATAAACATGCCTGATATTTTTGTAGGAAATCCTGCTCAACCTCAATCAGAAGCAAAGGAAACCTCTGAGGTAAAAACTGTGGAAGAACCTGTCCAGCCAAAACCACATATAACTCCCCAGAAAGGAAAACACGCTCATAGTCATCTATTCTCGGCTTACTGTGATCATCCAAATGCAGTAAGAGTTGCCGATCTTCAAGACGATGAGGAAACTCTTCTATACTTAAGAAGGCATTTTATTACAAATGTTCCATGGATAATAAGAGCCATAGGATCTGCTTTAGTTTTTCCTTTTATGTTTTACGTCAACTCCTTCGGAATAATTGATATCTCATCTATTCCTTACGAATTCATAATTTTTGCTACAATTTTTTATTATCAGATCGTTTTTTCATATGTATTTATCAAGTATTTAAGCTGGTTTTATAATATTTCCTTAGTTACAAATAAAAGAATTATTGATATCGACTTTTCAAGTCTTATTTATGAAAATGTGGACGCTACGAAGCTTTCTCAAGTTGAGGACGTTGGCTATTCTCAAATCGGAATAGTTAGGTCAATTTTTGACTATGGAGATGTTAATCTTCACACAGCGGGACCTTCTTCGAATTTTGAATTCCTTGCTGTTCCCCACCCTGAAAAAGTAATTAAAACAATAAATAACTTGATAGGAAAAACAAAACATGCTTGATTTAATTATAAATTTCTTTCAATTTCTAACAATTCTCAAATTTGCATTTCTATTGTTAAATTTAATAGCGATAATATTTCTTTTAATAGTTTACAAACAAGCTCGAGCAATGCAAAAAGTAGTCGATGACGGCGCCAGCTCAATATTACTTAATTCAATTGCGATAATTAATGCTATAATAGGAATGATTATTTTTGTTGCTGCCCTAATCATTCTATAGAGTGAGTTATTATTTATAGAAATTGACCGGCTAAGAGCCGAAGAGATGAGATGGCAGAAACAAATCTAGCATTTAGTAAAGTTGTAGCAACCCCTACGCCTACAGCCTGGTCTCAGGCATATAGCGCAGGACGACTCTTTGCTGCATTATCGCTTCAGACTGATACAATCCCCCAAGAAGGAGAAGAGCATTTAAACTCCTTAGGAAAAGACCTAATCTCAACCTTAGAAAGCGAATTTTTTACTCTCGAGAAAAAAGATCTCGAATCAATCAAACAAGCAGTTACTACAACTGCTGAAAGAGTAAAAGAGGGAGTAAGGCTTTCATTTGTTATCTGTTATTTAAATGAAAATGTTCTTTATCTTTTCGCAACAGGAGGAGGAAAATCGATTCTCAAAAGAGGAGAAAAAATTGGAACAGTTCTAGAGGCAATAGAGGAAAATGCGATTAAATCTGCATCAGGCTATGTTCAAGAAGGCGATATAATAGTTTTACAAACCAAATCATTTACGAAAATTATCCCATCTTCCGTTCTCGCTCAAGCATTAGACAGCGATAAACCTGAGGAAATATCAGAAAATCTAGCTCCCCATCTTCATGAAAAAACAGAGGGAGCAGCCTCAGCTGTAGTTCTTTTATATAAAAAGATGACAGCCCAAGAGCTCTCACAAGTAGGTCTCGGAGATTCTGAAACGGAAGCTATTGACGAGAATAGCAATCAAACTGAGGCTCAAGATACTCCTGAAAAACCAATTGAAACCCAAACTGAAGAAAAAACAGATGAAGCGCCAACTCAAGAAACTATAAATGAAACACTTGAAACCCAAACTGAAGATTTGGAAAAATCAGAAACAGGGTTTAATGAATCTCTAGAAACAAAAACCGGAGAAGAAAAACCAACACAATTAGAAACCACAGACGCCCCATCTCCATTCCTAACTGATCAGATTCCAACAAGAAGAAGAAAAATGTCCATCGGCGCAAACTTAGGATTCTTAAAAAAACTCCCAGGAAATTTGGGACACTCAAGAAAAATTATCCTAACTATTGTGATAGCTTTAATAGTCGTTATTATAATTAGTGGAATTTTAGCTCTATTTAGCAAGCAAAACAAAGGTACTGAGGAAAAATTCGCCGGAGTATTTAACGTTGCTCAGGAAAAATATGATGAAGGAGTTAGCCTAAAAGATCTAAATAGCGCTTTAGCTCAAGAAAGCTTTAGGGAAGCTAAAAGAATTTTAGATGAAAACAAAGACACGTTTAAAGAGGGCTCGGAAGAAGACGATCAAATAGAAGAACTGCTTACAAAAGTAAATAATGAAGTAGGCGGCTCAAGCGAGGGAGGAGTAAATGCGCCTGAGGTAGATAAATCAGAAAGCAATCTTCTTTCTCTTGAAATTGATAACGAGAATGGAACGCACTTTACACAAAATGAAGATTTCGTATATTTCCTGGATGACAGCGGTGCAAATTCAATAGACAAAGGGAATGATACCAAAGAAGCTTTATTTGATAAAACATGGAAAAATGCAGGTGGAATTGGAGTTTTCGGATCTAATATTTACGTTTTAGATAAAGACGCTGGAATCTCTAAATTTGTTCCCAGCGAAGATGATTACACAGAAAGCGATTACTTAACAGAAGAAGTAGATCTCTCGGAAGCATCAGGATTGGCAATTGACGGATCAATTTATATCCTATTTAGCAACGGATCAATTAACAAATATACAAGAGGCGCTGAAGATGACTTTGAAGTAAGCGGAATTGATAAAGAAATGTCCTCCCCTACTAGAATTGTGACTGGGGAAGATTTTGATAATATTTACGTCCTAGATAATGGCAATTCCAGAGTAGTTGTTTTAGATAAAACAGGCAAATTCGTTAAGTCTTATCAAGCAGGTGTCGCTAAAAGAGCGACTGACATAGACGTAGATGAAGCAAATAATGCAATCTTCGTCCTCTCAAATGGTAAAATCTTCAAAATAGACATAAATTAAATTTACAAATTTCCTCTTTTGGCGTATTATTGCCATATGAAAATTACCAACAAACGTGCGTTTTATGATTATCTAATTACAGATAGATTTGAGGCTGGTATAAATCTGAATGGAGCTGAAGTTAAAGCTATAAAAATGGAACATGCAGATTTAACCGGAAGCTACGTTAGAATTATTGGTTCTGAAGCTTATTTAGTTAATGCAAAAGTTTTCCCTTATGAGTTTGCTAGACCTGAAAATTATGATGAGTCTAGAACCCGTAAGCTTCTCCTGCATAAAAGAGAGATAATTAGCCTAAAACATAAGACAGATGGAGCGAATTTAACACTAGTTCCAATCTCTTTTTATGAAACACATGGCTTAATAAAACTTGAGGTAGGAGTTGGCAAAGGAAAGAAGAAATTTGATAAAAAAACAGCAAAGAAAAAGGCAGATTTGGACCGCGAAATTGAGCAGGAACTAGCCTCGTAAACTTGACTTTTGAAGCTAAATTTGATACCATACGTGCCTTGGGGATGCATTGCATCGACAAGATCAGTACTTTAATAATTGCAAGCCGTCCACGATTAAAAGACGTAAAATTTGATCAAAAATAAATGTTTCAAAAACATTTAACGCTATAGGGAGAGCATTCTCTCCTTCTAGTGCTCAACCAGCTTTAGCATACGCTTAAGCTCTTGAGCTGTTCACTATGTCCTTCTCTCAGTGAGGCATCTTGAGCATAAAATCAGCTGGGAAAACTGTAAAGAAGCTGGTTAGCTCTTTATTGTAATTATAACCTCGGCTCTATTTATGGATGTTAATTTTCAAAGAATAGAGTGATCAAAATAATAATTAACTAAGCTTGTAGATATTTTAAATTGCATTTCTTGCACTCGGGATCACTTCCCGACATCTCCACAACATAAAAAACCCGCCATGTGCGGGTTTTTTAATAAATATGAACAGAGCTGAATACGGACCAAGTTCTGGCCCAAATAATTTAAGGTTTAATCCCTCGGGAGCTTTAATAAGAGTAGCAAGCGAGGCTGCTCCAATTCTGGGCGGTCAAAGCGCATTACTTACTCAAGCTGCGGATCCACGAGTTGGCGAACTCTTGGTTCACACTGGTGAAATTCAAAGAAACACGCTCGGAAGACTAAGATTAAACGCAACGCTTGGATTTGATATTATTCATGGTACCAATGCGGAAGCAGAAGAAACATTAACGCGCATAAACAATGTCCATGCAAATCCAGATTTTAGACGTAAACTAACTACCACAACTGGCGCACATCAGGAAGGTAAGTCTTATTCCCCCATGACTCAAGAAGCTCAAGGAGTAGTTGCAGGAACATTAATTGTCGGCTCAGTTGAAGGATACCAAAGATTTGTCGGTCCTTTATCTGATTCTGAAAGAAATGAATACGCTAAAGACGCGGTCTCAGGAGTTTTTGCCCAAATGGGATTAAAACCAAAAACTCTACCTGAAACATATGTTGGCATCCAAAGTCATCTAGAGACGATGATTTATGTTGGTTGACTTGCAGTAGGTGACGCCGCTATGA
>CAYXTY010000009.1:0-12689 GCA_964468505.1 uncultured Gammaproteobacteria bacterium
ATTTTGAAGTTATGTCTGAGGAAATATCTGATCACCTTCCGCTTAAACTAGAATTTGAAGTTTAAACTTTTCCCTCGAGGTAGTTTTTTCGCTCGTCTTCGGTAAATTTCTCAATAGCATATCTTAAAGCAGTTCTACCCATAATCTTGTGATATTTTCTCAAAAATTTTTCCTCAGCTTTCTTATCTCTATTTCCTACTTCCCTAAGCATCCACCCAACAGCTTTTTGTATAAGATCATTTTCGTCTGAAATTAGAACTTCAGCAACGCCAATTGCGTCATCAAATTCATTATTCTTAATAAAATAGAAGGTTGAAATCATCGCGATTCTTCTTTCCCAAAGATTTGTTGATTTTGCCAATTTGTAGATAACTGTTTTTGGCTTATCTGCTAAATAAGCACCGATTATTTTGTCAGCTGAAGAATCTACTAAATCCCAATTATTAACGAATTTTGTGTTTTTAAGATAGAATTCATAAATTCTTCTCTGAAGCATTTCATCATGCTGAAACTGATGAACAAGAATTAGAAGAGCTATAAGTCTTTCTTCGTGGATTTCACTTCTTAGAAGTTTTAAGATGTCTTCAAAGCCAAGTTCTCGATATTTTAAAGCGATTTTTCTGCTCTCGGGAACTGGAATTCCTAAAAATATGTCTCCAAATCCATACTCTCCTTCTCCAGTCTTAAAAAAACCGGCTAGTACTTTAGCCTTTTTTTTGTTCTCTAATTTCTTAACGTCTTTCTGAAGATTTGGTAACATTTTGTGTGGCTTCAATTGTACTCTTTTTTGAGGCTAAAGTCAATCATTTTAATCTCACAAAAACCCCTTATTAGCGCTTCAAAAAAGAATTTAAAAGATATAAGATAGGAGGGATGAAAAAAGTAGCATTATTTATTGGACTTATAGCACTAGTGGTAGTTTTTATTAATCAATATAAAGATAGAATTATTCCTACCAAAAATCCTTCTGTGGTGGACTTTACGGTCAATACTGACGAGGCAAACGGAACTCCTGAGAGAGTCGCAACAGTAGCCGAAAACCTGGAAACCCCATGGTCCCTAGCTTTTCTTCCTACTAATGAAATCTTATTTACTCAAAGAAATGGCGAACTTAAATTAATTTCAAATAATAATATTACGACAATTGAAAAAATTTCTGATGTTCTTGAATACGGTGAAGGAGGACTTATGGGACTCGCGCTTCATCCAAATTTTTCTCAAAATAAATACATTTATGTAATGTACACCTATCAGGGTGATGGAAATAATACCCGCAATAGAGTTGTTAGATATAAATTCAATAATAATTCTTTGTCTGAGAGAACTATTATTACAGATAATATCCCAGGAGCAATTTATCATAACGGAGGAAGAATTAAATTTGGCCCTGATGGATATTTATATGTAACTACCGGGGATTCCCTTGAACCTTCTTTAGCGCAAAACACAAATTCTTTAGCTGGAAAAATTCTTAGAATAACAGATGATGGAAGAGCTGCTCCTGAAAATCCTTTCAATAATTTAGTTTTCTCCTATGGACACAGAAACCCACAAGGAATTGCGTGGGATTCCGCGGATAGACTCTGGCAAACTGAACATGGAAGATCAAGTCCTTCAGGATACGATGAAGTGAATGTAATTTTAGCGGGAAGAAACTACGGATGGCCGGAAATTCAGGGAGCAGAAACAAGAAGTGGGTTAGAGTCTCCACTAGCTCAAAGCGGAGACGAAACCTGGGCACCGGGCGGAGCAGCATTTTTAAATGAATCTCTTTTTTATACTGGCCTTAGGGGTGAGGCACTTTATGAATTAAAGGTTGAAAATGGAAACGCGTTAATAAAAAAACACTTTCATAATGAATTTGGAAGAATTAGAGATGTTATTTTAGGACCAGACAACCTCCTATATATTTCAACTAGTAATCGTGATGGGCGCGGAAATCCAAGCACAGGCGACGATAGAATTTTAAAAATTGACCCCTCCCAGCTGTAGTGTCTGAAAATATCTCATACTCTTTTGCTTGACAGAAAAGCAATTCGGGACTTATATTTATCATAATCAGGTAAGAAAAAAGTAATAATTATGAGCATTATCCAAGACATAAATGACACCTTCACAAATTACGGACAATATAAACTTGCCGTAAATAATAATTCATCAAAAGGAACCAATATAACCATGCTATTAGATACCCCCTACTATCACACCAAACATATTCCTCAAACTCACAATATCTTGCAAGGCTCTCTTCCTCAAGTTTTACATAATAAGTGTTTTAATGATTCCAATCTTCCTTTCAGTGACGAGGTTAAGAATACAGAAATAGGCCATTTATTCGAACATATAATCCTTGAATATCTTTGCCAGATAAAAGTTCAAAGTGGGCACGACAAGGCTTCTTTTTCTGGATTTACTCAGTGGAATTGGAAAAGAGACGCTAAGGGAACTTATCACATTAAAATTAATATGAACAAAAAAGATAAAATATTTCTTGAAAAAGCGTTAGATGAAAGCATAAATCTTTTAAACAAAATTTTAATAAGCACTAATTCTGTTTCAGAATCGGTCAACTAAAAAAACAAACCGCATTTTATTGCGGTTTGTTTATAGCCTTGAATTGTAAATGCCCCTATTCTTCCGTACTCATATCCTCCCCTGACTGATTCATGTCAGTGTCGATTTGAGCATCATCTGTTGTTGCAATTCCACCCGCTTTCCCTTGATCATTTAAACCAGAATTATCCTGATTTAAATCTGATTGATTTTGGTCTGAATTTTGATTTCTTTTTGGATCGTTCATCTTCATCACCCCCTCTCTAATTATGCTTAATATAATGCTTGGTGGTGTGAATTTTGCTAAGAAAAAGTAATAGAAGTGAAAGAATTTATTTTTTAATTGGAAGCTTAACCGTAAAAGTGGTTCCGTTCCCAGGAGTGCTATTAACTATAAGTTCTCCCTCGTGCGCATCAACTATTTTTTTTGAAATAAATAACCCAACACCAATTCCTTTATAACCTTTAACATCTAATCCCCTATTGAAAACTTTAAAAATACGATCCTTATCTTCAGGTCTAATTCCAATTCCCCTATCTTTTACTTTAATTAATACGCAATCTTTTTGTATTTCAGTTTTAACTAAAATAGGCTTACTGTTTCCATATTTCAATGCATTCGAAATTAAATTTGATATGACCTGCTCTATTCTGACCCTATCCCAATATCCGATAATATTTTCTTCATTCTCCTTTATTATTAGCTCTATTTTTTTATGAGCTAAAATAACTTCAAATTTCATCTCTACGTCTTTTAAAAGCCCTGTGAGATTAACTTCTTCAGGATCAATCTGAAAATAATCAGAGGCAATTAAGGAAACGTCTAAAAGGTCATTAATAAGTCTAGACATACGCTTGCTCTGAGTAATACTTATTTCAACTGCCTTAAGAATTTCTTCGGACTCTGCTGATTTATGAGTGCTTTTTTCAAGCCTTCTAAGAATCAATTGGAGACTTAATAAAATTGAGGTTAGTGGAGTCTTAAGCTCATGGGACGCAATTGATAAAAATTCATCTCTAATTCTAATTGCCTCCTGAGCTTCTGTAAAAAGTTTTGCCTTATCAATCGTAATTCCTGCTCTATCAGCAAGCTCTTTAATAAAAATTGCGTCAGCATCTGAATATGAGAATCCTTTTTGAATAGAACCGATAGTCATTACTCCAATTACCTGACCCCTACTTTGAAGTGGGATGAACATAAAAGAAGAAAAGTTAAATTTTTTCATAAGCTCTCTTTCTTCTTGTATCTTGGAGACGGAGTTAATCCATTTATTGTTAACTTTACTAATTATTATGGGCTTGCCTAATTTAATCACGTCATAGGTAGCATTTTTATTTTTAGGATCAGATGGAAAATCATAAAACTCCTGCGCTTCAATATTTTTCTTACGATCTGACATTCTAACAACCACGCGCGTAAGCTTTCCGTTCTCCAGAATATCAATCGTGCAAAAATCAGCAACAGACTCTACGATTAACTTCCCTATGCTCGCTAGGGTCAAATGATAATCAAGACTTGATGAAAGAATTTTGCTGGCAGAGGACAAAAATAGTATCTTATCTTTTACAATATAAGGCATTTACATGCGTATTCTATCAAAAAATTGCTTTATAACTTGTAATAATCTTCTTACATAACTAAAATAGCTAACTGCTATGGGAAGTCAGAAAGAAATATCACTACCTCGTCAGTTTACGAACGTAAATAAAGCTGTAAGCTATGCGTCCGCGGGATCTAGAGAACCCGGTGTGCACCAAAGAATTTCCATGAGAGATGGGCTTTCTCCCTTTGGACCTCCGAAAGGCTTTGATGAATTAGAGACACAAATAAGAGCTAGCAATGAAGCAAGGCTAGCACAAAGAAGTTACTATGAAGCTGATATTACTCCGGCAGAAGAAGGAGTATTGAAAAGATTTGGATGCGATGATAGGTCTAGAGTTTTATTTAACACAAATTATGGTAGTGATGGACTCATAAGAAATTTATTAATTGCGCTACGAAGCGGCACTAGAATTGCCGGAGTCGGCCCACATTGGCCTGGAATAGTCCAGAATATTGATGGCATGGATGAACTTAGCTATGGCCCTATCTCTCCGCCTTTAAATTTATCAGCAGACGAAAGATTGCTTTGGACTGTAGAAAATCATAAACGAACTCCTGGAAGAAACAAACTAGGAGTAATTTATAATTCAAGCCCTACTTTTAGAGGTGATTTGCCAGGCCGAGATGTAAGACTTGAAGCAATTAGACATTTTACAGATAAAGGTGTGTTATGGATTGAAGATGAAGACATGGCAGATTTTTACCCGGATCACGAATCGGTTGCTGATGAGACACAGGATAACCCTTATTTAGTAGTTGCTAGATCAGCATCCAAGGCGATTGGGCTTCCTGGTTTGGGTTTTGGGTATATGATTTTAAATGAAAACACAGCAAGAATTTTAGAGCAGACCATGAGCGATCATTCATTAAGAGGAGTTGATAGATTACTTATAAACGCATTATTCGGAGACTCAAGAGAATTTATTGATCCTCACCTTGAGGAAGTCGTTAGACCGCAAACACGTGACAGAAAAATTACACTACGAAATGAGCTCACAAGCTGGGAAATAGACACACTCCCAACAGATAACCAAACACCGGTCATGTTTGTGGATGGGAAAGTAGAGGGAATTGCCTTGGAAGCAAGCAAGATGGACTTAGTGGTCGCACCAGGCTCTGGATTTGATAGAACATATGACCCAAATCTCTCAACTAGATATGCTAGAGCGGTAATTCTTAGAAGCAGAAGTCAAATTAAGACAAGCGCTGAAAGATTAGCTTATGCTATCAGAGTTGCTCAGGAAAAAAAGACACCCTCTAGAGATACCCATATCCCAGTCGTTTTATTTGATGACGTAGCCGAACCCACGGACTGATTCTATTAGAGGCCTGTTATGTCCTTTGTCTATTTTATTACGCAAGTATCCGATATACACATCGACCACTCTTGTCTCAACATCAGGAGAATATGCCCAAATATGATTTAAGATTCTTTCACGACTTAATACAACTCCCCTATTTGTCATTAAATACTCAAGAAGCCTAATTTCTTTTGCAGTCAAATCAATTTTTTTATCATTTCTATACACCTCTAATGATTGTGTGTTTAATTTTAGATCATCGATTTCAAGCAAATGAGAATTATTCTTTTTTAGACGAGTCTTAATTCTTGCTAATAGCTCCTCGAAATCGAAAGGCTTTGAAACATAGTCATCTGCTCCCAAACCTAATCCCTTAACCACATCTTCTGCCTTATTTTTAGCAGTTAAGATAATTATGGGAAGGTCAGGATATGCTTTCTTAGCTTCAATACATACAGTTTCTCCGCTTATGTTTTCGATTCCTAAATCCAGAACTACCAGATCTACGTTCCCCTCCTTAATAGTATTCAAAGCCTGAGCACCGTCAGGAGTAGATGTAACTTTAAATCCAGCTTCAATAAGTGCCTGCTGCACGAAATCTCTGATGTTTTTGTCGTCTTCAACTAAAAGAATATTTTGAACCATTTTACTTACCTATTTTCTCACAATTCTTACATTACTTTTAATTAAAAACAAGTAAGAAAAAGGTAAGATTATTTATTAATCTCCACTTCTTTTACATAGTTTCCGCCATTTTCTATAAAAATTCTTTTAATATCATTTGCGCTGTTTTCATTATTTACAGGAACATAAACTAAAATTCCTCCCTTTTTAACTAATCTTTCATAGAAATTTGCTGCATCTTTTTCAAGCCCAATTTCCACAAGCCCTGCGGCTAGCCCTCCTGCTAAAACCCCCGTTACAACTCCTGAAAGTGTAACTGCAGCTGCTCCTCCAATTCCCAGCATTGAAGCAAGCGGCCCCGCAATCAAAACCGCACCTATTCCTGGAACAAAAATTGCACTAAGGCCTACTAAAATTCCAGCAAATCCGCCTATCAATCCGCCAGATAAAATTCCTGACTTTAAGGAAGATGATGCAATTCCGCCCTTTTGTCCTTTATCTTTATTTAGAACCAAATCTTCCTTAATAACCACAGAAATATCCTGATTTTTATATCCGATTTTTAACAAATTTAAAAAGGCAACATTAGCTGCCTCTTTACTTGGAAATACTCCAATTACATTATCCATAAATTATTCCTTGTAGGTAAACACCGTCCAAAAACTAGAAACTGTATGTGTGACTTTTTTAGGAAGAACTTTATTTAGACTTGATAAAGGAACTTTTGGAAAACTTACATTTGAAAAATCGGGAATAGAAAATCGAACTGTCGGATTAGTTGTATATGTTAATGTTTTCATAAGATTATATTAGTTAAGAATTATTAGATGATAATTCTAAACTCGTAAGAAATTAGCAAGGGTTTTTGATAAAAAAATAACAGCCTCTTTTAAAGGCTGTTATTTAAAAACACGGAGGCTTTATCTAGTATTAGATTTTTCTTGGTTATTTGCACTAGCTTTTCTGCTTCTTGCCAAACCACCTTTTCTACCAGCTTTTGAATGTCCTGAGGAGTCTCCAAACCAACCCCTACCTCTACTACTTTGTGGCATATTTCTCACCCCCTTCCGATATCATATAAGCTAGATCATATGCCTGAAAGTTATGATAAATGCTAAGAAAATGTATGAGTTCTGTAGTAAGGAGTTCTAGAAGTCGGAGTCTTTCTCTAATGCAGTTAGTTCTTGGTCCAATTCCCCATCTGCCTGTGCAAGTCCCACAATAAGATTATCTAATTCAGAAGCTTGCTTGATTTGTGAAATCTCTACTGGAACGGGCGTTGTGCTTTTTTCCTGAACTGGTGCTGAAACAACAGCTACATCACTGCTATTTTTTGGAGCGTACATCATATAAAATCCTGCAACCCCAACTATCGCAACAACTACTAATCCAATCAATACTCCGTAGAATAAAAATTTCTTGTCTGTTTTTTGCACTGGATTTCCTATTTTTTCTGGCGCTGGACTAGCGGGAGGAGTTAAGACAGGAGCTGGATTTATTGGATTTACTGACTGGTTGGAATCATTAGTTGGATTCATTATGGTGTTACCTCCGTAGTTATCGTTGGGCTAACCTTTATTGGCGTTACTGTTTTTGCTAAGTCTCTAACAGCTTTTACAAATGTATGAATCGAGTCCTTGTATGCTTTATTTGCTTCGATTAACGCCTTCATATCCTCCTGGAAAGCGTCCACTTGTCCTTTCGGGTCAGTAGCGCTACAGTCAAACTCTTCCCCGCTCGTCTTAGCTGCTTCCATTGCTAAATTAACATTTTCTTTATTCACAGCTACTTCTGCTTTTAGATCTGCATAATTAGAAAGGATATAACCATTTGGAACTAATTTATTATTATAAAATTCATCGACTCTTTGATAAATTTTCTCATGTCCTTTGTGAATTACTTCAGCTCTTTTTTTCATCATTTCAACACGATTTTCAATATTTTTTTCTCGTGCTTCACAAATCTTTAACCTAGCTTCTGACAATCTCTCTTCTTTCTTTAGCTTCATTTCAGTGATTCTGGCTTCATTTTTTTCTTTAAGTTCCTGGTTTTTTTCTCTTGCTTCCTTTATCCTCTCTTTAGCGTTTTCAGGTTTAAATCTTTTTATTGTAGGGGTAGCATCCAAAGACTGAGTTATTTCAGGGGTAACATCGGACTGTTCATCTTCATTTGCAAATGAGCTTGATGTATAAAATACGCCGGCTAAGAGGATTACGGCAATCACTAACAAGAGGTTTTTAAAGAATTTCTCCATCTAATTTAGACTACTTACTTTGAAAATTAAAGTCAAGTTATCGTGTTACTTCAAAAACTATAAACGAGATATAAATAAAAATCATAAAAATTCCGTTTTTTCTGGAAATGAAATTTTTTGCTCTTGAGAAGTAGTAAAATAGTCCCAAACCCGAAGCTATAAATCCAAAAGTAAAAATAAAACTGCTAATCGTGATTACTTCACCCTTATTTAAAATAGTAAAGATTCCAAACAAAAGCGTAGAAGCTGCCCCTGCTCCCACATAATCTCCCATTGCTATATCTTTCTTCCCGCTTATAACTGATCGAATTGCTAAGGTCATTTCCGGAAGATCTGTTCCGAGCGCGATTACAATTAACCCGATATAAAAGACTGGAACATTTAACACTTCTGCAAAAAGTGTAGTTTTATCAACAATTAAACTACTGGAAATAAATACAATTGCGATCCCAATTAAAATTTTTAAAATATCCTTGAATGAATATGATTTTTTTTCCAAAAGCTTATTATTTTCGCGACTAAATAATCCGTTTTTTCTTTGAACAACAAAAACCAACACTAAATATAAGATAATTAAAATAAATCCCTCTAAATTGGTGACTTTTTTATCTAAAACTGTTACTGACGGTGCAAGAATTACTCCCATTGTTGCAAGTAAAGTTTTATTATCCATCTCGTGCCTCAGATTTATTCCATTTCCAAAAATCGCAAGGAGCGGAATTATAAATAGAAAAATTACAACTATCCCTCCAAGCAAATTTCCCACAAAAATCCCCGGATTATGATCTGCTACCGCTTGTAGACCCACAGAAAACTCTGGAGTAGAAGTTAAAATTCCTAATAAAAGAAATGAAACAGCGAAAGATGACAACTTTAGTTTTTCAGAAAACTTACTAGTTGAGGAAACAATAAATCCTGACCCTAACCAAATGAAGAAAAATGCTGCTACGTAAATAATTAAATCAAACAAAAGCATTAATTAAGATTAACATAAATTAAATTTCCTTCAAATACTTGACAACTCTATCTGTCAGAATTTTGTCAAGCCGGAGGGTATTGTAGAATTATAATTTTAATGCTACATTAATTTTATGGGATTATCATTGAAAAAGGACGGATCAAGCTCACTGACTCAGGATGCTATGCCTGGTGGCAAAATCTCTGAGGAGACTCCATCAGAACCAGTTCCATACTCTGAGGGCCCCATTTGGAAAAAACATGCTACTAGACTCCTTGAAGGCTTACACTTACTTCATGAACAAAAAGCCGTCTCCCAACCCAGTTCTCCTGAAGCTCCACAAACACAACCAAAAATTGAAATACCAGTCGGAGCTGGCATGGGCGGCGAACTAAAAGGTTAATTCTTTCTAATTTTTATTCCGTCTTTGGAGTCTTCTAAAATAAATCCTTTTTCTTCAATATCATTTCGCACTCGGTCTGCTTCTTCATAATTTCCAGATTTTCTAAACGCCTCTCTTTCATCTACTAATTCCTGTATTTCAGTCGGGATTTCAACTTCCTCTTCTTTCGCTGACAAATTCAAGCCTAAAAGTTCATCAATTTTGTCCAGCGATTCCCGGCTTAACGAATCAATATTTTCCCACACTACAGCAAGAGCGCGGGGCAAATTTAAATCATCACTAATTGCTTCCTTGAATTCAGAAGGTAATTCTCCATTACCGGAAACACTGTCAGCGTATTTTTTTCGGAGCTTACCAAGCGCCGTTTGCGCTGCCTCTAAAGCCTCCCATGTAAAATTCATTTCCTGTCTGTAATGTGTTTGAAGATATAAATATCTTAAGGCGAGCGGATCAATACCCTTATCGGTGACGTCTTTAAGTCTATAAAAATTTCCTAAAGACTTACTCATTTTTTTCCCATCTACTAAAATATGTGCCCCGTGAATCCAATACTTAACGAATTGTTTTCCTGTTTTTGCCTCAGATTGAGCAATTTCATTTTCATGATGCGGAAAAACTAAATCAATTCCTCCCATATGTACATCAATAGTATCTCCCAGATTTTCCTGACTCATCACAGAGCACTCTATATGCCAACCAGGTCTTCCCCAACCCCAAGGAGATGCCCAACCGATTTGATCCTTCTCCTCCCCTTTCCAAAGAGCAAAATCCTGAACATCATCTTTAGAATATTCATCAGACAAGACTCTTGTTCCTGTCTTTAAACTTGCGGCCTCTATTCCTGATAATTTTCCGTAAGCTTTAAACTCTGAAATATCAAAATAAACTGATCCATCTTTTTCCACATATGCAAATCCCTTTTTAATTAATTCCAGAATATAATCCTGCATTTTCGTAATGTAAGTTGTCGCATGGGGATTTTCGTCTTTTGGTAGAATATTTACTTTTGTAATATCTTCTTTAAAAAACTTTTCAAATTCTTGGGATAATTCTGCAATTCCGATTCCTCGATCATTTGCTTTTCTAATAATTTTGTCATCAATATCAGTTATGTTTTGAACTGTCTTCAATTTGTATCCGTCAAACCTAAGAGCTCTTTCAAAAACATCAGCTAGAAGAAATGTTCTTAAATTTCCGATATGCATGTAGTCATAAACCGTAGGTCCACAGGTATAAATTCCTACCGTCTCTCCAATCGATTCAAATTCTTCGATCTTTTTTGAAAGAGTATTATAAATTCTCACAACCTTATTTTACAGCAATTTGCCTCAAACTGCTCGAGAAATTACATAAACATATTCTCAATTCACTCTTTTTACTTTGTCCTTTTGAAGCAAATGACTCCTAAAATCATCCCTGGATAAATCTCTCCTAAAACCAGTTTTGTCTACAAATATCAGCTTAAATGGTGTTCTCGTCGATATAGTCGCAACTAAATCGTCCACTTGAATTCCAAAATATGCAAGATCTTGCCTATTAATAACACTTAATTCATCTGCGATTACTCTTCCTTTAATTCCAGCTAATTCATCTGGAGGAATCTGCGTATATATGGAAACTAGAAGCTTTAATTCATCAAAAGTTATTACCCCAACTTCATCACAAGTAACAATTCTCTCAAAAGAAACTTGTTCATTATGTGTTAAGAATATGTCGTAGACTGCATCTTCTTCTGTTTGAACCTCGAGATCAGTATTGCCAGCTGATAGCATGCTTGGAATTTCACCTAAGTCAATTGCCTCTCCATCTCTTCTTAGAATAGCATCAAAAACCGATTCATAATCGCTAATAGGTGTTTTTACCAAATATGCTCTTGTGGTATCGTTTGCAACGTCAGAAAACCTTAGCTCTAAGGGGGCCCCAACTGGAGCTTTGATAATTCCAGGTCTCAATATTAACGGATTTCCGTCAAAGGAGATTTTTACAGCATCTGTCGGCATTGGAAATTCTGGTTTAATTTGACCTCCATCTTTCATAGAATGGAATTATAGCTTCGTAGAGAATAAAAATCAACTATAGGCCTTAGAGGTTTTACTATCCACTAACTCCTACTACATTTTCCCCAGTCCCTTGTTTTGTTGTAGCGGGAAGGGGTGGTGGTTTTTCTTTATTAGTCTCAAAATCTTCAAATTTCTTTTCCTGATCTTCCCTCTCTAACTTATCAACAACTGTTTCTTCTGCTTGCTGCTGTGGTTTTGTAAGTTTTTGATAATACTCTCCATGAAGTTGTCCTCTTAATGCTTCAATTTTTGCTTCTTCTTCAGGTGTTTTTTTATCTTTCAGTATATCGGGTAAACCCATTGCCGAAACCACAGTAACTCGTGCGCTTTGTGCATGCTCTTTGGGTTTTTCTCCTGGAATTCCGAGAGCTGTTTTTATCGTCTCCATGGGAGCTGGAGCTTTTTCTTGAGGCTTATTAGCGCGCTCCAAACCTAAAGCAGCTTTAACCGTTTGCTGATTTTGCTGTTTTACTTGCGGCTTTTGGTTCTGCAAGGCGTGGCCTTGCAGAGGCTGAGCTGGGTTTTGCTGATTCGGATCTTGAGTTGGACTTTTTACACCATATAAATCTTGGAGAAATTTCTGGGCGTCATCATCTGACATTTGCTGTTGTGTGGGATTTTGTGCATTTGTTTCATTAACTCCTTGGTCAGATGGCGTATTTGAAGTTTGACCAGCTGCAGTTTTTACAAAACTTGCGGCTCCAGTTTGCGCTGATTTAGCGGCCTGCTTCACACTACTTTGTCCTTTTTCTACAACGTCTTCAAAACTTCCAAGTTGGTTCATAGCTCACTTCTTCCCTCTAGGGCTCTTTGGAGGGTTATTTCATCAGCATACTCCAAATCTGCGCCTATTGGCAAACCACGTCCTATTCTAGTTAACTTTATATCAGGGTTCTCTGCTTTAATTTGCTTGGTAATATACATAGCGGTTGC
>CAYXTY010000009.1:12699-17393 GCA_964468505.1 uncultured Gammaproteobacteria bacterium
TTTTTATTTTGTTAAGCAAGAACAAAGTTTCAAGGATTTGTCGCTAAAATTATTTCAGTTATTTCAGATTTCTTTATTCTCTCTAACAACTTATCAATATAAATTTCATCAGGCCCGATATTATTTAATGGGTCAATCCTTCCATGTAAAACATGATATACACCTTTATACTTTCCTCCGCGTTCTAGAGCTAAAACATCAAGAGGCTCTTCGACTACACAAATTAAACCCTGATCTCGTGATTTATCCTCACAAATTTCACATGGATCACTTTCACCTACCGTAAAGCAATTAGAACAAATCGTAGTTCCAGTTTTTAATAATGTCAGGCTAGAGGCAAATTTATCTAATTCATATTGCGGGACATGAAGAAGATAGAACGTCAAACGCTGAGCCGTTTTCGGACCAACGCCCGGAAGCTTCTCGAACGATTCGATAAGATTTTGGATTGATTTGGGTACTTTCATTTCTTGAGTGCTTCGGCTATTAATGGAGAAACAGAAACCACATGGAGTTTTTCAAATTTTCTTTTAGCTCTAACTTCTATTGTGTCAGCTATAGTTACTCTTTTAATAATCGATTTTTGAAGATTAGCTGGCGCTTCCCCTGCAAAAATTCCATGAGTTGCAAATACATACACCTCTTCTGCACCATTTTTTTGAAGTAAATCAGCTGCAGCTATAAGAGTATTTCCAGTTGAAACCATGTCATCCACTATAACTGCAATTTTTTTAACTTCACCATTTATTTTATTTGATTCAATTTCGCCAGTGTCCAAATCTCTATTTTTTTCAATTGATATACATGGGACTTGCTCACCTAAAAGACCCGCTAAAATTTTAATTCTTCTTATTCCTCCCATGTCTGGACTTACCAAAACTACATTTTTTAAATCCATTTTTTCAATTTCTTTTGCAAATACTGGAAGAGCTGAAAGGTGATCCATTTTTATTCTCTTATTAACAAAGAATTCAGAGATACGAGGAGCGTGAAGATCAAAAGAAATTACCCTATCAACTTTCATCGCCTTAATTAAATTTACGATGACTTCCAGAGAGACTGCTTCTCCACTTCTAAAAATATGGTCCTGCCTCTGATAACCCAAATATGGAATTACGAGTGTAACTTCTGACCCTCCGCTTCTTTTTAAAGCGTCCAGAATAAAAAACAGCTGCATGTAGTAATGATTTGGGTGAACTCCGGTCGATTGCACGACAATAGTGTGCTTATCTAAAACCTTTTCCAAAACTCTAACTCTAACCTCTTTATCAGGAAATTTAAAAATTTCCAGTGATGAAAGCTTAGTATCTAGTTTTTCGGCAATTCTTTTTGCAAGAGCGGGATTTGAAGTTCCGCTAAAAATTAACATTACTTTCCTAGTAGTCCTCCTAGTCCTCCTTGCATTCCTGCAAGTTTTTTAGCTGCGATTTCCTGAGATTTTTTAACGGCTTCGTTGATAGCTTCTTTAATGTCATTGTCCGATCTTCCGTTCGTCTTAATTTCTTTAATTTTTTGGTCTCCTGTGATTGTTATATCAACTCCGTTTTTGTTAACTTCTACTTCCTCAGCGGATAGCAAACGTTGAATTTGCATTGCCTGATCTCTCATTTTTTTAAGTTCGCCTATTTGTCCAAATGGATTGTTCATAAAATCACCTCCCTACATTAATTCTATTGAAAATTTAATTTTCTTTCCGGTTATTTTTTCTATTTTTTCCTCTACTAATTTTATTATTTTTTCTTCGCTTAGTCTTTCTTTATGAAATTTAAAACTTGTTGAAAGAACTAATTCGCTATTGTTCGATCTTTCTAACTTACAGCCCCTCAGTACTCCTGCAATTGAAAAATTCTCTTTCTTTATTTCTTCAATCAGGGATTCTAATATATTATCATTTTCCGGGGATTTGGAAAGGGGTTTTTTTATTGTTGACTCAACTTTAACAGCTTCCTTAGTTTCTACTTGAGATTCGATTGGAGCCTCTGTTAAGCTAGCCCATTCTATAATAGTAAGCTCAAGCGGCAATTGAGGAAGAACTGCATATTTTATGCTTGAGTGAGTTTTAACCAACATTTCAATTAGCTTTTTTACTTCCTGCAAATTTAAACCCGATGGACTCTCTCCTCCAATTTGTGCAATTAAATTTTTGTGAAGAGTATCAATTAATGATTCAACAATTATTTTAAAGTCTGCGGCGTCCGCTGCTAAATCTGAGACAATTTTTATTCCTTTTTTAGAATCTTTCTTTTCAAAACTTTCTATTAAATCTAAAACTGATTTATCAATTGACTGAGTTTTATATTTTTTCTCGATTAATTCAAGCGTTATATTTTTACTAGACGTACTTAATTCTTCAAGAATTTTTGCGCCGTCCCTAAATGATCCATCCGAAAGTCTGGCAATCTGCGCCAAAGCTTCTTTATCAATTTTTAACTCTTCCCCTTTTGCAATACGCCCGAAAGAACTTGTGAAATCAGAAAGTGTCGCTTTAGAGAATTTTATATTTGTACATCTAGAAAGAATTGTCTCTGGGACTTTCTGAACTTCTGTTGTACAGAGAATAAAAAATGCATGATCTGGGGGTTCTTCTAGGGTTTTAAGTAGTGCGTTAAAAGCTTCAGTTGTAAGCATGTGTACTTCATCGATTATGTAAATTTTCTTAAGAGAACTAACAGGCGAAAGTCTAATTTTTTCCCGTAAGTCGCGGATTTCATCAATTCCCCTATTTGAGGCTCCATCAATCTCTAGAACATCTAAATTGGATCCATTATTTATAGAATTGCACGAATCACACTTATTGCATGGTTCAATTTCATCAGGTTTTCTATTGGTACAATTTATAGCTTTTGCTAAAATCCTAGCTGTAGAAGTTTTACCTAATCCTTTAGGCCCGGTGAACAAAAAAGCATGCGGAATTTTATCAGGAAGATTTCCCTTTAAAAGGCTAGTTAATTTTTCAACAAGCTCACTGCTGTCTAATTCTGAAATTTTCTTGGGGCGATATTTTAAATAAAAAACCATTGAAGTTATTGTTTAAGAAGAATACTACAATTGCTGATAAATTCAAACATGCAATACTATCAGCGCATTTATAGCTCTACTCGTGGTGTAATCCCAAAAGATGAGTCATTCCATGAACTACAAGTTCGTCGATCTTGTCGTCAACCAAAACTTCGTCCCTAGCAGCTTCTGTAATTACGACTGGATATGAAATCACGATATCTCCAAGTCTAATTATGTCCGTGGGAGTCGCGTGTTTTTCTCCTTCGGTTAAAGAAAAAGATAAAATATTTCGTGTTTTATCTTCACCTTTATATTTTTTTGAAAGTTCACGCATTTTGCGATCCCCTACAATCGCGAGTGAAACTTCAACAGGAGAATTAACACCTTGCTCACTAAGTAAATTTGCTAGTGCGGTGCGAATTCTTTTTCTATTAACTTTATATCTGCTTTCAACAAAAATTAGAACATTGAGGTTACTCATCATTACCAGACCTTTTTTACTCTTCTCTGGTCTTCAAGTTTTTGTTTGCGCGCTAGAGAAGGTTTTAAATAAAATTCTCTTCTTTTAGCTTCCTGAACTATACCTTCAGACATAACTTTTCTTGAAAACTTTCTAATTAATGAATCATCAGAATCTCCTGGTGACTTTTTTACTACTACCATAAATTAAATAAACACCCCCTTTTAATATGCAGAACGATAATACGTGGCTGCATTTTAACTAATGTGTGTTAAATTGTACTCCAAATTACTCTCAGAAACAAGGATTTAAGCATTGTTGCGGATTATTTCGGCCATTTTAGCTAGATCATTCTTTAGGCCACTCGAAACCAAACTCTGAAGCACTTTCCCCCCATCATTCTTAAATCTTGGGATCAAATGAATATGAAGATGAGGCACTCCCTTTTCCTCTTTATGATTTATTCCAATAGTAATTGAGTCTGCATTTAGATTTTTCTCAAGTTTTTTTGCAACAGTCTGTACTCCCTCCATAAATTCACCTAATTCTTCTTTAGAATAATCCAAAATACTTAATCCGTGTTTTCTTGGAACCACCATTACATGTCCATCAGTCGCGCCAAAAATATCTAAAAACGCTACATATTCTTTTTCTTCAAGGATAAAATGCCCTGGAACTTCTTTATTTATTACCTTACAAAAAATACAATCTGTCATATTTTTAATACGTTTATTATCTCATCCAACTTCAAGCGAGTTGGGATCATTTTGGGGTTTTTAGGAGTGCCATTTAAAAGCATTCTTTTTCCAACGTGTAAAAACCAAGTCGCATCTGGATCCATTTTTTTAAGCTGCTCATAAACTGGAGTTAAATCTACGCTTTCAGCTGGAGTCGCTTTAATGCGTACATAACCTTTTCTTGGGTCTTTTCTAACTGCTATAGCATAGCCCATTTTCTGACTTATCTTAATTACATCATCATTTATGGTTTCAAATCCTATTCCTCTTCCCCATCTAGACTCAAATTTTTTTCCATTTTCTTCTATTTCTCTTTCAGCCCAAATTTTATTTTCAAAATTATGAAGAATTGCATCCAGCGCTGACACAGCAAAATCCAAACAAGCCTGGTCTTGGCCAGGCTTCTGAATCTTTAATCCATCAAGCATGTCAGAAAGCATAAATTCATAATGATCTGCATTTGGCTCTGGATAAAAAACCTGCTTAAAATGATCATC
>CAYXTY010000009.1:17403-18789 GCA_964468505.1 uncultured Gammaproteobacteria bacterium
ATTTTCAAACATTTGACCATTCTCCCGTACATAGTCCCAAACAAGAGTTGCACCACAGACTTTATCTGAGAATGTTTGATGATGATCAAGAGGCCCGAGTCCTGTATCTACATGAATTACTTCATTTCCTTTTACATTTTCTATCGCATCTTTTACATCAGGTCCCGCACCTGCTCCTTCAAGGCGATTTCCTGCGGGAACAAATTTCACTTCTGCGTCATTCCATCCTTGCAAAAATCTTTTTAGAAGCCAAACAGAAGTTACGGCATCAAGATCTGGCGCGGCGTGAGTTACAATAATTTTCATACTCGAAGTATACCTTATTTTTGAGGAGTTTTGGAGATACGTGCAGCTACATGCTTACGCTTTGCTCTAGCAATCCCTTCAGGACTTTCTTTCCATATGGTAAATAAACCTTCCACGATTCCCAGAAAAGCAATGGCTTGCTCATCAGAAATCGGAGCCGCTTTACCAGGATCATATCCTGCTTCCTCTGAATTTAAATCTACTGTTGCTGACCTACGCATAGTAATTCTAACTGGTTCTTTTGAATCATCTTCGAGAACTAACGCTTGCGAAGCCTTGACGATATGGCCCCCCTCTTTATATCCAGCTAAAAACTCAACCGCTATTTTTCTTCTTCTATAATTTCCTTCTCTTGCTCTATCAGCTATAACCATAATTCCTGTTAGCGCGCTTGGATCCGCAAATCTTTCAGTGTCATCTCGTAAAGGCTGTGGCATTTTTTCTCCATCAGGAATTAATAATCCCAGAGATGCTTCATCTCTAAGCCTAGTTAAAAGATCTTGAGGTGCATGGTTTGGAAATCTTAAAAAAGCATATGCTACACCTGGATTTGCTCTGTAAATCAACATATCCTCGACTAAAGTTGTGAGGCGTTCTCGGGGAGATATTGGATCACGATGATCTTTAGGCCCATCTGCTGGAGGAATTGGAATTCCTGTTGGTGCTCCTTCCCTACCCATAGTCATGGCTGCATTTTACTCTCTTAGCCATGTTTAATCAAATTTTTTGATTGTGGTAGAATTAATCTCTACTTATGAAAGTTCTCATAATTACTGGTGGAGATTCCTCAGAAAGAATTGTTTCTCTTAATTCCGCTAAAAATGTGCAAAAAGCTCTGGAGGAAAATGGCCACGAAGTAAAACAATACGATCTTAGAAATGGCTATGAGTCAATCGTAAAATTTGCAAAAAGCTTTGAGATCCTGTTCCCAGTTCTTCATGGCGAAGAAGGAGAAGGGGGACAACTCCATGAATTTTTGAATAAAATTGATAAGCCTATTGTTGGAACTAGAAATTATAAAGGACTCAGGAATGGTTGGTATAAAATTCCATTTAAAAAATTTGCGACAAAATCGGGACT
>CAYXTY010000010.1:0-5898 GCA_964468505.1 uncultured Gammaproteobacteria bacterium
TTTTAATTCTTACAGCAGAGGATCCAAGAAGCGAAGATGTAAATAAAATAATTGAAGAAATCGCCAGCGGAATTAAGAAAAAAGATGCCAAAGTATTTAAACTCCCTGATAGAAAAAATGCAATAAATGCAGCAATCGAAATGGCAGGAAAAGGAGATTTAGTCGTTATAACAGGAAAAGCTCACGAAAAATCTATGACTTATGAAAATAATGATTTGCCTTGGGATGAATATAAGGTTATTGAAAATGCAATTAGAACTAGAAAATAACCCTTCGGTTTGGCTCAGGGTAAATGAAAGGATTTGAATATGAACTATAAAAAAATAAAGAAAATTCATTTTACGGGAATAAAAGGAGTTGGGATGACTCCACTTGCGATAATTGCTAGGGAAGCAGGGTTTCAAGTTACTGGTTCAGATGTGGCGGATGTTTTTATAACCGACAGAGAATTAAAAAAAGCAGGAATCGAAAAAATTGAAGAGTTTAAGATATCTAATGTTGAAAAGGCTGATTTAGTTATCGCTACTGCGGCACATGGTGGATCAGAAAACTTAGAGGTTTTAAAAGCTCAGGAGCTTGGAGTTCCAGTTTTAAATCAAGGACAAGCATTAGGTATCTTTCAAAAAGGAGAAATTTTTGGGAAAAAATTAAAAGGTGTGTCGGTGGCAGGTTCTCATGGGAAGACCACAACAACTGCGATGATAGCAACTATTTTTGAAAATGCAGGGCTTAAACCTTCTTATGTGATAGGAACATCTGATATTCCTTCTCTTGGTTCTTCTGGACACTACGGAAAAGGAGAATATTTTATTACAGAATCTGACGAATATTTCGCAGATGTTACTTCAGACAAAGTGCCAAAATTTTTATATCAGAATCCTGAAATCTTAGTAGTTACAAATATTGATTTTGATCACCCTGATATCTATGGCGATTTAGAAGAAATAAAAAAAGTTTTTATAGATTTTACAAAAAAAATTGTCCCAGGGGGGGTACTAATTGCATGTGGCGATGGAGCGGAGAATCGAGACTTTCTAAAAAGAGTAGGCGTCAGAAAAATTACATATGGTCAGTCTCCTGACAATGACTATGTTTTAGAAAGGATAAATTTTAATGAAGATAAAATGTTTTTTTGGGTAAAATCTCATAACGCATCTTTAGGACAATTCTCCATGAATGTTTTTGGAGAACAAAATGCAGTAAACGGACTTGGAGCAATCGTCGCAGGAATTGAAGCAGGACTTACAATAGAGCAAATAAAAAATGGATTAAGTAACTTTAAAGGAACTAAAAGACGATCAGAATTTGTAGGAAATCTTTTATCGGGTGGGCTTATGTATGATGATTATGCGCATCATCCAGCGGAGATTAAAAGTACTCTCATGGCTTTTAGAAAAGCTTTTCCAAAACACCGAATAATTCCTGTTTTTCAGCCGCATATGTATTCAAGAACTAAGATGCTATTTACCGAGTTTGCATCATCTTTTTCTGATGCAGACCAAGTTTTAATCTCAGAAATATTTCCATCATTCAGAGAAAAAATCGATGAAAATTTTTCTTCAAGTTTATTGGTAGAGGAAGTAAAGAAGTTTGGTAAGGATGCATTTTATTTCCCAACCATTCATGATGTGGTAAAATACGTGACTTCCCAAAAATTTGATAAGAATTCTATTATAATTACAATGGGAGCAGGAGACGTTTATAAAATTGGAAAGGAAATATTAGATGGACGATAAATTTATAATCACAGGAGGAAAAAAACTTTCTGGAGTTACTCAGGTAAGCGGCGCAAAAAATGTAGCATTAAAAGCTTTAGTTGCAGCATGTCTTACAAATGAAGAAATAATAATTGAAAATGTTCCTCTAATTTCGGACTTATTTACAATGGTGGATATCATTGAGGAGCTTGGGGGCACTGTAAAAAAAGATGACCATAGGCTAATTGTTAATATTGCGGATTTTTCTAAAACAAAAATAGATTTAGAAAATAGCGCAGAAATTAGAACTTCAGCTCTATTCATGTCTCCTCTTCTTGCGAGAATGGGCGAAGCGGTGATTCCAAACCCCGGAGGTTGTCGAATTGGCGCAAGACCAATTGATAGAACCGTTGAAGGGCTAACTGCTATGGGTGTTGAAATAGAATATAGAAGTTCTGACGGGTTTTTCTATATGAAAGCCCCAAATGGTTTAAATGGAGCAGATTATACATTTAAAAAAAGCACGCACACCGGAACAGAAACTCTTTTGATGGCCGCAGTTCTAGCAAAAGGCGTAACAACTTTAAGAAATGCAGCGGAAGAGCCAGAGATTGATGAATTAATTTCTTTCTTAAATAAAATGGGGGCAAGAATTGTAAAAAAAGATAAAAGAACGATAGAAATTACTGGAGTAGAAAAATTAAATGGAGCAACTTTTGAAATAGGACCCGATAGAAATGAGGCTGTGACTTTAGCGATTGGCGCAATTATTACAAAAGGAGATGTTTTTATTGAAAACATTAAGAAATCTGACATCTTAGAATTCGTAAAAAAACTTGAAGAGATTGGCGGAGGAGTTGAAGTAAAAGACAATGGAATAAGATTTTTCTACAAAGGTGAAATTACCGCTACTGATATTGAAACATGGGTTTATCCAGGATTTATGACTGACTGGCAAGCGCCTTGGGCAGTTCTCATGACTCAAGCAAAAGGAGAATCTATAATTCATGAGAGAGTATATGAGAGTAGATTTAGTTATGTTAAAGAGCTTAGGAAAATGGGAGCTGATATAGAATTATTTAATCCAGAAGTAGAAAATCCAGATGAATTCTATAATTTTAATATTGAAGATGATAAGAGAGATAACAAACACGCAGTGAAGATAACAGGACCAGTAAGCTTACATAACGCAGCTGTTTCGATAACGGATCTTAGAGCTGGAGCGACTTTAGTTCTTGCAGCTCTCGCAGCAGAAGGAGAAAGTGTAATCTTAGAAGTTCACCATTTAGATAGAGGATATGAAAAATTTGAAGATAGACTTAATAATCTTGGCGCATCTGTAACTCGCGAAAATGATTAATATAGGCGGAGTAATTTTGGCTGCGGGAAAGGGAACCCGCATGAACTCAACTACTACGAATAAAGTAGCTCTTTCTCTTGCTGGAAAACCCATGATAGTACACGCTCTTGATCTTTTAGAGCGTTTAAATGTTGACCCAGTCGTAATAGTGATAGGTTTTGCTAAAGAATCAGTCATGAATGCTGTCACAAAAAAAGTTATATATGCAGAACAGCTGGAAAGACTCGGAACTGCTCACGCAGTTGAAACCGCAATTGTTAAGTTACCTCAGGATGTTGAAAATATTATTGTTATTCAGGGTGATGATTCAGCATTTTATAGAGGAGAAGCATTAAGAAAAATGATCGATGTTCATTTAGAAAATAATAACTCACTTACTTTTCTTACAGTTGATCTTTCTGATCCAACTGGACTTGGAAGGGTTATTAGGGACGAAAATGGGAAAATATTAAAGATTGTTGAGGAGAAGGATGCGACTTCTGAAGAAAGAAAGGTAAATGAAATTAATCCTGCATGTTATGTTTTTAGCGTTTCGTTTCTTAGAAAATATTTACCAATTGTAGAAAAAAGTGAAGTCACGGGGGAGTATTACCTGGTAAGTCTTATTGAGATTGCACAAAAAAATAATGAGAAGTTAGAAGCTGTAAAAGGCGGATTTATAGCCTGGAGAGGTGTAAACACTCCTGAAGAGCTACTTGAAGCTGAAAAGCTCTATCAAGAAGTTAATTCAAAGAACTCCTAAGATTTGAATAAAAGTGTATCAAAAGATATAATTATATCCTATGGATTTAGCAAAACTGTTGGGGCTCATGCTTTTGTCTACTGTCGCGACTGGAATTCTCATAATTCCCTTCATAGATTTTCTCTATAAAATAAAACTCAGACGTCAAAATCAGAAGACGATGGACATTTTTAATAAGCCTACGCCTTTCTTTGACAAGTCTAATAAATGGAAAGTTGGAACCCCCTTTGGAGGGGGTGCTTTAATTATTGGGGTTGTAACAGTTCTTTCTCTTTGGAGTTACGGAATTTTTAGCGTTGATATAAAAATTTGGGAAGTGGTAGCACTTCTCTTTTCATTTATAAGCTTCGGAGTACTTGGCCTTTATGACGATTTAAAAAAATTGGTGAGTAATCCCACAAGGCACGCTTTTTTTGGTCTAAGATTTAGGCATAAATTTTTAATCCAATGGGGTCTCGCATTTTTAATTTCTCTAATTCTTTATTTTCCGCTTGGATATCAGTCAATCTTTGTCACTGGAATTGGAACTATAGATTTGGGAATTTTCTATATTTTCCTCTCAATGTTCGCAATTGTTTCTTTCGTAAATGCATTTAATATTGCAGATGGACTTGATGGTCTAGCTCCAGGATTACTATTAATTTGTCTTGGGGCATTTTTAGCAATCTCTTCAACTGCTCTTGATTCAACGCTCGCAATATTTATCGCGATTCTTATTGGAAGTGTGTCTGCATTTTTATACTTTAATATTTATAAAGCTAGAATTTGGTTGGGCGACGTTGGGTCAATGTCTCTAGGTGCGTCACTCGCTGTTATTGGGTTATTAAATAACAAGATTTTGGCTCTCGCAGTTATTGGAGGAGTATTTATTATAGAAATTGGATCTTCTCTTCTTCAGATTTTAAGTAAGAAGTATTTAGGAAGAAAAATTTTCCCAGTAGCGCCATTCCATCTGCTTCTACTTAAAAGAGGATGGGAAGAGCCAAAAATCGTAATGCGCGCATGGCTTCTAGGATTTTTCTTTGCTATTTTAGGACTATTCATTGCGGTTTTATCTAAGTAACACGCCCTCTTTCTCCGTTTTCAATTTTTACGTATACTATATTAATACTTATGCTTAAAGTAAAAAAAATCTCAATCAGGAAATCGGATTTTTCTCTGCTCTTATCAGTAATGATTCTCACCGCTTTTGGACTCTTCATGATTTATGATGCATCAAGCTATGTGGCGTTTAGAGATTTTGGTGATAAATATCGTTACATAAAAGACCAGATGATGTGGGTAGTTATTGGGTTTAGCGCTCTTTCTATTGTTTCATTCATTGATTATCACAAGTATTATAATCTTGCTCTTCCAATTCTTCTGACAGCAATTGGACTTTTATTTCTAGTTTTTGTACCTGGTCTTGGTATTTCTGCGCTTGGTGCAAAGCGGTGGATTAATCTTGGATTTTTTGTACTTCAGCCTTCAGAAGTCGTAAAACTTTCTCTAGTTATTTATTTATCTGCATGGTTTTCTACAAAAGAAAAAGGAAGATTCCTGGCATTTCTTATGCTGATTGGTTTTGTCATTGCTCTTGTCATGCTTCAACCAGACATGGGAACAGCCGTAGTAATACTTGGTCTTTCTGTTATTCTTTATTTTTTATCAGGAGGCAGTATTCTTCATATTTTAGCTTTAGCTCCGGTTGTTGGAATTGGAGGACTAGGTTTAATTCTTTTAGAGCCTTATAGAGCTGCTAGGCTAACAACTTTCCTAAACCCTAATCAGGATATAGCAACCTCCTCATATCACTTAAGACAAATCTTAATTGCACTTGGTTCTGGCGGACTTTTTGGTGTTGGAATCGGAAACTCGCTTCAAAAATATGCATATCTTCCGGAGGCGACAACTGACTCAATTTTTGCAATAATTGCAGAAGAAGTTGGATTTTTTGGTGTTACAATTTTTATGCTTGTAATGTTATTTGTTATCTATAGAGGATTTTATATTTCCGTAAGAGCAAAAGACACTTTTGGAAAACTTTTAGCTGGAGGAATTACTTCATATCTTGCTCTTCAGACAATTGTTAATTTAGGTGCACAGACTGCACTTCTGCC
>CAYXTY010000010.1:5998-12937 GCA_964468505.1 uncultured Gammaproteobacteria bacterium
GATCTCGTGGTTTCCCGTGCTGGAGTAAATACAATTTCAGAGCTAATTGTTTTAGAAAAACCTTCTTATTTAATTCCTCTTCCAATTTCTCAAAAAGATGAGCAATTAAAAAATGCGGAGTTTCTAAAAAAACTTGGACTTGGGGAAGTGGGTAATCAGAAATCTTTAACACCCGACATTTTTCTTAGAGAGGTAACATATATGATGGAAAATATTAAAAATTATAAAATAAAACATCATAAGTCACATTTTCCTAAGAATGCAGCCGAGAAAATAGTAGAAGTAATTTATGCTGCCTCGAAGAACACTAACTAAAAAACAAAAAAAAGAAATTTCTCGGAAAAGACTTGGAATAATACTTATTTTTCTCGGTCTTCTTATTATTGCCTCTATGCTTTTTTTTCTGGCATTTTTAGAAAAAGAGGAACCAATTATTAACCCATTATCAAAAGATCAGACTTCGAGCGGACGAATAATTTCGAAAACTTTGAAAGATCATAAAATACAGTATAAGGATTTGGAGACTACAAAAGACCTGAAGTATAAAATAATATTTGAAGATAACGCCGAGGCGATAATAGATCCGAAAAAAGACATAGAGAGACAGATAACCTCTTTACAACTCATCCTCTCTCAGCTTAAAATAGAGGGTAAGGCGTTTAAACGTCTTGATTTTAGTTATCAAAAACCGATCATTTCATTTTAAATCATGACTGAAGGAAAAATTGTTGTAGGAGTAGACATTGGAACCTCAAAAATTATAACCATAATTACACGTGTCGACGAATTCGTTAATGTTATGGGTGTCTCAGAAGTTCCCTCATCTGGAATAAAAAAAGGCCAGATCGTTAACATTGAGGAAGCAGTATTAGCAATTAACTCATCAATTGAAGCTGCGGAGCGAATGGCCGGAGTTTCTGTGTCTCGCATTATTGCATCAGTTGGTGGAGGTAATATAGAGTCACAGAATTCCAGGGGGGTTGTAGCGGTAGCTCAGCCTGAAGGAGAAATTAATTCTACGGATGTTTCTAGGGTTATTGATGCTGCAAAAGCTATTTCACTTCCTTCAACCCGCGAAATAATTCACGTTCTTCCACGTAGTTATACAGTAGATGGACAAGAAGGAATAAAAGACCCCGTAGGAATGAGTGGCACTAGGTTGGAGGTTGAAACACACATTATTACCGCAGGAAGCCCAACCGTAAGAAATTTAGAAAAGGCTTTCTCTCAGGTGGGAGTGGATGTGGACGCATTGGTTTTTTCAGGGTATTCTTCGGGGCTGTCGGTTCTATCCGATACTGAAAAAGAGCTAGGAGTTGTGCTGGTCGATATTGGTGCAGGAACAACCGATATTTCTATTTACATTGATGGATCACAAGCTTTTTCTTCAGTTCTTCCTATTGGAGCAAGGCATATTACAAATGATTTAGCAATTGGCTTGAGGATCTCTCTTGAGTCTGCAGAAAAGGTTAAGCTATTCCTGTCTAAGCCAATTAAAAAAGTTTTAAGGTTTGATGAAGGAGAGGGAGAGGCAAAAGAAAAGAAAGCAGCAGACGAAGTAGATCTAGCTTCTTTAGGATTACCTGAGCAGTTAAGTAAAGTCTCTCAAAAAACCTTAATTGACGGGATAATAAGACCTAGATTAAATGAAATATTTACTATGGTAGGGCTTGAAATTAAAAAGTCTGGATTTGGTGGCCAAACCCCATCTGGTTTGGTTATTACAGGTGGAGGAGCAAGGACCGTTGGAGCAGTTGATTGTGCAAAAAGAATGCTCGCTATGCCAGTGCGCATTGGACAGCCGATGAACATTAAAGGAATAATTGATGAGATTCAGGATTCTCCATATTCAGCTGTAGTGGGTTTATCTATCTACGGAGCCATGACTGGGGCAGAATCCACGTCTAATTTTAAAATGCAGATTCCAGGAATTCCTTCGCTCAGAATGGGTAAAGCTCCAAAGAAGATAATAGATCTTATAAAATCTTTCATCCCATAACCTTCTTCTGTTCTTTTCTCCGAGAAAAGAACCAAAAGCTCCTGTCAAAGTCTTGATTTGTGCTTTCTAAGATTCAATTCGCTTATCGGGTGATTTCACCCCCTCCTCAACAAGTTTGTGAGGAATCCCCCTGATGCGCTCATTAAACTTCTCATGCACAAATCTGCGAATTGACGTAATTTGCTTGGTTTAAACCTCTTGCAAAATGATAGGTCATCTGTTACGATTTCGGGACTATGCTCATCAAGCCTCAAACAACAAATTTCGCTAAAATTCGTGTCATGGGTATAGGCGGAGGTGGAAGCAACGCTCTAAACTCAATGATTTCACAATCCACAATTGCAGGCGTAGATTTTATTGCAGTTAATACTGATGCACAGAGTTTGCTCCTTAACCAAGCGGCTACAAAAGTCCAAATCGGTGAAGATTTTACTAAAGGTTTAGGATCAGGAGGAAATCCAGAAGTTGGTGCTACAGCAGCGGAAGAATCTTATGAAAAACTAAAAGATATTTTAGATGGCACTGACATGGTTTTTCTTACAGCGGGAATGGGTGGAGGCACAGGAACTGGTGCTACTCCTGTAATTGCCCGAGCCGCAAAAGAAGTAGGGGCGCTAACTGTAGCAGTTGTCACAAAACCTTTTACTTTTGAAGGAACACGAAGGATGGTAGCTGCAGAAGAAGGAATAGAGCTTCTAAAAGATAAGGTCGACACTCTTATTGTGATTCCAAACCAAAGGATTCTAGATGTGGTAGATAAAAAGCTTTCACTTCTTGAAGCATTTAAAGTAGCTGATTCTGTCTTGACTCAAGGAGTACAGGGAATTTCAGATCTTATCACTATGCCAGGTCTTATTAATGTGGACTTCGCAGATGTAAGAACTATTATGCAAAATGCAGGCTCTTCCCTCATGGGTATTGGAACCGGAGTTGGAGAAAATAGAGCTCAAGCTGCAGCGCGTTCTGCTATTGCTTCGCCTCTTCTGGAGATTACCATGGAAGGCGCACGCGGAGTTTTGTTTAATGTCATAGGAGGACCAGATCTTACGATGAGTGAAGTTGATGAGGCAGCTAAAATTATTTCTGCAGCAGCTGATAGTGACGCAAATATTATATTCGGAGCAACAATTGACGAGACCATGAGAGATCAGATGAAAATTACTGTTATCGCTACTGGTTTTGACAGCGCCCGCCAGACTCTTAGGGAATTTGTGGCTCCACCAATTAGAGAGAGCTATAATGTGACTCCTCAATCAAATACTATTGCTAATAATAATCAACAGCAACAGCAGCCAATGGATCAAAATCAGCAGAATCAAAACACCGGAAATCAGCAATCAAATTTACAAACTCCAGTCCCAGAAAACGACGAAGAAGTCTGGGACATTCCCGCATTCCTAAGACAGAAGAATTAAACGAAATTTGGCGAGACAAGTTCGCATTTGTTTATACTCTTTATGCATATAGGCTGTGAATTGTAACCTGTGTTATTCCTTTGTATAATTCAAACATGGCGACGAAACGAAAAATAGTTCCAGGTGGGGTAGACGAATATATTAAAAATCAACCTGTTGAAGTTCAGGATAAACTCAAAGACATCAGGGCTGCAGTTAGGCAAGTTGTTCCCGATGCCATAGAAACATTAAGTTATTTTCAGTTTCCTGGTTACCACTATGATGGAAATTATTATTACAACGGAATGTTTGCCTGGTTTAGTTATAAAAAGCCCTATATTCGATTACATATTTATCCTGAGGTGATTGTAAAAAATAAAAGTAAACTAAGTGAATATAAAGTTGGGGCTGGAGATATAAGTTGTATGGAAGATAAGCAATTTCCGGAAAGTTTAGTAAAACAACTTGTCAAAGAGAGCCTCCAAGCTATGAAAGATAGACCCATATCAGGAAAATAATCTAAGAAGAAATCTATATCTATGAATTTTAAAATTTTTACGACAGTAGAATTAGAAATTAACCCCTAACCTAAGCATGCTGTTATAATGAGTGGCATGCAGGAAAATAATTTACTTCTTAGATTTCTACCCATTCACGTCATAAATCCGAGAGCAAATAAAGAAAGATCCATCGATTCTGGTGAAGAGCTTGAGTCTTTGATAGATACGCTTGGCGGAAAAATAATTGATCGCGTTATTCAAAAACTTAATAATCCTGACATGGCTACATTTGTCGGAAAAGGAAAAGTACAGGAAATTGCAGAAATTGTAAGAGAAAAGAAAATTGATGTGGTTGTTTTAAATAATACCGCTAAACCTAAGCAAGTGTTTAATTTAAAGACAGCTTTGCAAGTTGCCAATCCAAATATAGAAGTACTAGACAGAGTCGATTTAATACTTCACATCTTTGATAAACATGCTGTAACTAAAGAAGCAAAGCTTCAGATTGAGCTCGCCCGTATGCGGTATATGGGTCCTCGAATTTATGGAATGGGATTTGTGATGTCTCGACAGGGTGGAGGAATTGGAACATCTGGGGTTGGAGAGACAAATACAGAGCTTATGAAAAGACACTGGAGAAATGAGATAAAAAAAGTTAATGACGAGCTAGATAAATTAAGCACCGAGCGGGAGAAAAGAATTGAGAGAAGAAAAAAAGAAGGATTTAAAACAGTCTCAATTGTCGGATACACAAATGCTGGGAAAAGTAATTTATTTAACAAGCTCACGGGAAGAGATGTGTTAGTAGAAAACGCGCTGTTTGCGACACTAGATAGCGTAGTTGGAGAAGTCTACATTCCTGAGCTTTCTCAGAAAGTTTTATTTACAGATACCATTGGATTCATAAGAAATTTACCACCTCGACTTATTCAGGCTTTTAAATCTACACTTTTAGAATCGATTCACGCAGATGTAATTTTGCATCTTATTGATGCATCAGACCGCGAAAGTTTTGAAAAACTAAAAGTAGTTGAGGAAATATTAAATGATCTTAAAATCGACGAGTCAAAAGTAATATATGTGTTTAATAAAACGGATAAGATTTTAAAAGCAGATATTGATAGGTTAGAGGAGGATTATAGGCAGTATTCTCCAATTTTTATTTCTGTAAAAGATAATCTGGGTTTGGAAAAGCTCATGAAAGAAGTAGTTTTAAGGCTTAAAGGTTAATTAGCTTCTGGTAAAAGTTCCTCCGTCCGCATATAATTTTAAAGATGGCAAAAATTAAATTCATGGGTTCGGCCGGTCAAGTGACCGGTTCTTCTTTTCTTCTAACATCTAATTCAAATGAACAGATAATGGTAGATTTCGGTATGTTTCAAGGCGGAAAGCTTTTAGAAGATCTAAATTATGAAAAGTTAGATTTTAAAGCCTCCGATCTAAGTGCAATTTTTTTAACTCACGCTCATCTTGATCACTGTGGAAGACTTCCTCTTTTAGCCTATGGTGGGTTTACAGGGAAAATATATATGACATCTCCGACTCTCTCACTCGTTGAGGTAATTCTAAATGACTCTGCCAAGATTTCAATGGAAAAGAAAGACAGATTCCCTCTTTATAGCGGGGAAGAGGTGGAAAAAGTCTTAAATATGGTTGAAATCATAGATTACAATCATCCACTTAAAATTGGGAGTTTTACGGTTAATTTTAAAGATGCAGGCCACATTTTGGGTTCTTCCACTATTGAAGTTACTATTAATGAAGATGGACAGTCTAAAAAGATCGTTTTTAGCGGAGACTTAGGAAATAGCCCTGAAGATTTGGTTCCGCCAACTGAACTTATTGACGAGGCTGACTTTGTAGTTATGGAGTCCACTTATGGAGACAGGCTTCATGAGAAGGAAGACACCTTAGGAATAATTGAAGAAGAGATTAATAATGCTGATTCAAATGGCGGAGTTTTACTTATTCCTGCATTTTCAATTGAGAGAACACAGGATTTGCTGCATAAGATTAAGCATTTGAAAAGAGATGGAAAGATTTCTCCAAGTATTCCAGTTTTTCTAGATGCGCCTATGGGAATTAGGGTCACTACCATATTTAGAGATTTCAAAGAATTTTTTAATGATGAGTTAAAGGCACATAAAACAGATCCCTTTAATTTTGAGGGATTAGTTGTGACAGAAGATCAAAAAGAAAGCAGAAGAATAATTGAAGCCATGGATCCAAAAGTTATAATCGCGGGATCAGGAATGATGACAGGGGGGCGAATTTTACATCACGCCCAAAATTATCTCAGTAGGCCAAGCACAACTATTTTATTTGTAGGATATCAAGCTGACGAAACACTTGGCAGGAAGATTCTGGAGGGAGCAAAGAATGTCACAATTGAAAAAAAGAATGTGACAGTTAACGCAAAAGTGCGATCAATTGGATCTTTAAGTTCGCATGCTGATCAAAATGGGTTAATCAAATGGGTAGGACATATAAAAAACGTAAGGAAAGTTTTCTTAGTTCACGGAGATGAAGATTCCAGAAAAGCCTTTAGGGATAAGCTTAAAAGTGATTTAAAGATTTCGGATATAACTCTTCCTACCCACAACGAAGAATTCGATATTTAATATTCAATTTTCAGCTAAATTTAAGTTTCAAGAATTAATATCATTTAATGAATAAAAAAATTATCTTACTTGGTCTTGGGGCGCTCTTAGTTATTTTAAGCATAGGCTTTGTTTTAATAAAAGGTAATGTAATAAACACAGAAGTATTTGAGACTGAAAATGACGATGATGATGTTAAAATTCAAAAACAAGATTCTAATTCTCAAGCTCCAGATATAACTTCGAGTGGAAAGCTATATAGCCTAGCGGATATTGCAACACACAAAGATTCATCAAGCTGTTGGAGTGCAATCAATGGAAAGGTTTATGATTTAACTAATTGGATTGGTCAACATCCTGGTGGAGAGGAAAGAATACTTGGAATTTGCGGAATTGATGGATCCAGCCAGTTTGATGGTCAACATGCTGGAGAGGGAAAGCCAGAA
>CAYXTY010000010.1:13037-16678 GCA_964468505.1 uncultured Gammaproteobacteria bacterium
TTTAACTATAATGAGGCCATGACCGCTGAACAAGACAGAGGAAACGGTCTGCCCCCACCACGGGACCCCCGTCCCTTACTTGAAGGATTTGAAATGCCTCCAGATTCAGTGCTTTTAGCAGACGCTCAAAGGGAAATATTTGAAGGCAAAATACTGCATGGATTATGTATGACTGAAAGTATGAGCGATGATATTTATACGTCTGCTATGGAAAGTGCAGTATTGCAGGGTAAAGTTGCAAGAAGCAGAATGGTTTTATTAACTGGTACCTATGATCTTCAGGGAATAGTTGATTCATTAGATTTAAGCGCATTCCCTCAAGAATTAGGTAGCGTGGACTCGGAAGGAAAAGAAATCCCAATGGAGCCGTATCAAGTGGAGATGGGATTCAGATCTGATGCAAATTTGATTCAAGAAGTTGCATCTCCTGATCCTAGAGCAGACCGAAAAATTTTAGCAAAAAGGTATGCGGAAGCTAGAAAACTGGCTACTGAGAAGGGAGTTGCCGTTGAAGAGGTATTTTTATTTCACGATTTATACTTTGAATTAATGAGGAGAAGTACGTCGCCTGAGGATATAATTTCACAGATTCAACAACTTCAAGGAAGTTATAGGGCCGTTGCAATACCCTTAGCTGTTAATGATGCTAGAACTGACTTTCTTGCTGCTAATATAGAAAATGAAGGGGTTGAAATTGATGCATTAAATGCAGCAGTAGAAGCAATTAAGCATAGTAATGTTGTAAATGAAGATTTTGAAGAATATATCCGAGAGATAGAAGACTATCTTCATGCTTATGCTCTTGCTGCTATTGAGAGATATTGGGGGCCAGAAACAGCCGCTTTGTTTAGGTAGGATACATCCTATAGTTGTTTGTTTGCAGATTTTTTGGTATAATTCCGCGATGGAAAGAAGACCAGTAAGTATTCCTAGATCAGCGATTCCACCAGAAGCTATCAGATATTCTGACGTAAGATCGCGCGTAGAAATAGCTTCAGAAGCTCCTCCAGTCGTAAATTTCAGAAATGCGAATATGAGAGTTCTTTATGAAGACTTAAGCATGTCTTCAAAAAGTGTAGGAAGAGCAATTGGCTCATCAGGTAGTTATGCTGTGAAGTTATTACATGGGCAGGGAGTTGTGCTCAGGGATTCAAGTGATCCGATCTATTTAGACCGAAGAATAGAAGCAACTAGAAGAGTGTTTGAAGATCCTACAACAAGAGCTGAAATAATTGCAAAGATTCATAAAGGGGATTCAGATGCGAAAAGATCCAGAGCCCACATTCAGAGGTATTCAGAAGACCCAGAATATAGAGATAGACTGAGAAGGCAATTGCCAAGTGCCTGGGAGGCAAATAGAAAAAATTATGTCGAGAGAAAAGTAAAAAAAGATGCATTAGTAGTCGAGGAGGCAAGAATAAAAAGGGAGCGTCAGATTGAGTTCGCGCAAGGGCTTCGTAATAATCCAGCGTTTGAGGCTTTAAGTCCTCAACAAAGAAGGGCAATTGAGCTTTTATATAGATTAGATGGAACTTCGAAACCCAAACTTAGATTAGTTGGAGAAGCAATGGATGGAATTTCCCCTCAAAGAGTTCAACAGTTAGAAACCGTGGCTCTTATTAAGTTGGGAGTGTTAAAAAAATATGGAAAAAGATCTTCGCAGAAAATTGGGGCTTAAAAAGTAAAAAGGCCCATTGTGAAAACCAACGCACGCAAGGCCACGCCTTGCAAGGCTAAGCTACAGAGTATCCTATAGTTGATAGTTTTACGCTTCTTTGGTATAATTCCGCGATGGAAAGAAGACCAGTAAGTATTCCTAGATCAGCGATTCCACCAGAAGCTATCAGATATTCTGACGTAAGATCGCGCGTAGAAATAGCTTCAGAAGCTCCTCCAGTCGTAAATTTCAGAGAATCAAATTTAAGAATTTTATATGTTGATTTAAGTATGTCTAGTAAAAGCGTGGGAAGAGCGATAGGATTTTCTAAGGACTATGCTAGTCGAATAATGCAAAGACAAGGAATTGTAATGAGGAGTTCAAGTGATCCAGTTTATAGAGAGCGAAAACTGGGAGGCATTAGCAGTTTTTATGCAGATCCTATTAAGGTAGCAGAAAAGAATGCTAGGGTTCATACCCCTGAAGCAAGAAAAAAGCAAGGTAATGCATTGAGGCAAAGATACGAGACAGATGCTCAATACAGAACAAGACAGGTAGGTATTTTAGAAAAAGCCAGGGTTGCGAGTAGAGTAGCTGGAGAGAAAAGGAGAGTAGGTAGAGTAGATCAAGTTAATGAGCGGATAAGAGTTGAAAGGGAAAAAGAAACTCAGTTCGCTCGTAGATTATTAAAAAGGCCTGAATTTAAAATGCTAAGCCCAAGACAAAGGCAGGTAATTGAACTAAGATTTAGAATAGACGGAAATCCAGCCTTAACTCTTGAGCAAGTAGGTAAAGCTTTGGGAGGTATATCTCGTCAGGCAGTTCAGCAATATGAAACTAATGCGCTGGTGAAATTAGGAGTCTTAAAGCGATTTGGAAAAAGATCTTCGCAGAAAATTGGGGGGTAAAAAGTAAAAAGACCCGCTTTGTGAGTAGGTCTCTTTACTTTTGGCTATTCTGCTATTTTGTAGCAAAATACTCCGTTTCTCTGTCCCTCCGAGCACTAGTTTTCTCTTCGGCAAGTCCCTATTCATGCATTAATACGAGACATTATTAGATTAACGCCTTTTTTGTGTGTTTGTCAAGTTTTCAGGTATAATTAGCCTCATGTCTAATTTTTGGAAAGATTTGCCGCGTCCTTTTAATGTTTTAGCCCCTATGGAGGGGGTTACTGACTATGTTTTTCGCGAAATTATTACTAGTATTGGAAGACCGGACGTTTTTTTTACAGAATTCACAAACGTAGAGGGACTAAATTCAAAAGGTGCAGATAAAGTAGAAGAATCTCTAAGATTTAATCCTCACGAATCACCAATCGTAGCTCAGCTTTGGGGAAAAGATACAGAAGCTTTCAATAAATCTGCAAAAAGATGTAAAGATCTTGGTTTTTCTGGAATTGATATAAATATGGGTTGCCCTGACAGGGTAATTGTAAATAGAGGAAGCTGTGCTGCTCTAATAAATAATCCAAAACTCGCAGGAGAAATTATTGAATCAGTAAAAAAAGGCGCAGGAGAATTACCCGTGAGCGTAAAAACCAGAATTGGTTTTAGTGAGTTTGATTTAAGCTGGATTAAGTTTGTTTTATCTCAAGATATAGCCGTTTTAACAGTTCATCTGAGAACCGTTGCGGAATTATCAAAGGTTCCGGCACACTGGGAACTAATGAGTGAGATTATAAAACTTCGGGATGAAATCGCTCCAGATACTCTTGTAGTTGGGAATGGAGATTTAAAAACTTGTGAAGAGATAGACGAAAAGTTTGCCGTTTATAAATGTGATGGGTTTATGCTGGGGCGGGGAATTTTCCAAAATCCTTGGGTATTTAATAAAAAAATAGATATTGAAAAAGTAACTACAAAAGAAAGGTTTGATTTGTTTATGCGTCACATTGATTTATTTGATGCTACCTGGCCCGAGAAAAACCCAGCATTTTTGAAAAAGTTTTGTAAAACATATTTAAATAATTTTTCTGACGCTGCAC
>CAYXTY010000011.1:0-942 GCA_964468505.1 uncultured Gammaproteobacteria bacterium
GGAATTAAAGATCCAGACATTTTAAAAGCGGCTTTAGTTCATGACGCTCCAGAAGATTCCCCAACCATGCAGCAACCAGAAATAGATCCTGAAACAGGAGTTGCTCTTAAATCTTATGTGGAATGGAGGCAGGAGACATGGAATATTTTGGCTCCTATGATAGGGCCAACTGCGGCAACTTACACAATGTCGCTTGCAAGACCGAAGCCAGATGGGATAACGCTGTTTAGTAAAGAACAGGCAAACGCGCTTTATAGATTGAATTTAACAAAATATCATCAAACGCTTCTTATAAAAATACCTGATAGGCTTCATAATGTTAGAACGCTTGATTCTATGCCGCCGGAAAAACAGAGAGCAACCATAATTTCTACGATAGATAATTATGTTCCTATTTTCGAGTTTGCTAGACAATCATATCCAGAGGCTGTGGATTATTTGATGAATGAGTTAATGAACGCGTTAAGGGTTGCAGGAATGAATAATGGGGTAGATATAGATTTACTTTGAGGCGCGGAGGGGAATCGAACCCCTGTATATCTGTTCTGCAAACAGCTGCGTTACCGCTTCGCCACCGCGCCTAGTGCGTAAAGTATACCAAAAATGCTATAATTCTGAAAGAAAATTAAAATGGATAAAGAAAGAGAACCAATATTTGAATCAGGATTTTCAGAAAAAGCGCTAGATAAATCCGTGGATCAAACACGAAATTTTAATCAAGTAAAAGCCGGAAATATATTTGATCCTAAGAAAAAGGTTGTTAAAGAAGAAGTTATCCTCGATTCGACGCCCCAATAGCCTCAGAAATATTTTTATATCCGTCTTTTTTTAGATTTTCCGAAAGCTCTTTATTGATTTTTGCTACCAGCATCGGCCCTTCATATATTAGACCGGTTATAAGTTGAACCAGAGAAGCGCCTAGTTTGATTTTTCTGTAAGCAT
>CAYXTY010000011.1:952-16571 GCA_964468505.1 uncultured Gammaproteobacteria bacterium
TGTCGAAAAAACACCCCCGCAGCCAATTATTATAAGCTTATTTTTATAATGTTTATAAGTAAGTTTAATTAGCTCGTCGCTTCTTTTTTGAGTGGGGAGGCCTGAAAAATTTCCAACTTTCCATTTTATTTCATCTTTTAAAATTGCGGGATTTTTTCTGTCTTTTTGAAGATTTCCAAAAATTACACCGGTTACATTATGTCGTACAATAACTTCAAGCATTTTTAAAGTATTGGTATCAGTTTCGTTAATAGGCATTTTAATAAATAAAGGCTTCTTCAGTTTGACCCCGTCCATAGCCGATAAAAGTTCATCGAGGTTTTTTGGCGGGTAAAACGTTATATTTCCAAATAAATTGGGGCATGATATGTTAAGTTCATAATAAGCATTTTTAATGTTCGAATCTTCAAAAACATTAAAGGCCTGTAAGATATCCGCTATTGCATCTTTTTGAGTTTCTTCTTTCTTTACGTTAGTTTTCCCAATACTTATCCCAAGCGGTATCTGGAAGGTTTGATTAGAGAGTTTTTCTGCTGTCCAACGTGCGCCTTTGTTTTTAAATCCCTTGTTAACCATAAGGGATTTACTTTTTGGAAGACGGCCTAGTCTAGGTTTGGGATTGCCTTCATATGCCAAGTTTGTAATTGTTCCAATGGTATTAAATCCAAATCCAAAAGAAGGCAAAATTTTTACAACCTTTGCTTCATAGTCATATCCGGCAGCAAGACCCAAGGGTGCATCAAATTTAATTCCAGCAATTTCCTGTTTTAATATAGGATATTTTTTTGCCATTAATTTTCCAGATAGATCTCTAAAGATTTTTGATTTTCCAAAAATTTCTCCACTGGAAGTTATGAAGTTATGAAATAATTCCGGGTCTATTAGGAAGAATATTCTTTTTGTAAAATTTTTATAAATAAAGCCAATGACATTAAATAGCATAACCATATATTCTACGCCTTCTGGTAAATAACTTCAATCATGGGCAAAAGTGGTATGCTTGACATATATATCAAGGCAAAAGAGAATTACGGTGGGAAGATTATGAGCCTTGAGAGAATAAATTATATGTCAGAAATTACATCGGATCGACCTTCGTTTATACCAAAACCAGAAGCGTTTGGAGGCGGAGGAGGTTCTCTCCCTCCTATTGAAAGTAAAGAGAGGCCTGGTTGGTTTGTAATTGAAGATATCGTTTTAGGTGGTGTTATAGCTTCACCATTTGCTGATAATGAGCGTCAAGCTGCCCGATTAACTGCGAAATTTAATAATGAAACAGAAAAATATCAAGATCCTCTCTTGAGATGGATAGTTGGAGGAAGAGTAAATAATCCATTCTTAGCCCTTGGTTTTGGAGATAGAGCTACTGGCGAAGAAGCTAGAAGTATAGGTGTGGCCAATACATCTCAAGAAGCAGTGATTTTGGAAGCAAATGATGGAGTTGATATTGCGAATACAATTTTGAAAACTCCAGAAGGTGAAAATAAACTTTTAAGATTGCGTCAAGTCTTGAAAAACGGATCAATTTCATTAAGTGGTCCGCAAAGAGCTCAAGATGTTCAATTAATTCAACTTGGATCTGAAGTTTTGGGGATAAAAAAAGCCAAAGCTAAGGCTAGAATGGGATCTGGTGCGGAAACTTTTCGGGATGAAACGCAACGAATGGTTAATGAGCTTCGAGAAAAACATAGAACGGAGCCCACAAAACCAATTATTGAATATGTACCAGTAGTAAATGAAGATACCGGTGAAATTATTGAAATAAAAAGAAGAGTCTGGTTACCTGATGACTTTAAAAAACCCAGAAAAGAAGGGTACATTGCAAAAAGAGAGGACCTTGATGAAGCACAGAAAGGTCTTACAGCTGAACAAAAAGCAGGATATGAGCTTAAAGCATTACTGGAATATTATTTGGGAGATCCTTTGATTAGATTAGCTCTACTCGATAGCCAGAGTCCAATAAAAGTAGATTTAGAAAATAAATCTCATACCGGGCATATGACTGAAGAAACTAGAGTAAGACGTTTAAATTATCTTACCGCATTAGTAGCTGCTATTCAGAGGAAGATTTTAAAAAATTCCAATAACCACTAATTCTTGCTTCAGATCCTACAATTCAGGTATAATTAATCTTTACATTTGGATCGGTAGTTCACCGGTAGAACGCTTCACTGATAATGAAGAAGTAGATGGTCCGACTCCATCCCGATCCACTTCGATTCACTTAGCGTAAAAATACCTCATATTGATGCTCATTGTATACCTTTTATAGCTTGACTTTTAAGCCTATTTCTTCCACTATAAATATAGCAAGTGAATAGTGAATTTACGCTCAAAAAAGTAGCGGTTTTTCTCCTTTTGGGGGTGGCCTTGTTCGCGATTCCAATTACTGTTTTTCTAGCTCAGCGCGAACAGGACACAAGAAGTAGTGCAAATGTAGTTTCTGATGACACTGTAGTAGCTGTTATAAACGGAAAGCAGATTACAAAAGCGGCTGTTAGAGCTGTTGCTGAAGAATCAAATAAGCCTGCAGATGTAACACCCGATACTTTAAAAGACGCACTTTTGGTAATTGAAGAAAGAGAAATTTTAGAAAATGCAGTTAACGCCCTGGGAATTCAATTAGACTCAGCATGGGTTGGCGAGTTAACCGCTGAAGGTTATTCAGAAAATGAAGCAAAATATCAGGTGTTAAAAAATCAAGTAATTCTTAAAGCAGTAAAATCCAGATCTGCATTAACAGTTCAGTTCTGGAATACGCCTGAAGCAGGATTTGCAAATTTAACAGCTGCAGAAAAAGAAGTATCTGAAAAGCAGCTTTCAGATGGAAACGCTGCTCTTTCTGAGGCCGAAACAGGTTTAGTTAGAGGAGATAACCCTATTGAAATAGGTGACGCTCTAATCGCAAAATATGAATCTCTTAAACCAGTCCTCGCAGTTAATGGAGTAATCATGGAAGGGCTCAGTAATTCCGAAAGAGATGCTGCATCGCATCCACAAATTTATCAATTTGGAGATTCAGGGCTTGATCAGGAGGCTCAGGCTGCGCTCTTTGAGATGGGCGTAAATGACGTTAAGACAGTAACTGACACGCCTACAAATAGAGGCGGAATTGTATTTAAGGTGATTTCTGCAAATGATACTGGAGCAGCTACTTATGATGAATGGTACACGCAGCAAAAAAGTTCATTAGTCCAAAATCTTAACATACTATGAGAATTATTAAGTCCGTAGCATTCTTTTTGTTTATTTTCTTATTTTTATTTGGCGCTATAAAATCTGCGGAAGCTGCTTTTGCGCCCTGGAGGCCGCTTTGTGTGGGAATTCAGGGAAAATTCGTAGCTAAAAATTGGAAAGGCGGTCCTATTGAGGTCGGTTGTGTTGGAGATGATGGAGGTGCGACAAATCAAGCAGACCAAAGGTGTACCGGAGAAGTTCAAGTAGTTGAGCCAAATAAAGAGTTTAGACTTACGAAATGTTCTTGCTGGGGAAGCAATAAAGGATGTCTAAAAGTAGGAAAAGATCTGACTTTAAACCCTCTAAATAGCAATAATAGAAAGACTATAACTGTAGTAAAGAAAATTCAAGATACTGCAGCGTTTAAAAATAATTCATGCACTATTAATTCTACTCAGATAGGAAATTATTGTGCTGCGAATGGTTCTCACTTGCTTGATAAAAATGTAAAAATAATTTGCGAAGCTCCTCCGACTCCAACAAGAACGACAACCAACACACCAACTCCTACGAGAAATCCATCTCAAACACCTACCCCAACACCTAGATTTACGAGTACTCCTACGCCAACTACAGCCATTTGCATAGATCCAGATAGAGTAACTAACGTAGAAGTGACCTGTAGAAATTGTACTCCCTCATCTCAAGGTTCAACTGGTAATACAAATAATGGTGTGATTGGAGAGGTAAATGAAGGAAATGGGTGCATAAGGAGAGCTCCGTTAGCAGAGGTAGTCGGCGGAAATGAAAAGCAAGGAAATTTCGGACAGGCGATTACTTATGATATTAAAGTAACGAGTAGAGACTCAGATGCTTGTACTTCGAGAAGTTTTACTTTTATGTCTGATTTCGATAATAATACCTCCAATGATTGGTTTGTGAGCTGGAATACTTTTGGCGGAGGCTATGATCTTAATCCTGGGGAGAGTTCAGATGGAGCATTAGTGCAGATTCAATCATTAGGTAGTTCTAAATCAGGAGATTCATTAACTACAGCAGTTCGCGCATATTTTGGTGGTAGTGACGCCGCGAGTAAAAGTGAACCTGTAACTTTAAAGTACACGGTTAATTAATTATGGATTTTAAGAATTGGAACGGAAAGAAAAAAGTATTAGCGATCTTAGGAGGTTTGCTCGCAATTGTGGGATTAGTGGTTACAGTTTTTCTGGTTGATCGAGTTCAGAATTTGCGAGGAAGAGCGGAAAAATCTACAACTATTTCTCTAAATCCGCCTACCCAAGAAGTAGCACCTGGGGAAAATGCGACTCTTGATGTGGTTTTAAATCCTGGTACCAATCAGGTAAATTTCGTTAAACTTCAAATCTCATATGATTCAAGCACCTTTTCGCTAGATGGAGATAGCTATTTTGAACTAGATCCAGCGAGTGGAATGAGACTAGCAAAGCCTTTAGAAATTCCTACACCGGGAATAATGATTGTTACTCTTGATGTTGGAAGTGATCCTACGAAAGTAATTAGAACTACTCAGAGAATCGGAACGATTACATTGCCTGTAAATAGCGACGCCCAGGCAGGGGGACAAAATATTACGATTGATACGAATCAGACTCAGGTTCGCTCTATTCAATCAAATGACGCGTTTAATGAAAATGTGTTAGCGAATGTACAGAATGCAACGATTTCGATTACAGGAGGAATTTGTGTTCCAAATGTCGGATATTGTTCATGGGATGCTTCAGAAAACGCTACAAGTTATCACTACATAGTAACAGAGACAAGCGATGGTACTGTAATTGAAGAGGGCGATGTAGATAGTGAAACAACACAAATTGATTTCCCGACAGAAGATGGTAAGACATATAGGTGCGAAGTTGTAGCAAAAAATGAGTGCGGAGAGTCTAGTCCTTCTGATGGAGAAAGCACTTGTGAGATTCCATCCGTAACTCCAACACCTTCAACTGTTCAGACTGGAACTCCTACGCCAAGTAAGACAGGTACTCCAACGCCTTCTAAGACAGGTACACCTACACCAAGTAAGACTGGTACACCGACTCCTACAAAAACCGGAACTCCAACTCCATCGAAAACAAATACACCTACTCCTACAGCTTCACCAACGCCTACAAATAGACCAAGCTCAACGCCAACGCCTACAACTCCACAAGGATTCACAAATTCTCCTACCCCTACAACTCCACAGGGTGGAATATCTACCCCAACTCCAACACCTGTTGAGATAGCAGTTAGCACTCCAATTCCAACTCTTCCTCCAACTGGAAATCCAGTGGTTATAACTGGACTAATCGGAGGATTCCTATTCTTGCTCGGAGGATTGGCACTTCTATTCCTCTAGGGTAAATTTGCTATAATTTCTAAATGAGCGAACTTGGTGGACAAGATTTGGAAGTAGAACAGCCCCTTGATAGAGAAGAAATTGTTTTAGCACAAGCCGAGATAAAAGAACTCTTGTCTAGGCATTTTAGGCACACGCCATTAGCTGAGTTATTTACTGAACCGATTCCTCAAGCGCCCGTTCAAGATGTTACGCTTAGGTCTTTAAAACAGGATTTTATCGGCACAAGAATTGTTAGCGGAGACATTTTGCAGGGAGCACAGGAAAGAGAGCTTCAGGTAATCAGGAAGGCAAGAACAATTCGAAGAAGTCAGATAGACAGAGGAATAGATATTGGTGAAATGATTAGGTTAGTAGAGCCGGGATTAGGATCTGATAGGCAGCCTGTCATAGAACACCTTATCGTTGAGGCTAAGGGAATGGGAGGAGGTTTTAGACTGCCTCATGCTCCTAACACCCCTTCTGCTGTAAATAGTGCTCTTCAATTGGCAAGAGCAATAAGTAGACCTAGATAGGTTTATTGTCCGGTTTGTACTGATAACTCTCGAAGGAATAAGCTATAGTCATCTTGATCGACTTTTCCATCATCTGAAAGATCTGCTGAGAATTTTTTGTTTTCCTCGATACAGTTTTTTGCTGGAGCTAAATCTGAGTAGCAATCAGAGATAATATCATAGTCTGTATTAGAAAGCTGACCGTCATTATTCGCGTCTCCAGCAACTAATGAAATAGAAGTCACTTCATTAATAGAGCTTTGATTAATTCTCACAATTTTTTCAAACTGTTTTCTTAGATATTTCTCAGTTTTTACTTTTATTAAATAATCTCCAGAGGGAAGTGATGAGTCAATTTTTATGTCTCCTAAGAAGTCTCCACTTTCTCTTGAATAAATAATTGTTCCGCTAGGATTTGAAACCAGATTTCCATTCGCATCATTAATCTCTATATTTATGTTTCTTGCTGTTGTTAGTGGATTTAGATTTCCTAATATATTTGGATTTGTGTTATCTCCTCCGCGGCCAATTCCATGAAGTTTTACGCTTAAGAATTTAAGTGTGGTTTCAGATGGCAGTGGAGTTGGGGTAGGAGTTCCTGTAGGTTTAGGCGTTGGAGTTAGAGTTGGGGTATTCGTAGGTCTTCTTGTAGGAGTTAGGGTGTTTGTAGGTGCTTTAGTTGGGACTAGAGTATTAGTTGGTTTTAGAGAGGGAGTTTTGGTTATAAGTGGAGTAGGAATATTTGTAGGTTTTGGTGTAGGAGTTCCTCCTGCAGGCGCTGTGGATAGTTTGGGGGTCGGTGTAACTGATGTGCCTTCAAGGACTATGTATTTGAAGTTTTCTACTTTTGATAAAGCGCCGTTTCGAGCGCTAATTTTAAGCTTTAAAATCTTTTCGCCAGCAGTTGCAGTTCTGGGAGAGGTAATCGAAAATTGTTTTGAATTACCGCCTTGCGCTCCGACGATAAGTTTTGAATTACCAAGATCAGCGCTCCAGCTATCGTTCGGAAATACGACCTCAAGGTTATATTCTGTTTGCCCACAGCCATTTAGATCATTATTATCAATTGTAACTTCATAGTTTTTTGTAGCTCCTGCAGCCCCGCTTCTAATTTTTGGAGCAATTAATATATCTGGATCTCTTCTGAAGCAGGGGAGATCTCCGTTAGTTATTTCGAGCGTGACTTTTTCAGTGTCTTTAGCGATTTGTTTTATTCTTATATTGTTTAGCTGATCATAAAATTCAAGCCCATTCTTAAGCGCTGCATCATCAAACCATCCTAAGGTTAAGGCGCTCGATGGATTTCCTCCAGGCTTAGTGTCAATTAAGAAAGTCTTAAACGTATTATTTCTAACTGGAAATTTACTAGTTGGGCCAACTTTTATCATTGCGCCACTAGTAACAGCGCTTGGAAGATTTCTGTCAAATCCTAGAGGTTGGCGAAAATCTATAAAATAAGCATCTCCAATATTTCTTCTTGGAATTCTGACTAGCTGAGTGTTTTCAAATTTCCTGGAAGAAGTATATAGTTCAACTCGAGTTGTTCCAAGGGTATTTACAATTTTTAAGTTTGAATCTGGAATAAAACCAAGTTTAAATTTGTTATGACCTCCGGTTTGGGGGAAGTAGTGGTATTGAAAACCCATTATGTCAGCGTGATCCCCATATTCACCGTCAGAACAAGATCCATAGAAATCAATAGATTTACTGCCGCAAGCTATTGTGTCAGCGTGTCCAAGGCCTAAATTATGACCCATCTCATGAATTAGCGCTGTAGTTCTTGAAATCAAGCTGTTTTGAAAATAATGTCCGTTTACCATCATTCTAGAAAAAGGTCTATCTGGAGAAGTTTGATTACCAATTGTTGCCTGAGCTACAAATGTACAGGGATTTGTGTCTGTATCGATTGGAGTAGGACCAAGCCGGGGGAAAATATATGCTCTGTGTTGATATGAATCTAGGCTTTCACCTCTTGCTTCAACTCTTTTGTCAGCATCTTCAGTTGGGTATCTAAGTGTGTAAAAGAGAAAATCAGATCTTTTGCAAAGCGTATTTGCGCTCCAGTTAATTTTAACAGGATCAAATACTTTTCCTGTAATTTTAATCTTTCCAAATGAAATACTTTCATAGTATTTCGCAACAGAATTAGAGTCATTAAAGAACCTGTTTAGCAGTTCGGTTTTTGTGTAATCCTGATCATCTTTGTCTGTAAAATTGACTGGAATTATAGCTATTTTATGTTCCACAACGGTTTGATCCTGTGCCTGAAGAACATTTCCCTTAGAGATTTTATAGGGAACAAAACTTCCTTCTAGAATATACCCTTTTACTTTAACCCTGGCGCCAATTTCAATTTTTTTCATTAGTTTTTTTGGCGGTAAAAAATCATAGGAATTTAAAAGCTCATCGTTTGGGGAAATTTCTACGAAAATATATTCTTCTTTTTCGCTTTCCATATCTCTTAGATTAATATAGCCAGTTTTTTCGATTTCATTTTCTACGCTTTCTTCGGAAACTTCTGGAAGAGTATTTTTAGTTTCTTGGTCTAATGCGTTTTCCAAAAATTCTTCAGGATTATCTTTTGCCAGTTTTTTCATTTTTTCCTTACGGCTGCTAGAGACAAGTATTTTATCTATGTCATTTATGTCTGACACAAGTTGTGTGGTTAGTTCATTTGTGCTGGAATCTAGATTTGCTCTGCTGCGAGTATCTCTGAGTTCACTTTGGGAGACCATAAGAATTGTTAGGGGGATTGAGGCAAGGACAAAGAGGGCTAGAACTAACGATAGAAATTTTTTGCGGGTAAATCTTTGATTCCTAAATTTGTCATCCATTTACTTAATTGGAAATCTGAGGTGTTGTTTGGGCGCCTGCTCCTGAAGCTGATCCAACGCTTATTACAGCTGAAGTTGTTTCTCTGAGAAGTGATTGAGAGTGAGCTGTTGTTGAAACCTGTGATTGCGGTAAGAAGTTAAGGTTGGTTGGCGTAGAACCCGTTTTATTAAATGAAATCGTGGCTATTACTCCTTCGCCTTTTACCATTTTATCTCCTGGTTTTATAGCAATTGCATATCTAATTACTCCTGTTTTTGTGTCAACTGTTTTAATAAGAACTGCAGGGCTATTTATGAATGTGCCTTGCTCTATGTCTACATTTGTTAAAACTTTTGGATCAAATGATAATTCAATCTGTGCGCCGCTTATTTCGTCTTCATATGTGTTTATAGTTACATCAGTTTCGTATCCTCCATCAGGAGATTGTCTTACGTCTTCAGAAACCGCTAGGGAGGTATGAGCGAAGTCAACTTTTACTTCTTTAGGTGTTGATCTAAGAGGGGAGAAGTTCTTTGAAGTAAGACTTACAACTAAAAGAACTACAGTAAGGATCACAAGCCCAGCCACAAGAAGCCAAGTTTTGTTTAATTTATTTTTCTTTACTATATTGTTTGAATTATCTTCCATATATTATATTGTAGCTTAATCAGGCAAAATTACACCTTGCTGATTTGCAAACTCTTTTAGGAAAAGTGTGTAATCATCTTCATTAACGATTCCATTATCATCTAAATCTGAATAAGAAGCATTGTTAGGGTCCTGATCACAAGCAGATGTGTCTTGAGAGAAAATAGAGCATGAAATAAATACGTTGTAATCCATGAGATCTATTCTGTTTTCAGAAAGATCCGTATTGTTTACATTTCCAGTGATCAGGTAGAAGTTTTGAGAATTAAGATTTATTGTTTGACCATGAGTAATTAAGACTGACCCTGGATATTGGCCATATAGATATCTTGGTCCTTGAATATAGAGATTAAAGTTAGCGCTCTCTCCTTCAGCCAAGAATGGAATCTCAAGTTGGGACTCGAACTTTTCTGAAGCTGGGTTGTATGTAAATGTATGCTCAAAATATTCTCCAAACTTAGAATTATCACTAGTGTTGTAAAGCTTAACTGTTAAGTTTCTGTTGGAATGATCTGGATTTTTATTTCCACCGATTGGAATTCTAGGTGTTGTTCCTATTCCATCAATTCCAAGAGTCAAATTCATGAATGTTCTCCCCGGGGTGTTACTTGGGGTTGGGGTAATCGTAGTATGTGGAGTTGGAGTAAGTGTGAATGTTGGGGTTGGAGTATCTCCGACTAGATAATAAACTTCTTTTACTCCTACTGTATTGCTGCCGCTTTTTAGAGATAGGGTAATTTTATATGAATTTGATGAAAGATTTGAAGGACCCTTTATTCTCACGTTTGTGGTTAATTTTGCGCCTTTAGCTAATTCGAAAGGACTGTCTTTGCCGAAAAATGCTTGCCATCCGCTTCCGGGAAAAGCTGCACTTAGAGAAAATGATCTTGGCTGGCATGAGCCGGTGTCATTATTTATTATCTCAATTCCATAATCTGCTTCTTCACCGGTATCTGGTGTTATGGAGGTAGGGGATACTAAGAAGCTTGGCGTATTTTGTACGCATGATGGAGTTGGTGGAGACGTAGGTTCATCTGCCAAAACATTGTAAATAGTGTTAACTGATTTTTGAGCTCCGCCTGGTTTTACGACATTAACAGTAATTGTTTTTGGTCCATTAGGTGCTGCGGGCGGTGAAGTAACACGAAGTTTTGTTGACATGCTTTGTCCGGATGCAATAGAAAGGGAAGTTCTATCAAACGTATAGGTCCAGGAATTGTTTGTATTATTTAGAATTGAAGCTGATAAGTTATACGTTACCTCTGAGCAATTAACATTATTATTTTTTACGGTAACTGTATAAACGACTTCTTCGCCTGCCTTTCCGATGCCGTTTCCATTATCTGGAGTAACTGTTACGGTCTCTGCATTTTCTGTACAAGTTGGTCCACTTGTTGGAGGAACTTGAGCATTACCAAAGCTTTTATTTGTTTGAGAATTTCCATTTGTTAGGCTAAGGGTATAGGGAGCATTATTTGCTGGTAAGGTTTGGCTCCAGCCTGATTTTACCGTTTGTTTGATTGAATAAGATCCGTCACAAAGACCGGTAAAGCTATATGCGCCATTAGCGTCAGATGTTAAATTTTTCTTTGATCCACCGGGGACTGTTAATTCTACGTTCCAACCGGACAAGTTTGTTTCTCCGGAGTCGAGTGCGCCATTCTTATTTACATCATTGAATACAACTCCGTTGACTGATCCTTTTGCAATAATGAGTGAAATTTTGTCATAAATAGAGTTAAGGTCATCGCTTGTGGGGCTAGCGTAATATCTTCCACCAGTTACGCTAGCCATTTTTCGTAAAAAGTCAGCATTTATTTGATCTCCAACTCCAATCGTAAAGATTATCGTTCCGTTGTTTGTATGGCTGGCTTTAGCTTCAGCAATAGCTTTATTTTCTGCAGTTGTGGTGCTTACCCTATTTGGACTTCCTTGAATAACATTTGCTTTCCCGTCAGTTAAAAGAATAATTATTTTTTTAACATTAGCTCTTCCATTCTGTTTTATATTTACGTCACCCTTAAAAATTCCGCACTCTGTGCACGTATCTCCCTCAGGTGTAAGTGCGCCAATTTCAGTTTTCGCAGATTCCCAATTATTCGTTAGAGTTCTATCAATTGTAGCTTCAGTAGAGAAGGAGGCAACGCCTACTCGATTTCTGGTATCTCTTGCTATTATATCTACAAATCGTCTTGCTGAAGTTTTTGCTTTTGCCATTTTTGTTCCAGTGGTTCCCGAAATAGTTTCTTTCATGCTGCCTGATCTATCGAGCACTAAGACGACGTCGCTAGGAGAAGTTCCGCAAGTTGGAGCAGGGGAAACAACTTGAGCTGAGACTGGCTGATTTTTATATTGGTAAAAAATTCCGGCGACTAAAAAGACAATAGAAAGAAGAAAAATTTTTATAACCCTAGATTTCATATAAAAGCGCTAATCTCAGATTATTATAGTATGAGTCTTGTGTCAAGGTTGAAGTTTGTTCTTTTATTTAAAAACGTAAATGTGCTAAACTTTTGACATGATTTTATCTGACGGGGATATTAAAAAAGCGCTAAAAGAAAAGAGAATCGAAATAGCGCCTTTCCCAGATTTTGCCACACAACTAGGCTCCTGTTCAATTGATCTTCGACTAGGTGATACCTTTAGAGTTTTTGAGCACAGTAAATATAGTCATATTGATCCCGCAAAAAAAGATTTTTCTAATGAAATTACGCGGGAAATAAAAATAAAAAAGGGAGATGTTTTTATGATGCAGCCGGGGGATTTTGTATTAGCTGTAACACTAGAAAAAGTAAAAATTCCTGCGGATTTAATGGGGAGGCTTGAGGGTCGTTCTTCACTCGGTCGTTTGGGTATCGTAGTGCACTCTACAGCTTCAATTTTTGATCCTGGATGGGATGGAAAGCCAGTTCTTGAGCTTGGAAATTTAGGAAGAATGGCTGTGTCTCTAACAGTTGGGATGAGAATTTGCGCTATGACATTTGAGGAATTAAGTAGTCCAGCCGAAACTCCATACACTTCTAAAAAATTTGCTAAATATAAATTTCAAGATACCCCGATTGAAAGCCGCATTCACGAAGAAAAATAAGCTCTATGAATTCCTCTGTGATTGGCCGGAACAAGAGCTGCAATTTCTCTTCCAATTAAGTCGTTGACTCCCTGCCAATCTTTAGCTACTGTTAATTCACCTAATTCTCCTTGGTCGACTGGCATAGGTAAGCCAACCCTAACTCCCTTCAGTTGTCTTCTACTGAAGCCTAATCCATTTCTGAGAGCCCATCTAGTTGGTAGTTTGGTTTCTGGATCCTGAATTCTAAATCCTCCCTCTAGGCCTATGGGTATAATCATAAGTTTTTTCCCAGCTAAACGAGCCGCTGAAACAATGCTTCTTATGGAATCTTCCTGAAAAGAATGCATGCCATTGATATGTCCATTTTCATCTCTTTTTCCTCCCCATGTATCTCCTTCAGGAAATATTGAAACTCCACTGCCATTCCTCAAAGAAGCTGCTAACTGTTTATAGTAATCTAAGAGATTTGGTCTAGTATCTGTTGTGACATCTTTAGCCCTGACTATATGCAGCGGAACTATGTGATGTCTTTCTAAGAATTCCATCTCGGCATGATATAAGCCTTGAACTGCTGGTCCCTGAGCACCTGAGTTCAAGCTCCATGCAAAAGGTTTTCTTAAGTCTTTTAATCTTCTTTCCCGGGGTAAAGATTTCTCTAGCTCGAACTGAGCATCAGTCCATTTAGCTTCAGAATTAGCATCTTCTTGCGCAGTGTGATTTGCTGCATTTACAGGTACGTATCCCTCTTCTCGAAGCCTGAGATATTCTTCCTCGACTCCTTCAACTAGTTCTAAAGGGGTAATTCTCAAAATTCTCTCAAGTCCCGATTCTATGATTGGGCCGGAGGCTCTGATGCCAAGATAAATGGCTCTATTTCTGGATCTATCTATTACAGTTCTATTGTTTACCTGATATGCCGCTTGGGATCCTTCTATAGCCTCAGCTTTACTCATATCGCAGCATTCTATCATTTTTTTGTAAGAAACACTGATTTGGCAATTTGAAAAAGTATTTTTCTGTGTTATATTTCAATTGCCACAAATGAAGAATAGTAAGGATATTGAGTACGAAGTTAAGTTCAAGCAGAAGTTAAAAAGAAATCCCCATAAAGGTATTTATGTAGCTTTTGAAGGGATTGATGGCGCGGGAAAAAGTGTTCAAATGGATAGGCTTGAAAGTTATCTTATAGAAAATGGAAAAAATCCATTGATCGCTTATCAGCCGAGACGTGAAGGACCAGTGGGTTCTCTCATAAATCAAATTCTTCAGGGAAATGTAAAAGTTCCACCGGCTTCACTTCAGTATCTTTTTACAGCTGACAGGATTATTGATCATGCGGATAGAATTGAACCAGCATTAAAAGAGGAAAAAATTGTGATCTCTCATAGATGCATGTGGAGTAATCTTCCATATGGAATGATTGACGCTGGAGTTTCAGATTTTGATAATGATACAGCAAGAGTTATAGATGTTGCTCACGGACTTATGTCTTTATATCACCAATTTATAATTCCAGATATCACATTCTATTTAAGGGTTAGTGCGGAAACTGCAGTTAAAAGGCTTCAAGAAAAAAATCAGCACCTAGAGCTTTACGAAAAGAAAACCAAGCTTGAGGCAATAGCTAAAGGTTATGAATGGCAAATAAAAAAATTCCCAGAAGAATTTACTATAATCGATGGAGGAAAATCACCGGAAGAAATTGGAGAAGAAGTTATAAAATATATTAAGGAGGCATTAAATGAGTAAAACTTATCACGTAGAATTTGATTTAGATTTTAAAAGGAATCAGCATCCAGGAAAATTCATAGTGCTTGAAGGAATTGAGGCTTCAGGAAAAACTACACAAGTCGCGAAATTATTAGAAGCATTCCCAGACGCAATTCTCGCAAAAAATCCGACTGATGGAGAAATTGGAACTTTTATAAGAAAAGAAGTTTTAGGTGGACGCACTGATATTCCACCGGTCGCATACCAATATCTTTTTTCTGCAGATAGAGAAATTTTCCAGCAGGAATTGATTGGGCTTTTAAAAGAAGGAAAGACCGTGATTTGTGATAGATATTTCTGGTCAAGTGTCGCATACGGCGCACTAGATAAAGAGGATTTGGACATAGAAAATTTTGAGGAAGTGTCTCTAGTCTCACTAAGTATTTTATCTATGTATCACCAATTCTTGGTACCTGATCTAACTGTTTATTTGGACGTTTCCCTAGAAGAATCTTTTAAAAGATTGAAGGGTTCAAGTAAGCATACGGAGATTTATGATAATCACGAAACAAATGTAAAAGTTAAAAAAGGCTATGAGTGGTTACTTAAAAAATTCCCAGAAGAAATAACTGTGATAGACGCTAACGGAAGTATTGATGAAGTTCACGGAAAAATGGTAGAAAAGATAAAGGAAATTCTATGATTATTAGTCCCAAGGATTTATTAAAATTAGTAAAAACTCATAAATTAGTTGAAAATCTAAGCGAGCGGGAACTCACAAATCCTGAAGGAACAGGTTTCGACCTTCGACTTGGAGAAGTTTTTAAGATTTCTGGTAAAGCATTTCTAGGTGAAACTCACAGACAAACGCCAGATATTGAATCCATAAAAGTATATGATCCAAAAAAACCAAGTAGTATTAAAATAAAACCTGGAGATTTTTTCTTAGTAAAAACAATTGAGAAAATAAATTTGCCTTTAGACTTATCAGCGGTAATTCTTCCCCGTACCACAACTTTCCGTTCAGGATTGTTTATAAGAACAGGTCCAATTCAGCCTGGATACAGTGGGGAACTTACATTCGGTCTTAAAAACGAAGGACCCATCACGGTAGAAATAGAAATGGGAGCGCGTTTTACTCATCTAATTTTCCACGAAATAAAAGGGGAGGGCTCTAAATATAGAGGCCAATGGCAAGGCGGCCGCGTCAGCGCCACCAAACGCGAAAAACAAGTTTGATACAGTTTTATCGGGTTGAAAAATGGCTCCCAAAAGCATATAAATTAACACATGGCAGGAAAGAAGCACCCTGAGTATCAATACCTCGAAATT